>JAAYPO010000060.1 GCA_012519745.1 Clostridiaceae bacterium | reverse complement strand
CAGCCGCCGTATTAAAGGATCAGGGATATGAAGTTATAGGCGTGACAATGCAGATCTGGCCTGACATGCTAAAGGAGCAGAAGCAGACCGAGGGCGGATGCTGTTCGCTTTCTGCTGTGGACGATGCCCGAAGAGTAGCCCACAGGCTTGGTATCAAATATTATGTGCTGAACTTCAAGGATATTTTCCAGGAAAGGGTCATCGATTATTTTACGGCTGAATACCTCAAAGGGCGGACTCCGAATCCCTGTATTGCCTGCAATCGTTTTGTCAAATTCGAGGCATTGCTGACAAAGGCTGTTTCTATGGGAATGGACTATATAGCCACAGGCCACTATGCCCGCATAACATATGATACTATGGCCGGCAGATATTTGCTGAAGAAATCTGCAACAGCTCAAAAGGATCAGACCTATGCGCTGTATACAATGACCCAGGACCAGCTTTCAAAAACGCTTTTCCCGATAGGAGAATTTGAAAAGGATCAGGTCAGAGCCATGGCAAGAGAATTGGGACTGCCCGTGGCCTCCAAGCCTGACAGTCAGGAAATTTGCTTTGTTGATGATAATGATTACGGCAGGTATATAATCGAGAATACCGATGCTGATATCAAACCGGGCTATTTTGTAGATACAGACGGCAACAGGATCGGAAAGCACAAGGGGATCATCCATTATACAGTAGGGCAGAGGAAGGGCCTGGGTATTTCCTTCGGCAAGCCCAAGTTCGTAGTTGCCATAAGGCCCCAGGACAACACAGTAGTACTGGGAGATGCCGATGAAGTGTTTTCTGCCGGGCTTACCGCATCCGATCTCAACTTCATTTCCATAGATGGATTAGAGGATGAGATGAGGGTCACAGCGAAGATCAGATACTCGGCAAAGGAGGCTTGGGCGACGATCAGTCCTCTGCCTGGTAAAAGAGCTGAAGTGAGGTTTGATGAACCGCAAAGAGCTGTTACACCCGGTCAGGCAATAGTGTTCTATAATGGGGATGTGGTTGTCGGAGGCGGGATCATTGAGTAAGTGAATATGAATAAAGCATCACAAACATGTATATCTCATGATTGTGATGCTTTTTTGATCTTGCAGTCAGTCCGATTTTTTACGTCATGCATTATTTCAAATTTTATGAAATACCGGTTTTCTGTTTTCAAAATGCACCAGATACCTAAAGCCGGCTTCCTGAATAAGCTGAAGAAAGTAATGGAACCTTGCGGCAATATGTTCCGTACGATGAGCGTCAGAACCCAGACATATCAGCTCTCCGCCCAAATCTCTGTATCTTTTGAGCACCTCAATGTCATAGTCTGCAACAGCAGGGCTTTTGCTAAAGGTACCGGTATTGAGCTCAAATCCGCGGCCATGTTCTATAAGCTTCTTGAATATCATATCAAACAGATCTGTATGGTCAGCATATCTTAACGTCATGTCGGCATAATCTGCGTATCTTGTTATATACTCAAAATGTCCAACCATATCGAAGGACTTTAGATTACAGACCATATAATATATTTCTTCAAGATACCTGCTATATGCCTCAAGCTTTGTTTTACCCTTATAAAACTCGCCTCTGTATGGATCCATACGGTCGATGATATGGACTGAGGCCAGCACATAATCAAAAGGATAGCTGCTTATGACATCTGAAGACTCATAAATGACATGGGGCTGTATACCGACCTCAACCCCCGTTAATATCTTCAGCTTGTCTGCGTATTTTTTACTGATGGAGGACATCTGTCTGAAATACTTATCGAAATCGATGAGAAAGGACTCCGGGCCGGGATAATCATGATCCAGATGATCAGTAAAGGCTATGCCTTCAAGACCCAGCTTCAAAGCAGCTTCACAGGCTTCTTCAGCATCCATCAGACCATCGGTGGAAAAGCTTGTATGCATGTGACAGTCGAACATCCGCGCACCTCCAGGGTGTAATTTAGGAACAAATCAATATTAACACTGAATAAATCCAAAAGCAAATACCGGTTTATAAAAAGAAAATTAAGGTATATAATATAGAAGTCACATGATTACTGAATCAACTAATACAGGCAGGAGGATACATTATGAGTGATACAAAGACACAAGGACAAAAACTGGAGGAACAGCTTTTATACAAGCAAAAGAACATATGGGAAAAGGCTAGTGATGACTTTATTGCAAAAAGCTTTGATTTTTGTGAAGAATATAAAAGGTTTCTAAATGCGGCAAAGACCGAACGGGAATTTACCGCAGAGGCTGAGAAGGCTGCAATTGCTGCAGGCTTTAAGTCATTGAGCAGTCTGACAGCTTCAAAAAGTAAATTGAAGCCGGGCGACAGGGTTTATCACATCAATAGAAAAAAGTCGGCGGTATTTGCAGTGATAGGCAATAACCCGCTGGCAGACGGCGTAAATATCCTGGGGGCTCATATCGATGCTCCAAGGATAGATTTGAAGCAAAATCCTCTCTACGAGGATACGGAGCTGGCATTTTTTAAGACCCACTATTATGGAGGCTTGAAAAAATACCAGTGGCTGACCATACCGCTGGCGATCCACGGAACGATTATCAAGGGTGACGGATCTGCGGTGGAGATAGTGATAGGGGAAAGCGATGACGATCCGGTCTTCAATATAACAGACCTATTGCCTCATCTGGCTCGTGAGCAGATGCAGAAGAAAATGAGCGAAGCTGTGACCGGAGAGGGTCTTAACCTGTTGCTGGGTTCGATCCCTTACAAGGATGACAAAGTAAAAGAAAAAGTAAAGCTGAACATATTGAGCATGCTCAATAAAAAATACGGCATAGTCGAGGAGGATTTCCAGTCGGCAGAGCTGGAGATAGTTCCTGCGCATAAAGCGAGGGATGTGGGCTTTGATAAAAGCATGGTGGGCGGTTATGGACAGGATGACAGGGTCTGTGCATATCCTGCGCTGAGGGCAGTCCTGGAAATCGATACTCCCCAGCGTACTGCCGTGTGCTTGCTGACAGATAAAGAGGAAATAGGAAGCATGGGCAACACAGGAGCGCAGTCGAACCTGCTCCAGGATTTCCTGGCAAACATAATCGCATTGTCGGAGGACAGCTATTCTGATCTCAAGCTGCGTTCATGCCTGTCCGGATCAAAAATGCTGTCTGCCGATGTAAATGCGGCAGTGGATCCCAACTATGACAGTGTATTTGAAAAGAGAAATGCTACATACCTTGGCCGAGGTATTGTACTGCAGAAGTTCACAGGCTCCAGAGGAAAATACGATGCAAGTGATGCAAGTGCAGAGTTTGTCGGTGAAGTAAGGAAGCTTTTCAACGACAATGATATAATCTGGCAGTCCGGTGAACTTGGAAAGGTAGATGAGGGAGGGGGAGGAACGATAGCCCAGTACGCAGCAAATCTCGGTATTGATGTACTTGACTGCGGCATAGCTGTTCTCTCTATGCACTCGCCATTTGAAATAACCAGCAAGGTTGATATTTACACTACCTATAAAGCCTACAAAGTCTTCTGCACATTGAAATAATATGTTAATACAAAAACATGAAGTCCGGCCAAACGACTGGATTTCATGTTTTTTATTATGGACAAAGGGTTATTTGCTCAAATTTGCAATTACTTGTTACGGATCCTGATCTGAGCCTGTGATAGAGGTTTCGCCGTTGGATGGATTCTCCTCAGCTTCTTCCTTTGGTGCAGGCTTTGGCGGGGAATATTTCGCAGCCTTAGTCAGATAGAAATCCTTCCTGTCTCTGTCTGCAGTGACAAAGCTGTCGTCACATATGAAGCTCTCAGCCATTATCTGCCTGGTTGCCGGTACATCACAGATGTAATACCAGGGTGAAACATCATATGTTGTGCCCGGCATCGGTATGAAATTCACATTTTCAACTTTGAATTTGCTTACATAACCGGTCATTTTTACGATTTCGTTCAGAGTAAAGTTGGTAGTGACATTTTCAAACACTGTATTTATAACGCTGGTAAGCTTAGGCAGATACTGCAGATTCAGCTTTTGACGCATCAATTCCCGTATGAAATCCTGCTGCGCTTCGTTTCTTTTCAGGTCACTGCCGTCATAGTATTGTCTCAGCTCTTTGGTCCATTTATTGGGCTTGCGGAATCTGACAAACTGTTCTGCCTGAGAGCCGTTCAGTGTCTGCTGTCCTTTTTTCAGATGGATATGAAGGTTCTGCAGCGGGTCGTCATAATCCATATTAACAGGCACATAATAATCAACACCGCCTAATATATCGATGATTTTCCTGAAAGCAGATGTATCGACATAAGCATAATATTTAATATTGACATCCAGCAGCTCTGACACTGTTTGAATTGCCAGATCCACTCCGCCGCTGGCATATGCGAAATTGATCTTTCTTTCCTTGCCCTTTATGAATACCCTTGTATCCCTGGGGATGGACATAATGCTTATCTTAAAGGTTTCCGGATCAAAATTGGCAAGCATCATCGTATCAGAACTGTTGCTGACCTTGTCGCCGCCAAGCAAAAGGACATTAAAGGGCTCCTTTGACTGAAGCAGCGGCTCAATAATATCATTTATAGCCTCGCTTGTTCCCACAGATGCGAATACATCCTGACTGGCTGTTACTAAATGGTTGTTTATATAATAGAGCATACCTGATCCTGAAACAAAAAGTACGGTTGTTATGATTATTGTCAATACCAAGTAGAACTTGCGTGAATTCATCTGAACGACCTCATTTATATAAATAATACGATCATAATCACTGATGCCTTTATTATAAGACTCATAAAAAACACAAACTGTTCCATGACACGTTTGCTTTTGATCCCTATAATTATAGTTAACTTTAAGGCACAAGTAAATATCAGTCCGGGAAATCTTTTTTGAAATCGGCCAGGGGATTGCTTTCGACGGCAGTCCTTAGCTGATTGCTGTCCAGATGAGTATATATCTGGGTTGTGGAAATACTTTCATGGCCCAGAAGCTCCTGAAGGGAACGTATATCCACATGTCCATACTTATACATCAATGTGGCGGCTGTATGGCGCAGCTTGTGGGTAGAATAGCGGTCAGGATCCAGGCCTGCTACTTTTATGTACTTTTTTACGATCTTCTGAACAGATTCCTTGCTGATCCGCTGCTTGCGTCCACTTAAAAACAGTGCGTTCCTGTCTTTGACTCCGTCCACGGGACGGACCCGCATGTAAGCCTCCAAAGCCTTGATACAGGCTTGATTGAGCGGAACATTGCGCTCTTTGTTGCCTTTGCCGATGACATTGAGTGATGAACCCTTGATATTATTCAAATTTATGCCAACTAGTTCGGATAATCGCAGTCCACAATTCAAAAATATGGTAATTATTGCAAAATCACGCTCGGAAAACTGGCCGTCTATGGAATTTAGCAATTGTTTGCTTTCTTCGACATTCAAATACCTTGGCAGACGCTTGATGATTTTCGGGGATTCCAATTCAGCGGCAGGATTGACATCCAGTAATTTGGCCCTTAAAGAAATATACTTGAAGAAGGACCTCAGGCTGGCAACCTTACGAGCCCTGGAATAGGATGAATTATCACGTTCATTACTGACAAAGGCAAGGAATGCGTAAAGATCACTTAATGTGATAGTCCTTAAAAGATCCAGATCGATATCAGCAATCGGGATACTATCAAACTCAGTATTTTTATCCACGATTTTTCTGTGAAGCTTCATAAAGCGAAAGAAAACTCTCAGATCATAAAAATAGACCTGAACGGTATTTTGAGATTTTCCTTTGATAGTCAGCATATAGCTGAGGAAATCACGTAAAATAGGGAACATTTCAAAATCATTAATATTTTTCATTTGTAGACCTCACAATGGAAACAGCACATCGTTAGATATGCTTAAGCGTTATATATCAATATTATAACAATTATATAAATTATTCAATAATACTCCTCCCGATTACGCGAAATTTATATTTCGCGTAATCGTATATAAAAAATCGGAGACTCCCCTACAGATAAAAATATTGCCATGTTACCTTATTTCAGCGCCAAATGGCAGTATCCCCAGCTTGGCAAGTTTAAAATGCTGCAGTCCAAAGGGTATCCCTATTATGGTGATGCAAAATATCAAACCGATAGATAAATGCATGAGAGCAAATTCCCAACCGAATAAGATCAGCCATATTATATTGAACAGCAAGCCTCCGGCGCCGAAATTGCCCAGCTCTATTTCCTTGCCAAAAGGCCATAATACAAGACCTGCGATTTTAAAGCACTGTATTCCGAATGGGATACCTATTATCGTAACACAAAGAACAATCCCTGAAATAACCCATAATACAGACAGTATAATACCACCCAGCAACAGCCATAGTATATTCCCTATTGTCTTCATACAAGTCCTCCATAATAATCAATATTGTAGTTCTAATAAATCATACTACATTTATATCATTTAGTCTGAAAATTTAAAATCTCATAACACACCCCGAATTCAGTATTTTCATCCGGATACTATTGTACAACAAGAAGAGAATAAATAAAAAGGGTCTGCTAGGCCATATGGCTCAGCAGACCCTTTAGTGCGGCCATCAGTTGATGGCCACCTCCGTTTCAATCTTCAACTCAGACCACTCCTTTCTGCAAGAGAGTCGGCTCCGGAAGCCGCGTCGTACTGGATATCCGGTACAATATCATTATAAGGCGGTACCGGTGCCATAACCAGATAATAAACAAATATATCGATTCTTTCTTCATTATAATAATAATGCCGGGAAACTAATGACGGGAAACAGCTGCTTTTGCCTCCAAGACCCTGGCAGAGAGGTTTCGCCCTGCGGGACAGACATAGCTGCAAAGT
>JAAYPO010000059.1 GCA_012519745.1 Clostridiaceae bacterium | reverse complement strand
TTTGCCGGTGGTTAGGTGAAAATTGTTGAAAAAAAAGCGAGACATATGATACGGTCCCGGCGATACAGTGCTGAAAAACGCTTTTTATCATATGGAGCATATTGTGCATCATTATGCAATAGGTCATATTTCCTAATTAATTTTGCCTCTTCCATATTGACTTGTTCTGTAAAAGTGATACAATATACTGTGCCAGGGAAAATTAACTATACTAAATATAGTGTCAAGTTCGAGGAGGCCAAGACATGAATTTATCGGAGAACGCAGTAAAGGTCCTTGAAAAAAGGTACCTCACCAAGGACGAAACTGGTAAACTTCTTGAAGACCCCGAAGGTATGTTCAAACGGGTAGCCAAGGCTATTGCTGCGGCAGACAAATCTTACGTATCAGCATCAGAGCTAAAAAAAATCGAAAAGGAATTCTTTGAATTAATGGCAAATCTTGAGTTTTTGCCTAATTCACCCACTCTTATGAATGCGGGACGGCCTCTCGGACAGCTTAGTGCATGCTTTGTGCTGCCCATCGAGGATACGATGGAGGGTATATTCGACTCCATCAAAAGTGCGGCGCTCATACACAAAAGCGGCGGCGGCACGGGCTTCAGCTTCTCCAGACTGAGAGCCAAGGGAGCGTCTGTGAACTCCACAGGCGGAGTTGCCAGCGGACCCATAAGCTTCATGAAGGTATTTAATGCCGCAACTGAAGCAGTTAAGCAGGGAGGGACCAGAAGGGGCGCCAACATGGGCATCCTCAGGGTGGACCATCCCGACATACGTGAATTCATCACCTGCAAGCAGGACAACAAGGATATTACAAATTTCAACATCAGCGTCGCTTTGACCGAAGAGTTTATGGAGGCTGCGGAAAAAGGACTTACATATAATCTCATCGATCCAAAAACAAATAAACCTGTCAGAGAAGAGAATGCAAGAGAGATCTTCGATATGATCATTGACAACGCCTGGAACAATGGTGAGCCGGGCATCGTATTCCTTGACAGGATCAACAAGGACAATGTAACGCCCCAATTGGGTGAGATCGAAAGCACCAACCCATGCGGCGAACAGCCCCTGCTGCCTTACGAGGCATGCAATCTGGGATCGATAAACCTGAATCTGATGACAAAAACAGACGGGAAAAAGGTCCAGGTCGACTATGACAAGCTTGGAAGTGTAGTCAGAAAGGCAGTCCATTTCCTTGATAACGTTATTGATGTAAACCGTTATCCTCTGCCTGAGATCGACGATATGACAAGAAGCACCAGAAAGATAGGCCTTGGTGTCATGGGCTGGGCCGATATGCTCTGCAGGCTAGGCATTGCCTACAATTCGCACAAGGCAATAAAGCTGTCTGAAAAAATAATGCACTTCATTCAGGACGAAGCCAGAAATGCATCTATCGAGCTTGCAAAGAAAAAGGGAGTCTTCCCTATGTTCGACAAGAGCATTTACAAAGAACTCGGTGTCAGGGTGAGAAATGCCACCACCACTACTATAGCGCCTACGGGGACGCTGAGCATAATAGCAGGCTGTTCCAGCGGCATCGAGCCCATATTTGCTATTTCATACATCAGAAATGTCATGGACAACGACGAGCTGATCGAGGTCAACCCCATTTTCAAAGCGGCATCTGAGCAAGGGGGCTTCTATTCGGATGACCTGATGAGGCGTATAGCTGAAAAAGGCTCTCTCGCTGAGTTTGATGAGATACCGGAAAGCATAAAGGAAATATTCGTCACGGCTCATGACATATCGCCTGAGTGGCATGTCAAGATGCAGGCATCCTTCCAGAAATATACTGACAACGCTGTGTCTAAAACGGTCAATCTGAGTCATGATGCGACCCGCGAGGATGTCAAGGCGGTATTCGAGCTGGCCTACAGTACATACTGCAAGGGAGTCACTATCTACAGAGACGGCAGCCGTGAGATGCAGGTGCTCAACATCGGCGAGGTCAAGGGAAAGGAAAAGGATGCAGATAAAGCTGCTGCGGCGCCGGCCGACGGAGCGATGAGCAGCGAGGCTTCAAGGATTGCAGCCTGGATCGAACCGAGACCGCGTCCGGATATCACCACGGGCTTTACCGAAAAGGTCAAGATAGGCTGCGGAAACCTTTACATAACTGTAAACTATGATGAAAACGGCATTTGCGAAGTGTTCACCAATACAGGCCGAGCAGGTGGCTGCCCATCACAGTCCGAGGCTACGAGCCGACTGGTGTCGATTGCACTGAGATCCGGGATCGATGCAAAATCCATAGTTGAACAGCTCAAGGGAATAAGATGTCCGTCGACGATAAGGCAGAAGGACCTAAGGGTATTATCCTGCCCGGATGCAATAGGCCGTCTGATAGAAAAGGTATACAAGCTGCAGAACGGAAACGGGAATGACAGCTTGGACAATACAAACGGCAACGCACATGCCAGAAAGAGTGCGGTGGCAAAAACAAAGTCCGATACCTGGAAGCTGGATTTTATCCCGAGACCTACAGGCAACTCACCGGTATATGATGAACATCATCAAGCTGCGGATGTACTGAACGACAAGAGCAACAGCTACAGTATAAGTGACACCCTTCATATGGCAAATTGCCCTGATTGCGGCAAAGCGGTGGAGCATGAGGGCGGCTGCGTGATCTGCAGGCACTGCGGCTTCAGCAAATGCGGCTGATGCACCTGGAGACCGGGACTGATCATTGATAAATTGTTTAATTGTTATACTCAAACTCCTCAGAAAATAGGATGGAAGCAATTTCATCCTATTTTTTTGGCTTTTTCGCAGGGAATCACCGATTGATCCAAGCAGAGTCCCTAAAGCTGGAATACAGTTCTCTTGGGTCCAAAGAATGTGGTGCCCTGCTGCAACGCTGCTGAAGCAATAAAATATTTCTTAAATTAAAATTTCTTTGAATGATGCGTTATAACGATGCGAGCATATCTTATGCCTCGTTGAAACGCGCAGAGGTATGAAAAAATTTCTACAATCGAAATTTTTTCTTTGAATGATGCGTTATAATAGATAGAAGATAAATAATTAATTCCATTGCGAGGTAGACATGAAAAACATACTCAGGCTTGTCAAATATGCAAGGTCATACTGGCATCTGTTGGTCATTTCAGCTGTCAGCATTATAGCAATAACTGTTTTGAATCTTATAGGTCCCAAATTGATAACGGATCTTATAGATATACTGTCGGGCAGCTTTGATGAAAGCTCCATGGCGGCCATCCGCAATCTGGCACTGATCCTGGCAGGGACATATCTGCTCAGGATACTGTTCAGATTCCTCAACAGCTACCTGAGCCACAAGGCCGCCTGGAACCTGGTGGCAGACATGAGAGTAAAGGTATATGACCATCTCCAGAAGCTGTCCCTCAGATATTACCAGGACAAGCAGACGGGCCAGCTCATGTCAAGGACAACAAACGACACCGCTACCTTTGAGATGCTGATAGCTCATGTTATACCGGAGCTGTTTGCCAATGCATTGGTCGTCATAGGGGTAGGTGTGATCCTGTTTACCAGGAGTGTGTATCTGGCGCTGATGACCCTGATACCAATACCATTTCTTCTGCTGGGCAGCTGGGTCTTCATAAAGAAGGTGAGACCGAATTTCAGAGCGGCACAGGGAAATCTTGCCGAGCTGAACGCCACGCTTCAGGATAACATCTCAGGAATGAAGGAAATACAGGTATTCAATCAGCAGCCAAAGGAGAAAAACAGGGTAAAGAAGGGTGCGCAAAACTATAACCAATCCATACTCCACGCATTGAAGCTGAGCGCAATATTCCATCCTGCAGTTGAAGCCGTGAGCTCCTTCGGAACGGTTATCGTGGTAATGTTCGGGGGTTGGCTGGCCCTGGAGGGAAATTTGTCGGTATCGGATATAGTCGGCTTCATTCTGTACCTGAGCCTTTTCTATCAGCCCATAGGCGCTCTGGCGAGAGTCATTGAGGACCTGCAGCAGGCAGTGGCCGGTGCGGAAAGGGTATTTGAGGTCCTTGATACTGAGCCCGACATCAAGGACAGCCCGGAGGCCGTTGACATCACTAAGAGCAATGGAGATATCGTATTTGACGATGTGAGCTTTGGCTATATCGATAATGTGCCTGTTCTGCAGAATATAAGCTTTCGGGCCGCACCCGGCGAAATGGTTGCTCTGGTCGGTCCTACCGGAGTCGGGAAGACGACGGTTATCAGCCTTATCGCGCGTTTCTATCAGCCGGATTCCGGACAGATCACGCTGGATGGCAGAGATCTGAAGGACATCACTCTTTCATCGCTGCGCAGCCAGATAAGCATCGTTTTGCAGGACATATTCCTGTTTAACGGTACGGTGGCTGAAAATATCGCATACGGCAGCAAGGGCGCCACAAAGGAGCAGATCATCCAGGCTGCCAAAACCGCAAGGGCCCATGAATTCATCATCGAAATGCCGGAGGGCTATGATACGGTCATAGGAGAAAGGGGAGTCAAGCTGTCAGGGGGACAGAAGCAGCGTCTGTCCATTGCCAGGGCAGTTCTTCGCAATACCCCCATACTTATACTGGATGAAGCGACAGCTGCCGTCGATGTTGAAACCGAGGCCAAGATACAGCAGGCTGTACAGGAGCTGGCTGAAAACCGGACCATCATCGTTGTGGCCCACAGGCTTTCCACCGTCAAAAAGGCCAATAAGATACTGGTCATACAGGACGGAAAAATCGTCGAGTCGGGAAACCATTCGGAATTACTGGAGTATAATGGTGTGTACAGGCAGTTGTGTGATATGCAATTCAAAAATCAATAATCAAAATTATTTATTAAATAAGGAACAATTTTGAAACCACTTTAGTCTAATTACTTGGTCTGTTATGTATTGTAATTATTCAATATCGTGGGTAAAAGAATTAAAAAGGAGATTGAACGCAGCTTGGAAAACATAATCGAATTGAAAAATCTCAGAAAGGTATATAGGATCGGCGAAGAGAAGGTGATCGCGCTGGACGATGTCAGCCTGAGCATCAAAAAAGGCGAATTCTGCTGCCTTCTGGGCACCTCGGGCTCAGGCAAGTCCACAATGCTCAACCTGATGGCCGGCCTGGAAAAACCTACAAAGGGCACTATCAGGATAAAGGGCCAGGCAATTGAAAAAATGAGTGAGAAGAAGCTGGCCAAATTCAGACAGGAGCATCTGGGCTTTGTGTTCCAGTCCTATAACCTGCTGCCTATGCTCACCGCTCTCGAAAACGTCAGTATGCCGCTGACCTTTAAAGGGCTGTCCAAATCTGTCAGGGACAAGAAGGCAAGAGATATGCTCAAGGCAGTCGGACTTGAGACACACATAAAGCACAAGCCTTCACAGATGAGCGGCGGCCAGCAGCAGAGGGTGGGTATTGCAAGAGCCTTTGTTGCCATGCCGGAGATCGTGTTTGCCGATGAACCTACGGGCAATCTGGACTCCAGGACCACAAAGGAGGTCATGGGGCTGATCACAGAAATGGCAAGGGAGAATAACCAGACGCTGGTCATAGTGACCCACGATTTGGAAATTGCCGGCTATGCGGATAGAATCGTCCATATACTGGACGGTAATATAGAAAAAATCGACATTATTAATGCCAGGAGGGTTTCAAATGAGGAAGCTGACAATATTATTAGCGGTGCTGATGCTGTGCCTGCAGGTGTTTAGCAGCACAGTCGCATACGGCGCAATAAGCCAGGGTGATAACATCAAAATAGATAGATATGGGGGAGCTCCTTCAAAAATTCGTGAAGGCGATTCAATTGACTTAATGATAAAAGTCAGTAATAGATCGATAAGCAAGCTGGAGAAAATTTATGTCGACATAGATCAGTCTTCAGACTTTTATGGCGATCCCTTATATACTAATTTTTATTCGCTGCCTGAGCTTGATATCTCTGAATCCAATGCAGAACTGATTTCATCCGGGTATAAGTTGGTATATAAAGGCACCGGCAACACGCTGACGTTGAGGTTTAAATATTTTATTGGTTCGGAAGAGTACACTGAAACACAGACATTGTACATAAAAGAAGCCATGCCTACCGACAAGACACCACCTTCCGGCGGCGGAGATACTGACAATTCGAAATACAGGCCAAGACTTACTGTCGACAATTCCGGCAGGATGCCGATAATAGCAGCCGGAGCATCATACACGCTGAAGTATAATGTCAAAAACATCAGTTCCTATCGGGCTAAGAATGTAAAAGTGTCTTTGGTCATGGCGGATCCTTCCAAAGCACCTTTGGTCCTTGAGAATTATGATCTCTGGCAGACTGTTGAAAGTATCGAAGGAGATAGCTCAAAGGAAGTGGTATTTGATATCAAGACGAATAAGACCTCACCTGAGGGGATATTTCCTCTGACGCTGAAATTCGAATATGAAAATTCCTATGATGTCAGTTTCCCCGAATATACAGAAACTGTCTATTTCAAGATCGAGAACAACAATATCAGCCCAAGGCTGACGGTTGCCGGCATAGCGGTGAAGCCTTCGGCTACAGTGGCTGACGCTGTTACCCTCGAGCTGACTCTGAAAAACCTCGGAAACCTTAAGGCAGATGATATAAAGGTCACATTAGGAGGACTGAAAAGCGGCGGCTTTACCGCATACAATTCCACCGATGTCAAATATGTGAACAGCATAGGCGGAAACGGCACGGTCACCATCGCCTATGAACTGATGCCGCCTGCATCAGGCGCCGCCGGCAGCAATGAACTGTCAGTGAAGTTTGAGTACAAGGACGCCGCAGGCAATGACTATACCGACAATAATCAGATATTTGTGCCTGCCGGTGATGGAGAGGGCTCCAGACCGAACATCGTGTTCGATCAGATCGCATCTCCCCAGAATGCAGTTGTACCCGGCCAGGAATTCACAGTAGGCTTTGACCTCAAGAACAATGGCGGCGCATCGGCCCGCAACATCAAGGTAACACTTGGGGCGGATGCAGGCATCGTCACAAGGTCCATGAATCCTGTGTATCTGACGGAGCTTGCAGGAAACAAGACCCAGAAGATATCATTCAAGCTGTTTGCGGCCGATGACACACCTACGAAGAATTATCCCATAGCCCTCAATGTAGAATATGAGGATGCCTTCGGGACCAAATTCAATGCATCCCAGTATATTGGCGTATTTATTGAAAACGATGCAGGCAAGACTGTTCCAAGGATCATAATAGACAACTACTCAATGGATCCGTTCCCCGTCAATGCAGGAGAGGACTTCACACTCAAGATGTCCTTCCTGAATACGAGCAAGACCGTGGATGTATCCAATATCAAGGTAACTGTCACATCCGACGACGGTACATTTACACCGACTGATTCGGGAAATACATTCTACGTTGAAAGCATACCCAGGACCACGAACATAGAGCGGGAGCTGGTATTGCATGTCAAGCCGGATGCCGAACAAAAATCATACATGCTGACGGTCAATTTTGAATATGAGGATGAAAAAGGAAACCCGTATACCGCAAAGGAGACCATGAGTGTAAGAGTACTGCAGAATCCCAGACTGGTGACCGGCGAGCTCAATATGATGACGGAGACATTTGTCGGACAGCCCATATCGTTATATCTCGACTTTTACAATATGGGCAAATCAACGCTGTACAATCTCATGGTATCTGTCGAGGGTGATTTCGAGGGCCAGGGACTGAGCTATTATGTCGGCAACTTCGAATCCGGAAGGACGGATTTCTTCGATGCACAGTTCACCCCGATGATGCCGGGGCAGCAGAAGGGTGCCGTACTGTTTGCCTTTGAGGATTCAAACGGCAAGAAGACGGAGATCCGCAAGGATTTCGATATCAATGTGATGGAGATGCAGCAGGGGCCCTTTGACGGGGGAGACTTCCCTCTTGATATGGTCGATCCGGGGATGCACGGAAAGCCCATGCCGGGCATGCCGGGCGGGCCCGCCGGGGCCAGCGTCTGGGTATATGTCGGCATAGGCGCAGGTGTGTTGGTCGTGGCGGCGGTAGTATTTATCATACTCAGGAAGAGGCACGTGAGGAGAAAGGAATTGAGCCTGGATGAATAAACGTGACATAATAAGGCTTGCTTTTAAAAACTTCATGAGAAGAAAAACCAGATCCATCCTGACGATACTTGGCGTCTTGATCGGCACGTCGGCGATCGTGGTTATGCTCTCACTTGGCATCGGTATGAACGAGAGCTTCAGACGGCAGCTGAGCAGCATGGGGAGCCTTAATGTCATCGATGTCAATCCCTGGTACTTTATCGAGGACGGCAGGGGCGGAGGATACTCGGGACAGAATGTACTTGATGACAAGGCTGTTGCAAAAATAGCCGCCATCGAAGGAGTGGAAGCTGTGACTCCCTTTCTTCAGACGGGACTGAGGCTGGTATCCGGTAAATATGTTATGTATGCCAATATAATGGGCGTGGATCCTAATGCCCTGGAGGCATTTGGATATAAAACTGCCAAAGGCAGGATGCTGACAGAGGATGATACAACGGCATTGCTTTTTGGCAGCAACACCCCATATGACTTCTATAATCCCAGAGCCAGAAACAACTACGGCGGCGGATACGTATATTTTGGCGGCTACATGGGCGATGGAGTAGAGAGACCGGAGCCTGATGTCGATGTACTCAACGACAAGCTGGTCCTGACTTTCGACTTTAGCTACGGAGAGCGCAGACCCGGCGGAACGGGCGGATCCGAAGGAGGAAACAAGAAGCCCAAGCTGTACAAGGTCAAGGGCGTGGGCATTCTTGAAGAATCTCAGGATGAGAGGGCTTACTCCATTTTCATGAATATCGAATATCTCAAGAAGATAATGAAGGAGAATGAGCGGGCCCAGGGTTCAATGGGACCACGTCCAGGCGGTTCTCAGCAGGAGGGTTATTCGCAGGTCAAGGTAAAGGTAACGGACATGAACAATGTACAGAAGGTACAGGATCAGATAAAGGAGATGGGTTATGGCGCGTACAGCCTTACCGATGTGCTCAAGAGCATGCAGGAGACATCTGCCACCATGCAGGCTGTTCTCGGCGGCATCGGCGCCATTTCACTGTTTGTTGCGGCCATCGGCATCACCAATACAATGGTCATGTCCATATATGAAAGGACCAGGGAGATAGGTGTCATGAAGGTTTTGGGCTGTATGCTCGGAGACATCAGGAACCTGTTCCTTATAGAGGCGGCCATCATCGGATTCTTCGGAGGCTTGCTGGGACTTGGGTTCAGCTACGGGGCCTCCGCGCTGCTCAACCGCTTTGCGGGAGGGCTGTTCGGAGGTGGCTATTACTATGGACCCAGCCAGGACAGCATCGTATCGTTGATCCCGGCCTGGCTGGCGCTTCTGGCCCTTGGCTTTGCTACACTCGTGGGCATCATTTCAGGCTTTATGCCTGCAAGACGAGCTATGAAGCTCAGCGCCCTGGAGGCAATTAAGACAGAATAAACAGAAGAGACGGGGCTGGACCCCGTCCCTTTTAGTATTACTTTCCTTCCATGTCATTCTGACGTATTTCTTTTCTTTTTATTTTGCCGCTTATTGTTTTTGGAAGCTCGTGGGCAAATTCGACGATCCTGGGATATTTATATGGTGCTGTGATGTTTTTCACGTGCTCCTGCAGCTCCTTTGCAAGGACATCACTGCCCTGCCATCCCCTGGCAAGCACTATGGTAGCCTTGACTACCTGCCCTCTGATGGGATCGGGTACTGCGGTGACAGCACATTCAAGGACAGAAGGATGCTCCATCAGTGCGCTTTCGACTTCAAAGGGGCCTATCCTGTAGCCGGAGCACTTAATGACATCGTCTGAGCGCCCTACGAACCAGAAGTAACCTTCCTCATCCTGCCAGGCAACATCTCCTGTGTCATATATGCCATTGCTCCATACACGGGATGTGGCTTCCTCGTCCCGGTAATAGCCCTTGAACAGTCCGGGAGGCAAGCTGTCATCAAGTCCCTTTATAATGATCCTGCCTTCGACACCGGGGGGGCAGGGATTGCCGTCATCATCCACTATATCGATATCATACAAGGGGGATGGCTTGCCCATGGAGCCCGGTTTAGGGTCGATCCACTGGAAATTGGCGCAAAGGACAGTGGTTTCTGTCTGACCGAAGCCCTCTATTATCTTAAGTCCCGTGGATCTTCTAAACTGGTTGTAAACCTCGGGGTTCAGCGGCTCGCCGGCTGTACAGGCCATTTTGACGCTTGAAAGGTCGTATTTGGACAGATCCTCCTTTATAAGGAAGCGGTATATGGTCGGCGGTGCACAAAAGGAAGTGATCCTGTACTTTTCCATCATATGCATCAGCTTTTCCGGAACGAATTTATCCATATCATAGACAAAAATCGCGACTCCGCATATCCATTGGCCGTATATCTTGCCCCAGGCACATTTTGCCCAGCCAGATTCGGATACTGTCAGATGCAGCCCTTCGCTGCCCAGCTGCTGCCAGTAGTGGGCTGTGACTATATGACCGATGGGGTAGATGAAATCATGTACAACGATCTTGGGCATGCCTGTCGTTCCCGAGGTGAAGTACATCAGCATGTTGTCATGTCCGCCTGCAGCATCGGCTCCGGTAGGTCTTGTCCAGTCTTCTGAAGCCTTTTCCAGCTCTGCATCAAAGTCAAGCCAGCCATCCCTGGATTCCCCGACAATGGCCTTGCATTTGACTGTGGGGGATTCATCCAGGGCCTCTTCTATAAACGACAGTATTTCATGGTCATCGACAGATACCAACATTTTTACCGATGCCGCATTGTTGCGGTAAACGATATCCTTCTTTGTCAGCTGTACAGTAGCGGGGACTGAAATGGCTCCGACCTTCTCCAGAGCCAGTGTGCAAACCCAGTAATGCCAGCGCCTTTTCAGCAGCAGCATCACCACATCACCCTTTGAAATGCCCTGGGATCTGAACAGGTTTGCAGCTTTGTCGCTCAATCTCTTCATATCACCAAAGGAGAATATGCGCTCCTCATTATGATCATTGCACCAAACCAGGGCTGTCTTGTCCGGACATTCAGCCGCCCACTGGTCTATCACATCGTAGGCGAAGTTGAAGTTTTCAGGTATATTCACTTTGTAGTTTTTCTTAAAGTCTTCATATGAGTCAAAATCCAAACGCGGCACGAATCTCTCTAGCATGTTCTATTTACTCCTTCATGTAATGTATAGCGGCACTGTGTCGAGGACAGTTACTCTTTGTCATTTAAAATCACAGTGAGAAACTTTCCGGGCTTTCCATCCGCCGCAGTCTGACCGTGGGGTATCGTGGGGTCGAAATACAGCGAATCACCAGGCCCCAATATCAGCTCCCTGCCGCCAAGGATCACCTTGATATGACCTTCCAGCACGAAGTTGAACTCCTGGCCCGGATGTGTCACAAGTGACATATTTTTATTTTCTTCAGGGTCTATGGTCACAAGAAGAGGCTCGACCTTCTTGTTCATAAAGCTGAAGGCAAGGCTTTGGAATCTGTATCCCTTATAACGCTCTATATACGGCGCTTCGCCGTTTCTTACCAGGCAATAGCTGTGAAGCCGGGGCGTCGAGCCGGTCAGAAGCTCGGTGAGCTCGACCTTCAATATACCTGCTATCTGGTAAAGAGTCGATATCGGAATGCCTTCCTGGGCATCCTCATATTTCAGATATACATCCAGCGGTAAATTGAGCCTGTGTGCCAATGTATCTGCTGTGATGCCGGAAACTTCCCTGACTTCCCGGATACGGTCTGCGATCTGTTTTATCGTATCTGACAATGCTATCCCTCCTTGAGTCATGTGATAGTTCAACGTAAATATAATAACATAATATCTCCATGTATTTAAGTAAAAATTGCACAAGCGCTGATTTATGACAACACCATCCAATTAAATATAATATTTGAAAATTTTAACCAATTGTTAAATAATTATTTCCCATCGGAATGTATTATAAATATGGAGGCGGCAGACATGAGCGATCACGAACAGCAACTTTTAGAAACCGCCAAAAATGGCGGAGTAGAAGCTTTTGAAGAATTGACGGGCCCTCATCAGGCCAGGGTCTACAATTTTCTGCTAAGCGAATGCGGGAATGAATTCGAAGCCGGTCAGCTGACACAGGAGGTTTTTGTCAGGACCTTTGATTTGCTGACAAAAAAAGCCGACATAGGAAATCTTTATGCATGCATCTACCGGACAGCCTCCGAAATCAGCAGACAGGCTGCCCATGAATCTAAAAAGATCTCTTGATATAAAAACATATGCTTCAATAAAATAACAGGGACATTTCTATGATATTGATAGAAGCTATGCCGAAAATATTGTAGAATTATAGTATCATATTATTTTTATGTAAAACGGGGTACCGGAATGAACGAAGTAAAGGTCAAGGTTTTGGTTGTTGAAGATGAAGCATCCATTAGAAAATTCATAGCAATAAATCTGGAGAGAAGCGGCTTTGATGTGCTGGAAGCGGAAACCGGGGAAAAAGCCGTGGAAATGGCCGAGGCATACAAGCCCGACGTTTTGGTGCTGGATGTGATGCTGCCCGGGATCGATGGCTTTGAGGTGTGCACCAGACTCAGGGACCGGATGCCTGAGCTCATCATAATAATGCTGACGGCCAGGGGACAGGATATAGACAAGATAACAGGCCTGGAGCTGGGGGCGGATGACTACATGGTCAAGCCCTTCAATCCAAGGGAGCTGACTGCAAGGATAAATACGGTCCTTCGAAGGATGGAGAGGTCAAAGCTGCCTGAGGATGTTCCTTTGGAATACAAGAATCTCGTTATGGATCTGAAGTCACAAAAGTTTTTCAAGGACGGCCGGGAGATCGAGCTGACCCCTACCGAATTCTCAGTCTTGAAGATGTTTATGTCAAACGTTGGCAGGGCATTGAGCCGCAATGAGCTTTTCAACTCTGTGTGGGGCAAAAACTACTTTGGCGATCTCAAGACCCTGGATGTTTACATAAGAAGGATACGAGAAAAAATCGAGGAGGACCCGTCAAAGCCGCGTTATATCGAAACCGTCTGGGGATACGGATACAGATGGTGCGATAAGTGAGAGCCGTGAGAGATGTTACACGGGGCGACAATGATTTGTGTCGGTTAAGGCTGTAAAGCCGGGAGTTATCTGATGGTTCTGAGTATCAGAAAAAGAATGACCATTGGCATCATAATGATCATAATTCTCACGGTGCTTGTTTTGGAAGCATTGATGATAAACATTGTCCGTGTCAATTATTACAGCAACCTGGAGGCTAACCTTTACAATCAGGTAAGGATATCCTGTGAGATGTACGCCAGGTATTTTTCTGATGCGTCCCTTTCCGACAACGTAATGAATAATGTGGATACCTTCTGGAAGCAAACAAGCGCCCAGGTCCAGATACTCGACACCAAAGGCAGGGTGCTGATGGATTCGATAGGCTATATCCCCGGAGAGAACGAAAGGATGCCTGATGTGGAAAAAGCTCTTGAGACCGGCAGGGGAGCATGGTCCGGAAAGGTGTCCTATGACAGTCATGGCATTATGGCTGTTTCCAGCCCGCTGACTGTCGATGGTGAGGCGGTGGGAGTGCTTCGCTTCATCAGTACGCTGAAGGGCGTGGATGAGGATGTCAGGTCCGTTTCCAGGATATTCATCATAATTGGTGTCGTTGTTGCTGTGATTTCCATAGGTCTGAGCTTCCTGCTGTCCAATTCCATCGTGGATCCGTTGAAGAGGATCACTGACGTTGCTGCCCGGATGGCATCGGGAGATATCAATATACGAAGCAAGAAGATCCATAATGATGAGATAGGGAAGCTGTCCGATACATTGAACTATCTGGCGGATGAGATCAACAAGCGGGACATGGTGAAAAACGAATTCATTTCATCCATTTCCCATGAACTGAGGACACCTCTGACATCGATCAAGGGCTGGGCCGTTACATTGATGGAGGTCGGCGGAGAGGACAGGGAGCTGCACAAGACCGGCCTTGATATCATAGAGAAGGAATGTGACAGGCTCACGGCAATGGTGGCGGAGCTGCTGGACATTTCGAGGCTGGTATCCGGAAAGCTTACCATCAGAAAAGAAAATGTGCAGCTTGAGGAATTTGTCAGCACCGTAGGCAGACAGCTGGCTCCAAGGGCAGCCAGGGACGGTCTGCATTTCAGCGTGGAGGTGGAGGGCGAGCTGCCGGAGATACAGACCGACGGCAACAGGCTCAAGCAGGTGATAATCAATGTGCTGGACAATGCCTTCAGATTTACCCCCTCAGGGGGCAGCGTGCTCTTTAAGTCCGTGGTGAGCGGAGGAGAGGTCATATTTACTGTAAGTGATACAGGATGCGGCATCCCGGGGGATGAGCTGCCATATATAAAGGAGAAATTCTTCAAGGGGAGGAAAAGCAAGCTCGGAAGCGGAATTGGCCTGTCCATATGTGATGAGATAATCAAGCTTATGGGCGGCAGCCTATCGATCTACAGCACTTTCGGCAAGGGCACCAGAGTGGTTATCCGAATTCCCGCTGTTATAAAGGGAGTGAAGGTATGAGAAAGATTTCAGCTGCTTCATATTACATATTTCTTCTGCTGACTATCACAGCATTCATATTATCGGGGTGCTCTCTTGCCGTGCCGGAAAATGCCGACAGGATAGCGAGTCCTTCCATCCAGGAGGTGCCCTTTGCCGGGACCTGGATGCTGGAGAGCAGCCCCTCTGAAAGCACAACGGGAGTTGCCGGTGAAACTGCTCCAATGGAAGGTGATACTGTCGGATTTTCACAGAATGCTTTGGTGTTTGGAAACAAGATATTCAAGGATATCAGATATAAAGTAAAGAGAGTCAATGTGTATGAATATTTTCTGCACAAGAAAATCGGCCTGCCTGAAGATCTGGACCGCGGCAACGGAGAAATAATGGTGACTACAGTTTATTCGCAGGACAATTTCCTCTTTGAGTTTATTGAGGATGAGAGCGGCACTAAAATAGCCGTGATAGATGATGACTATTATGTAATGAAGAAAGTATCGGACGAATTCAGCAGTGTTCTCAAGACGGCATCAAATGAAGATGAGCAGGACAGTCTGGATGATCCCGGGACTGAGGATGCATCGCTGCGCTCCGGTCTTCTGTTAGGGGTCAGGATACCTGTGAAAACAGCCGACGGTCTTGGTGACTACAAATACGGCACGTATTGGATCTCCAGCGACGACCGCTCTGTCCGGCAGGTGCTGTACGCAGATGACATTTACCTGCCCAGGATGGACGGCTTCTGGAAGCTCTTCGTTGAAAAAAGGTCAGGGTCCCTTGGAGTGGAGGATGCACTTAGTGCTTATAAGGTTTCAAATAAGCAGGGAAAGATCACAGGCGGATTGTTTCAAAACGCATCGGACAGGATAGAGACGAAGGTCAGGAAGGCTATAGTTTATGTAGGAAATGACTATGTCTGCGTTGAGAACACGGTATACAGCAGCCAGAACGGTACTGTGTACGGGTCGGAAACAGCAAATGCAGCTGCAGGCACTTCTGTAAGTGAAAGGGAAGCGGTCTCCGGCAGCCAGACCGGAGCAATGGCAGGCGCCGCCGGAGTGTTGGATGAAATCAGCCACTACCCGCTCACACTGGAGGAAAAGACATTACGGACACTGCCTGTAGATAACCTGTCGAATATAGATGGCATAAAAATATCCGACATGGTAGGCGAAAATGGTACGATGGCCATGGAGAACGCCATTTCCGATGTGCTTAAAAACTCGGGGTATGAGGGGATAGTTGTTTTTGATGATGAAGTCCAGGAGAAGAATTTTGCACTTTACAGAAAAACCGGACACTGGTTTTTCAAAGGGCGCATAGACCCTGACGGCCATGGACAGCTGCCCTATATGGATTTCAGCCTGAACCTGCTGCCGCCGTCGAATATGGTGGCATATGATGTACTGCATGTACCGTGGACCGATATGAAGGATAAGCTGCCTCACGCCATCGATATTTATACATCGCCGAATAAAGACATAGCCGTGATACTGACCCGCAGCGAGATCCTCATATATCCGATACAAAGCAAAGGGCTTTCCGAGCATCCGACAGCAAGGTTCCAGCTTGAGGAGGGCAGCGCTGTCATAATGGCTGAGTGGGGTATGGGAAATTACGTCACGAGCTGGGAAAAGTCCTTCGTCAGAAACAATACCACCAGTGTGGTGGAAAATCTGTTGGATCCTGTGATCAGTCAGCCCTGATCCCACCGGGATGATCATACAATATAATGTTAGGATACAAACGCAAGGTTTTAAGATGAAACAGTTCTACCAACATCGCACAGCGTAGTTCGGGGCATCCTTGAAGCCACCAAGCCTTATATCCAGCAGATAACCAACCTCGCTTACATAGAGTGCGAGGATTATGCAGAGGCTCTGTATAACAAGATTCTTGCCAATACCGACGGGTTTGCCACAGCTCTGCCGTTGCCTGAGATAACCAGGATGGCTGATTGTGCCTGTGCTTGCTGGGCTAATACTGCGTCAAGGTCTAAACTTTCTGCTTGTGCGTACTTGCCTCCAAGAACGTGTGCATAAATCTCATCCAATCGAGCCTCAGAGGTGTTATTGTGGAGGCCGTGATACTTTATAGCGAGGCCGCCAAATTCTGATTCTATGTGAGTGAGGAGGTCTTCGAGATATTCCTCCTTCGACTTTTTATTTTCGGGGGATTGGTTCATAGGCACTATACCTCCTTCACATAAAAGGTAATTCCCATGTCAAGACCGTAATTTTCTGGCTCTAAGACCAAGTAAAGTTTTCCCTTAGGGTCTTGTCGGCAGTTGTCTTCTTCGTCAAAGGTATCACTGCCTAAGTTCTGTACTTTGCCGTCATCATAAGCTCGCTTAACTCCTGATAAAACAGGCTCTTTTAATGGTTTGCCGAAGTTGTTGAGGAAGATTAGTTTCTTAGGTGCGGATAAATCCTTCTTTTTTTCTGAGTGGTCGTATAAAAAGTCAGCTTTTATACGGTCAATTAAAAGGTTTGCTACGTACTCTGGCGGTTCGTAAGCCCCTCTGTCCCATTCTTCAATAGTACGCTTTGGGATGCCATACAGTTTCGATAGGTCTTGCTGAGTAAGACCCGCCATCTTTCTTACCCCTTTAATTTTCTGCGTTAGTGATGTCATTTTTAGGTCCTCCTTTAAGTATTGTTACATCGAGTATACCACTTTGACGGTGGTTTGTCAAGAAACTTTGCAAATCCAGTGGTTTTCCCGTGGTTACGGGGTTGCTTGAGCAGTGAGTAAATTGGGTAGCGGTGACCGTGGTTTTAGTAACTTACGCATTGCGTAAGTTACGCAATGCGTAGGTTGAGGGAGATAATGAAAAACCCGCCAATAAAACCCGCCAGCTTATGCTTTTTAGGCGTCTGGGAGCGTTGTGTGGGGTTATTGGTGGGCGGGGTGTGGATTTTATCGAGGAGAATGTGCCAAGGCGGTTATAGGGCGTTCTGAAGCCTTCCACGGATAAAAAGAGAGAGCCAAAAGACGGCTCTCTGAGATGGAGTGAGTATATGTCAAGGAGATTATGCGTGTTTGGTGCGTTCTGCAACTTCTGCTTGCTTGGCGTCATTCATCAACTTGACTCGCGGTTGATCATTTATATCTACTCTCCTCTTATCATTTCCGTATAATGACGCTGCCTCTGCTCCTGATGCCGCATCACCATACACAAGTATTGGCATGCCGCCAAAGGAATCCCCTCAGTTTATTGCCAGTTCATATATTATTCCCCTATTTCCCGTTGATATTGTCCTAAATAATTCTCCCATAGAGAAAAAATCATTCAAGAATTTGTTAGCTCTCTTCAATGCTTCATCTACTGTCTTTATCTCTTCTTCTGTCGGCTTATCTCCGCCAGCAAACACAGGCACAGCAAAAAGTGCCATTGATATTGCCAGCATTATAAGTATAACTCTTTTTACTTTACCAATCATATCATTCACCAATATACTTCTTATAGTTTTTTGTATGTTCAGCATTAAGGTACTCTATTCTTACTTCTAATCCGCGTGATTCTGAGATATGTATATACCTTTGCGACTTAGTATCATATATATACTTATCAGCAAGATAATCCCCCATGTCCTTTTTAGGCTTGACATACTCTACTATTTGCTTTACTGTTGCCTCATCACACTTCTGTGATAGGATCTGTGCCATTTCATTAATCTGTCCTTCTAAATCTGGCATTAATACGTTTAAAGTCAATACTATATCTGCGCTTCTATCATTAAATACACTTAGCTTCCTATCCTTCGGGACTTCAAATCCTCCCCGCATCTCTGTCCCTGTCTTGTCTTTTTTGGAATAATCCATGGATATGTATACTGTCCTTACATCCTTGTCCCATTCCACAGTGGCGCCGAATGATTCGGCTACATAACGGGCAGGCACAAAGGTCCTTCCGTTTTTCAGCAGCGCTTCAGTATCCATCTGCTTGACTTTTCCATTGAGCTTATATATCTTCTTTCCTATGTATAACTCGAGCTTATCACTTCCCAGCACGAATGTAGCTGTCTTTGTTTCCTGATCCCACGTCACTTTAGCACCCAGGGCTTCCCCGATAAATCTGGCCGGGGTCTGGGTCCTGCTGTTTTCATCTATAAACGGCTTCTCATCGGGAAACTTTACCTCATCCCAGTTAACAACGACGCGAAGCGGCAATGGCGGCAATTCTCCCGCATATGAAAATGTTGAGAATATCGATATGAGCATACAGAGTATAACTATGAATAAAGTCAGTCTTTTCATTAATACTTCCCCCTTGTATTGATATAAATACTGAATTATCAGAGTGGATTATACCATATCAGGCATATTTATGCAATTAGAAGACATGTCTGAAATCAACCTATTATATATGTATGTGAACATATCGGCCTATAATTTTTCGTCATAGGCCATCAAATTATAAACGAAACATATCTTGTCGATTAAGTTCAATGGTAAAATAAACCACAGGCAGTAAAAATATAAAAGAAAATAGCCCCTCGAACCGAAAGAGGCTATCAGTTATTATAGGTAGTATAGAAAGCCCGTAATGACGGGATTTATGAGCCTTGCGTATGTAACCTAACTTGGTATTTTCCGCATGTCCGGGCTGCGGATGCAGCAGCCTGCATGTCCGGTTGCAGATGTGTCAGCCTTCGGATGCAGCAGCCACCATGTCCGGGTTCAAATCTGCCCGTATTTTTTTCAAATCATATTGATTTTCAATTGAATATGTGCTAATATTACACAAACGGAATACAAATGTGCGTCCACTGAGGACAGTCAGGAGTGAATATGGACAGCAGTTCAACATATTTGCTGGTAGACAGTGAAGTTCTCCCGGAGGTATTTTCCAGAGTGATCGAAGCAAAAAGACTGCTGAGCTCGGGAAAATCCAGGACAGTCAACGACGCTGTGAGGGAAGCAGGGCTGAGCAGAAGCGCTTTCTACAAATACAAGGACTGTGTGTTTCCTTTTTATGAAACATCCAGAGGCAGAGTTATCACCCTCTATTTTGTAGTTGAGGATTTTTCGGGTATACTCTCAAGTATTATCAACAAGATAGCGCAGTCAAAGGCAAACATTATTACAATAAATCAGAACATGCCTATCAACGGACTGGCAGATGTGACGATATCGATCGCCACAACGGGGATGACAATGGACATTGGCCAGCTGATGGAAAGCATTGGCGAAGTGGAAGGGGTCCGCAGGCAGGAGATATTAGCCAGGGAATAGGCATAAAGGGGCAGTTGCTCAAAAAACCCGGTGTTGGTGCGGATTTGAGCAAGACTCATAGTTCAACCATCAAATGATCATCATGGGAGGCATGATTTTATGGATATTGCGATACTTGGGTATGGAGTGGTAGGCTCGGGTGTGGCCGAGGTCATCAGGAAGAACAGCCAGAGCATAGCGACCCGGGCGGGCGAGCCTATCAGGGTAAAAAAGATACTGGATATAAGGGATTTTCCAGGTAGTCCTGACAGTGGACTCTTCACTAAGGACCCGGATGAAATCTTCGGCGATCCGGACATAAAGGTCGTCGCTGAAACCATAGGCGGGACCAGGGCTGCCCAGGAGTTCACAAGGATGGCATTTGCAGCAGGGAAGCATGTAGTGACATCAAACAAGGAGCTTGTCGCGGCCCATGGCCCCGAATTGCTGAAAATGGCATCCGAGAGCGGTGTCAGCTACCTCTTTGAGGCAAGCGTGGGAGGCGGCATCCCGATTATAAGACCTTTGAGCCAGTGCCTTGCGGCAAATATCATAAACGGGATAACAGGTATTTTGAATGGCACCACAAACTATATACTCACCAGAATGCGCAGAGATGGAATGGATTTCGATGAAGCACTCAAGGGAGCCCAGCTGAACGGTTATGCAGAGGCTGACCCCACTGCCGATGTGGAAGGCCATGATGCATGCAGGAAAATAGCTATTTTGTCGTCCATTGCATATAACGAATTCGTGGACAGTGAAAGGATCCATACCGAAGGCATTTCCAGGATCAGCCTTGCTGACATGCAATATGCTGAGTATATGGATTCGGTCATAAAGCTGATCGGTGTCAGCCGGAAAGAGGACGGGAGGATATTTGCCAGAGTCACGCCGGCCATCATCAGCAAAGATCACCCCCTTGCAAATGTAGAGGATGTTTTCAATGCAATAGTTGTCAGTGGTGACGCTATAGGCGATGCTATGTTTTACGGAAGAGGCGCCGGGAAGCTCCCTACGGCCAGCGCTGTTGTAGCCGATATAATCGATATAGCAAAGCACAATGAATGCAACAGCAGTGTGTGGGAGAGAAAACACGGAGACAATATGGTACCGTTTGGAGACAGCGAAAGCGCATTTTTCATAAGAGCGTCAGTAAGACATAAAGCAGAAGCGGAGAAATATATCAGCGGAGTTTTTGAAAATGTTGAATATATCAGACCGGAGAATATGAATAATGATACCGAGCTGGCGTTCAGGACCCCAAAGATGACGGAAGCGGAGTTCGCAGACTGTATCGGCAGGCTGAAGGGGATCGCGTCGGTAAAAGAGATAGTCAATGTTGTCAGGATCCTGGAATGACAGTACTAATTTGTATCCATAAAGGAGGAAAATGCCTGTGAGCCTGATCGTGCAGAAATTTGGCGGTTCGTCTTTAGCGAATATGCAAAGAGTGTTCAATGTTGCAAGAATAGTCACACAAACCTACAATCAGGGCCATTCTGTCGTAGTAGTGGTGTCTGCTCAGGGTGATACCACTGACGAGCTGCTGTCAAAAGCTTATGAAATAAATGAAGAACCGTCAAAACGTGAGATGGATGTGCTGTTGTCATCAGGTGAACAGATATCTATGGCGCTGTTGGCCATGGCAATCGAAAAGCTGGGGTACCATGTTGTGTCACTGACAGGCCGGCAGGCGGGGATATTAACGAACAGCCGTTATGGAAGTGCAAGGATAAAGAGCATAGAAACAGAAAGACTATTCAAGGAGCTGGATGCAAAGAATATCGTGATAGTAGCGGGATTCCAGGGCTGGAACAAATACGACGATATCACCACGCTGGGCAGAGGCGGTTCGGACACGACGGCTGTTGCTTTAGCCGCATCGCTGCACGCAGATGTTTGTGAAATATATACGGATGTGGACGGTGTCTTCACTGCGGATCCGAGGATAGTCGGCAATCCGTCAAAGCTCAGGGACATTTCATATGATGAGATGCTGGAGCTGGCAAGCCTTGGTGCAAATGTGCTGCACAACAGATCGGTGGAGATGGCAAAAAAATACGGCGTGAAGCTGGTAGTCAGATCCAGCCTTAACGATTCGGAGGGAACGGTAGTAAAGGAGGTAGGCAGCGTGGAAAAAATGTATGTCAGGGGAGTTGCCCGGGATAACGATATCGCAAGGATCGCAGTCATAGGGATCGAGGATAAGCCCGGAATGGCCTTCAAGCTGTTCTCGCTTCTGGCCAGGGAAAGGATCAGCATCGATGTTATACTGCAATCCATCGGGAGGGATGATACAAATGATATATCCTTCACCGTAAAAAAGGCCGATCTGCAAAAGTCTCTCGGGGTGATCAGGGAAAACCTGGGTATGCTCAACGCAAAGGAAGTAAAGTATTCCGAAAATTATTCAAAGGTGTCCGTCGTCGGCGCCGGAATGGTGAACAACCCGGGTGTGGCATCGATGATGTTCGAGGCTCTTTATGATGCGGATATAAATATTCACATGATAACCACCTCCGAAATGAAGATATCGGTGCTGGTCGATGTGGAGAAGGCGGAGCGCGCAGTCAATGCGATACATGATAAATTCAAGCTGGGAGAGATCAACAGCTGACCTCGTTGGACCACAGGCCGTTGGATCGTTGGACCACAAATATGTGCAGTAAAAATTTTTGTTGAAATACCTGCTGCAATAGTATAAACTGGTTGTGAAACCGGAATGATAACTGAATACTTGTACAGGTACCGGCAAGATGCCGGTGCAGAGCCTTGTGCTCGAACAGGGAAGTGGGTTTGATTCCCACGCGGTCCCGCCGCTGTAATAGAAGAGTTCTGCCGCATGCCACTGGGAAACCGGGAAGGAGCGGCTGAGCGATGATGCTTAAGCCAGAAGACCTGCCTGTACAACAACACCATTACTCTACGAGAGATAGGGGGTGCATACGATGTCGATCGAACATCTGTACATATATATTGAAGCCACCTGACCTGTCAGGCGGCTTTTTTGATGGCACGCCACGCATGGCGCGATAGTCAGACTGCTATTGACGATCTGTCACTGCGGCCCGGACGAAGTCCAGACAAATGAAAAATAAAAGGCGGCTGATTATGCTGCGGGAAGGGATATGCAACATGAGAGGATTGATACATATATACACCGGAGAGGGCAAGGGAAAGACGACAGCGGCCGTGGGCCTTGGCGTCAGAGCCTGCGGACAGGGCATGAGAGTGCTTATGGTACAGTTTCTCAAGGGCATGCCCACCGGAGAGATGTACAGCTTGAAAAAGCTGGAGCCTGGATTTGTACTCCATAGAGGGACCGAGACGAAGAAATTTACATGGCAGATGACAGATGAAGAAAAAGCTCAGGCGGCAGCAGAACAGCGGGAAATTTTTGATTATGCAGTCAGTGCCGCTCAAAATGGGGAGTGCGATTTGCTGATAATGGACGAGGTGATGGGGACATTGTCAACGGGAATGATCGAAAAAGAAAGGCTGCTGCGGTTTATCAGCCACAAGCCGGAGAAGCTGGAGCTGGTATTGACCGGAAGAGATGCACCCCTCGAACTCTCCAGCGTGGCAGACTATGTGTCGGAGATCAGTGCTGAAAAGCACCCTGCTCGTAAGGGCATCAGTGCAAGAAAGGGAATCGAGTTTTAGAATATGATGAACAAGGCGGAGGATGGAATATGTTAAATATTAAGGGGAAGAAATGTAGTGTTCTAATAGTAATCATAACAATATCAATGCTGTTGGTTTCGATGACAGGATGCGGGAATAAGGGCATAGAGCCCCAATCTGCTCCGGGAAGTGATCTGCGAGGGGCTGATGATGCGTCAGATTTGACGGCTATGGGAGATACAAAGGATGTCGCAGATAAATCTAACTCGGCCGATTCAGATGGACAAGCTAATGTGACTGCTTCCGGGAACCAGGATGAGGCGGCTGGGGCTCAGAGATTTCCTAGAAAGGTGACGGACGGAAACGGCTTTGAAATGACCATCGAAAGCGAACCCCAGCGTATACTCTCGCTGAATCTGGGTGCTGATGAGATGCTGTTCGGCATGATCGACAAAAGCAGGATCGTATCACTGACAAGATATGCCGATGACGAAGGCATTTCCAACATAGCCTCTGAAGCCGCAGGGATCGGAGCCAGGACAACAATGGATCAGGTTGAGAATATCATAGCCCTCGCTCCTGATCTGATCCTTCTGGATACCTGGGCTGACGCAAAGTACCTGAAGCAGCTGAGGGATGCCGGGATCACGGTATATGCCTTCAGGACACCGGGGAATATCGATGAACAAAGAGCTGTGATACTTGAGCTGGCACATGTGGTCGGCGCAGAGGAAAAGGGCAGGGAACTGGTGGACTGGATGGATGGAAAACTGAATGCAGTCGAAGAAAGGCTTTCAGCTCTCAAGCCTGAACAGAGACTCACAGTAATGGATTATGGTGAACTGGGCAGCAGTGGTCTTGGAACCAATTTTGACGATATTGTCACAAGGGCTGGGCTGGTCAATGTGATATCCGAGGCGGGCATAGAAGGATGGCCGGTGATTTCAAAGGAAAAAATCATAGAATTCGATCCGGATATTATTATACTGCCATCCTGGTATTATGATCAGAAAAACACATTCGACAGCATGAGGGATGCATTAAAGAATGATCAGAGCCTCAAAACAGTCAAGGCCATCCGTGAGGACCGGATCATATCTGTGCCGAACCCTCATATCAGCGCTATCTCCCAATATGTAGTGCTTGCGGTGGAGGATGTGGCAAGGGCAGCATACCCTGAACTGTTTGAGTAAGGCTCACCAGTGGGACAAGCTTCACTGGCGGGCGCATATGCACACGAGCACAGAGAAGACAGGAGAATCAAATTGAGGTCGAAAAAGGATGAAAGTGAGATAATGGCTGAAAATACCGTATATAAAAAAATGAGCAGGGTCCTGCCCGCAATGCTGGTGCTTTTGCTGTTTGTAATAGTGCTGGCAGTGGCAACAGGGGCCGTGTATGTTCCGCTTGACAGATCCTTTAAGATCATACTGGCGGGCATGG
>JAAYPO010000058.1 GCA_012519745.1 Clostridiaceae bacterium | reverse complement strand
GTTCTCACCTTTTTGCGGTTGGGGACAGTTCTCACCTTTTTGCGGTTGGGGACAGTTCTCACCTTTTTGCGGTTGGGGACAGTTCTCACCTTTTTGACTACTGAAAAAATATTTTTTGTTTCTGTTCAGTTTGCTGTTAACAAAAGTTTCTCCGAGTCCGGCAACTCCGGCATGATCGCTGCCTTGACGACCTTCTGAGCCGAAATTATTGTATCCAAATTTATTCAAAAGGTGAGAACTGTCCCCAAGGCGGAGGGCGGTCCGGCAGGCTCTGACGGCTGTCAGCCTGTCGGCTCCAAGTATGGCGCCGGCTTGTACGGCTGCTTTCAGGCCTGCTCTTTCTGAGCTTCTCATATTGACTTCTGTATCGATCAATGGCGGCAGGTCTCTCAGCGTATGCCGTATCATATCAGGCAATCCTCCGAACTCAGGGCATATGTACTCCTTTTTTGAAATGCTGGTGAATCTCGGCACCAGAATGTAGTCGACCCTGTCCTTCAGGCTGATGACATGGCCGCAAAAAAGCTTTATCGGCAAACAGGCTTCATCAACACATGCCTTTACGCCATCGTCAAGTATGCGTTTATTTGTTTGCTCTGATACTACGACTTCAGCACCCAATTCAGTAAAAAATATTTCCCAAAATGATATAAATTTATAATAGAACAGGCTCCTCGGTATTCCAATTTTCACACACAAAAGTTCAGCACCCCTCAAAACAATGTAGAATGTTTGATCATCCTAACGTATTATTGACAAACAGGATGAGTTTATACACCGGCTCCCAGCTGAGTCAGCGCGTCATTTCCCAAATGGGCTGGAGATTTCACATGTCATGGAGATAAAAAAATCCGGTATCTGTCATTGATACCGGATCAGTTCTTTCATATTATTTTTTATTCGATCAAGCCTTGCCGTCGCATCCGAGAACGTTGATGATCTTGTTCTTTACGAGTTCCTTGATGGCCAGTCTGGCAGGTCCGAGGTACTGTCTGGGATCGAAATGCTCGGGATGCTGAGTGAAGTATTCCCTTATAGTTGCAGTCATGGCAAGCCTCAGGTCGGAGTCTATGTTGATCTTGCAAACAGCAGACCTGGCCGCCTGTCTGAGCATATCCTCCGGAACGCCCTTTGCGCCCGGCATATTTCCGCCGTTATTGTTTATCTTATCTACGAGCTCAGGTATAACGGAGGAAGCGCCGTGGAGAACTATCGGGAAACCGGGAAGCCTTCTTGCAACTTCATCGAGTATGTCGAATCTGAGCTTAGCTTCGCCCTTGAACTTGAATGCGCCATGGCTTGTGCCTATAGCAATAGCCAGTGAATCAACGCCGGTCCTGCTGACAAATTCTTCAACCTCTTCAGGTCTTGTAAACGCCGCATCTGCATCGGATACATTGACATCATCCTCAATACCTGCAAGTCTGCCCAGCTCACCTTCCACCACTACTCCGTGAGCGTGCGCGTACTCAACCACCTGCTTTGTCAGCTTTATGTTGTCTTCGAACGAATGATGTGAGCCGTCTATCATTACAGAAGTAAAGCCGCCGTCAATACAGGATTTGCACAGTTCAAAGGTGTCGCCGTGGTCAAGGTGCAGGCAGATCGGCAGACCGGTCTCTATGGATGCTGCCTCGACCAATTTCATAAGGTATGTGTGATTGGCATATTTTCTGGCTCCCGACGAAACCTGCAGAATCAGCGGAGCATTGACTTCTTTTGCAGCTTCTGTGATCCCCTGTACGATCTCCATGTTGTTTACGTTGAAAGCGCCTATGGCGTATCCGCCTTCGTAAGCCTTCTTGAACATTTCAGTTGATGTAACTAATGGCATAAAGACATCTCCTTTACTTTATATAATTTAATATTGCATAACGATGATAGAATATGTATTGTTTCCTTGTTACAAATTTATCATTTTAATTCTAACAGATTTCGACCATAAATCAAGTAATTTTCCCCAAATAATGAATAACTCTTCCCACACCTGTTCCCACACCCTCTTCTGCAATTCTGTCCGCTTTTTTCAAATCAAACTCTTCATATGATAACATGTCGGAATTTCTGAATTTGAGTACCGATGAATTTTGTTAAAAAAATGTCCATCTTTATTTGCAATTTGGTACATCTTGTGTTATATTTTATCTTGATTTCTTACAGGAGGGATGATTATGAGCGAACTAAAAGGAGCAGCAATATTCGGCCAGTCAGGCGGACCGACCTCGGTTATAAACGCCAGCGCTGCAGGCGTATTTCAGGAAGCATTGAAGCAGGGAGCCATTACTGCTGTATACGGTGCTGCACATGGTATTAAAGGGATCCTCGATGAAAAATTTTATGATATGAGCAAGGAAGACACGTATGAACTGGAGCTATTAAAGACAACTCCTTCCTCCGCTCTGGGATCTGTACGTTACAAGCTGAAAAATGCTGAGGAAGACGATACCGATTACAAACGGCTGCTGGAAGTCTTTAAAAAATATGATATCAGATATTTCTTCTACAACGGTGGAAACGATTCAATGGATACCTGCAACAAAATAAGCAAATTCATGCAGAAGTCGGGCTACGAGTGCAGAGTAATGGGCGTTCCGAAGACTATTGACAACGACCTCTGGGGAACCGACCACTGCCCGGGCTACGGAAGCGCAGCCAAATATATCGCAACTTCCATTATGGAGGTTTATCACGATGCAAGAGTTTACGACAAAGGTATGATCACTGTACTGGAGGTCATGGGAAGGAACGCCGGATGGCTTACCGCATCGGCTGCCCTGGCAGCACATGCAGGTTTCGGACCCGACCTTATATACCTGCCTGAGCTCCCCTTTGACATGGACAAATTCATTGCCGAGACAATGGAAGTTTACGAAAAAAACAATAATGTCATCATTGCTGTTTCCGAAGGTATCAGGGATAAGGACGGAAAATACATTTCTGAGTATGGTTCAGACCTGGCAAAATCCAAGGATGCTTTCGGGCATGCACAATTGGGAGGCCTTGCCTCAACTCTGGCTAACATCCTGAAGGAAAAGACAGGCGCAAAGGTACGCGGCATCGAGTTCAGCCTGCTTCAGAGGTGTGCCGCTCATGTCGGTTCTCTGACCGATGTCAACGAAGCATATATGGCAGGCCAGATGGCTGTCAGGTATGCAGTGGAAGGAAAGACCGACTACATGGTGGCATTCGAAAGAGCAGCAGGACCGGAATACAAGTGTAACGTCAAGCTGATCAACCTCACAGATGTTGCCAACACTGAGAAAAAGGTCCCGAGAGAATGGATAAATGAAGCAGGCAACGGCATGAAGCAGGAATTCATAGACTATGCTCTGCCGCTGATCCAGGGAGTTTCCACTCCTCCGCTGGAAAACGGTCTGCCCAGGTTTGCAAAGCTTAAGAAGGTTCTGGCTACAAAATAGAACTATACCAGAAAATTCGTCAACATAGCACATACAAAAATAGTGACCTCACTGGATGAAAAGTCCGGTGAGGTTCTTCATTTTGTCCCGCATCACATCTGTACCATTCTTTGCCATGTTCAGGTTGTATATACACTAATATAGACTTATAATGTATATTATTTAAATTTTTTTAGCAAAACACAGCATTTTTGGAGACTATCATAATGAAAAAAATACTGAAGAAGATAGCATCTTCCCAATCGAACGATTGCCTGAGTTTGATAAACTCAAAAAGGATGACCTGTGAAACGAAGCTGCAGGCACGCAGCCTGACATTTTGATCGGAGAAAATGAAAATGCGCTGGATATATGCATATCCCGGATCAGTGAGAGAGATTGAACAATGAATGTTTTTTTTCGGTTCAATAAATCCCGCTGCCCTTTCGTATGGCTGCATCCTTTGCTCTACCCTCTCCCTTGCGACCCTTTTGCATCCCACAGCCTGTACCCTATTTGTGCTCCCCTGCGCGCATCCTATTACTCCCCGCTGCCTGACAATTGTCCATTTACCATTTTTATGGCTGCTTCAATGTTATTGACATAATTCCAATGCAAAGCTATACTTAAAATATAGCTCCAAAACAAATCAATAGAATAGCAGCCGTGTTACTGGCGGAAGTGGAATTAACCACATGGGAGCACGGTTCATGGATTGTCAGCCGACCGCCTGGGTATAAGGACTATGCATAGCAGAGGTGTGGGATTATGTTTTGTGAAAATGCATGGAAAGGCTTTATACCGGGGGAATGGACTGACAATATCAATGTCAGGGACTTTATCGTCAACAACTACACTCCTTATGACGGCGATGAAGCATTTCTTAAAGAAGCCACTATAAAAACAAAAAAGCTGTGGAGCAAATGTAAAAAGCTCCTTCGTGACGAGCTTACAAAAGGCGGCGTCCTTAATGTCGACACTAAAACTGTCTCCGGCATCACCAGCTATGCACCCGGCTATATAGCCGAAGAGTTTGAGGTCATAAAGGGCCTTCAGACCGACAAGCCACTGAAACGGGCTGTCATGCCCTACGGCGGGATCCGTATGGCCAGGCAGTCCTGTGAAGCGTATGGCTACAAGCTGCCGGACAGAATCGATGAAGTATTTCATAAATATCGCAAAACACATAACGACGGCGTTTTCAGCGTTTATACCCCGGAAATGAGAAAGGCGCGAAAATCCGGGGTAATAACTGGTTTGCCCGATGCATACGGCAGAGGCCGTATCATAGGTGATTATCGCAGAGTGGCGCTATACGGGACCGATCGTTTGATAAAGCAGAAAAACCTTGACAAGATCGAGCTGCAAAAAGACGGAATGAATGAAGATGCGATCAGGCTCTGCGAGGAGGTCCATGAGCAGATCAAGGCACTGAAGGAGCTGACCGTGATGGCCTCCCAGTATGGGTGTGACCTGTCCAGACCGGCCCAAAATGCTCTGGAGGCTGTACAATGGACATATCTCGCATTTCTGGCATCGTTGAAGGAGACCAATGGCGCTGCCAATTCACTTGGAAGGGTCTCAACATTCTTCGACATATATATAGAAAGAGATTTAGCCGCAGGTCTGCTGGATGAGGCCGGAGCCCAAGAGCTGATTGACCAGTTCGTGATAAAGCTCAGGCTGATCCGCCACCTTCGCACTCCTGAATATGATGAGCTGTTCGCCGGCGATCCCGTGTGGATAACAGAATCCATCGGCGGCATCTGCAGCGACGGCAGGCATATGGTCACAAAGAGCTCCTACCGCATCCTTCATACGCTTTTCAACCTGGGACCTGCACCTGAGCCTAACCTGACAGTCTTATGGTCAGTAAATCTTCCTGCAGCCTTTAAACGCTACTGTGCCAAGGTTTCGATGGTAACCAGTGCCATACAGTATGAAAATGATGATCTGATGAGGCCTGAGTTCCTTGACGACTATAGTATTTCCTGTTGTGTTTCTGCAATGAAGACCGGCAAGGACATGCAGTTTTTCGGTGCCCGCTGCAATCTGCCCAAGCTTCTGCTGTTAGCACTCAACGGCGGCAGGGATGAGATCACCGGGGACCAGGTCGGTCCGGAAAGCGAACCTTACCGGGATGAGTACCTTGATTACAGAAAGGTCATCGACAGACTCAGGCATTACCAAAAATGGCTTGCTGGCCTTTATGTAAACACAATGAATACTATTCATTACATGCATGATAAATACGCATATGAGCGCCTTATGATGGCGCTGCACGACACAGACCCCAGGCGGCTCATGGCCTTTGGTATCGCGGGTCTGTCGGTGCTGGCCGACTCCCTCAGTGCAGTCAAATATACCTATGTAAGAGCCATCAGAGATGAAAGAGGCCTTATCACTGATTTTGAAATAAAGGGCTCATACCCTCAGTTCGGCAATGGAGACGACAGAGTCGACAGTATCGCCGTAGATATAGTGAAGGGCTTTATTACTGATTTGAGAAAGCATAAAACATACAGAAATGCTGTCCATACCCTTTCAATACTCACGATCACATCTAATGTGGTATACGGTAAAAAGACAGGCTCCACTCCCGATGGACGCAAGCAGGGCGAGCCCTTCGCACCGGGAGCCAATCCAATGCACGGCAGGGACAAGATGGGCGCGCTGGCCGCGTTGAACTCCGTAGCCAAGATCCCTTACGAATTCTGCAAGGATGGGATCTCATTGACCATGACACTGGTTCCAAGATCTCTCGGCAGAGATACCCAGTCCCGCCTCACTAACCTTGCAGCTCTGCTGGACGGATACTTTGCCCAGGGTGGACATCACATAAATGTCAACGTGCTGGAACGCATGGTATTGGAACAGGCGATGCAGGACCCGTATAACTACCCGCAGCTCACAATAAGAGTTTCCGGTTATGCCGTCAACTTTATCCGCCTGAGCCGCAAGCAGCAGGAAGAGGTCATCGCCCGTACCTTCCATTCCGCTGTATAGTTCATGGGAGCAGTTGAATATTATATCCTTCTTCGTTACCGCACAATATCCTTCTTCTTTGCTACGGAATACCCAAAGAAGCCCAGTTCCTTGCCCAATGTCCAGTACTTGCCGTGAGAATAGCAGACCAGATCAGCTTTTTCCAGCACAAGCTTGCCCTTTTCATCCAGCAGCGATTCATCAGCCTGCACTGCCACGATCTCTGCCACGAACATATCATGACTTCCAAGCTCCAGCACATTTTTTACAACGCATTCCAGCGATACCGGACATTCCTTTATTATCGGTACATCGATCACCGATGCTTTTTCTGGTGTCAGCCCGGTCAGTTCAAATTTGTCCGTATTCCTTCCCGACTTGACTCCGCACAGGTCTGTGGCGTACGCCAGCTTCTGAGTCACAAGATTGACGGCAAACTGCCCCTTTTCCTTGATCAGGCTGTGTGAGTACCTTTCCTTTCTAACAGAAATGGACAGCATCGGCGGGTCAGAATTTACTGTTCCTGCCCATGCCAGCGTGATAATATTCGGTTTTCCGGCAGCATCTGCACATGTTGCCATTATTATAGGTACAGGATTGAGCATTGTTGATGGTTTCCATATTTGTTTTGCCATGATCTATCCCTCCAAGTCAAATTATTCGATATATTTCCTTCAGCCCCACTGCTTCCATCAGGCTTCGATGTCTCGGTACTTTTTTTCAGCGACAGCAAATAACGCAAGTATGGAAAGCACCCCGAGTATGGCAGCGACTGCGCCGATTGCTGCAAAGACCATTTGTACCGGTATCTCAATTATCGTCATTGGAACTGCTATACCTCCCAGTATGACCAATACCAGCAACGAAATCAGCATTCCGATACCGCCGTTTATATTCTGTTTCATTGCCTCCTGCTCACTGTTCCACACAAGCTTGGGGTGAAAAACGTCAAGCAAAAGGTTTAAGGAAGCCATGGGCACTGATCCCACCAGCCCGACGATAGTGGCACCAACTGTCCATAATATTGGTATCTTGAGGAATATGAGCATTATCAGGCTTGTCGTCAGAACGCCTATAGCAGAAATCACATAGCTAACTACAAGCTTGCCTGCCACCTGCTGCTTCGCTGATACGGGCAGCATCTTTGCTATCCAGATCGTCTGGCCCTCCCTTGAGAGTGCTGTTGATGCCACCAGATTCATCCCTGATGTAAAGAGCATAAGCCCCAGGCATGCAAGTGCTGCGTAGGGAACTATTCCGGGTTCGCTTAAGCTGCCTATCAACTCAGCCAACTCGGGCTCATTTTTAAGCAAAAGCATCATTGCCACTATGATAGGACCCAGCATCGAGCTAACAAGGCCATTTAACACGTATAGCGGAGTTCTCATCAGCAGCTTCCATTCACGTTTTGCTATTGCGGTGACAGGGCTTTGTGTCCTGCCGATCTGTCTGCTTATCCGGCTCTTTGATATATTATTTCTTTTTCTGCTGACCTCCTGTCCTGCAAGCAGGGCCTTATAAAAGACCAGGTTCGAAATCCACAGCAAAAGCATCATCAGGACGGCACTTGCCGCCAGATACAGCAGAAAATATCCCCACCCGGCAATACCGACATCTGCCAGTCCCCTGGTTGCCCAAATGCTGGGGGGGAACCGACTGCCGATCATATCCACAATCCGGGTCTGAGATGTGAAGAAATTCTGGATCTCCTCAGGGTTCTCAGGTACGTTTTGAAAGAGCAAGCTTGAACCTACACCTATGGTTATGGCGAACAACCCGCCGATAATAGCTAACAGATCTTTGTACCTTCTGAGATTGACGACCCTCATCAGGAGAACTATGATGAGTGCAGCTATGGAAAGAGGGATCACAGGAGCCACCACCATCAGCACCAGGCTCTTCAGCCAGTAAATAATGCCCTGGCCCGTCCCGGCTCCGTAAATGATGATGGGAGGCAGCAAGATCGGGACCGATGTCAGATATTCGTTCACCATGATAACGGCAAACTTTCCCCCTACCACCTCATAGGGCTTCAACGGCAAGGGTACGAATGTCTCAAGATCCTTTGAAAAATAGAATGAACCCATTATGTAAAATAAACCAAATATCAATATCATAAGCTGTGCAAGCACAAAAGATACCGTAAGTATCATTTCAGGCTGGCCGATAATAGTCCCGGCAGTAAACATCGATATCATCAGCCCTATATACATTGCTGCCAGCGGAAGCAAAGAAACCAGTATAACAACGCCGACAAGCACCGGCTCCCACAGCTTCTCCTTTTCCCTGGTGAATCGATATTTCAGCGCCGAGATTCCATAGTTGACATTCAGCTGCATTTTTATAAATGAAAGGAATGGTTTCATTGTTCAGTCAGCTCCAGAAAGATATTTTCGAGAGAACCCTTGTTTTCTCCATGCCTCAGCTCATCAATAGTCCCGATGGCTATCAATTTCCCCTTGTGGATGATCCCTACCCTGTCGCATAGTTTTTCAGCCACTTCCAGCACATGGGTCGAGAAAAACACAGTGTTGCCCCTGTCGCAGTGCTCCCTCATCTGGTTTTTCAACAGATGGGCCGATTTCGGGTCCAGTCCCACCATTGGCTCATCAAGTATCCACACCCGGGGGTCGTGTATAAGCGCACCTGTCAGCGCAGTTTTTTGCTTCATTCCGTGGGAATAGCTTTTTATCAGATCGCTTGCCGCACCCTTCAGGTTGAACATTTCCAGGTAATGCTCTATCCTTTCCTTTCGCATATCTGCCGATACCTGGTATACATCCGCCATGAAATTGAGGTATTCCATACCGGTGAGGCGGTCATACAGGTTTGGGTTGTCAGGCACATATCCCATCTTTCTCTTTGCTGTAAGCGGCTCTTTTGCAATATCTGTTCCGTCGATGATTATGCTGCCGCTGTCCGGGTTTAATAAGCCCACGACCATCTTTATCGTGGTCGTCTTTCCGGCTCCGTTTGGACCAAGAAAGCCGAATATTTCGCCTTTGTTGACTTTCAGATCCAGGCTGTCAACAGCTTTGACAGCACCCTTATTATAGCTTTTTGAAATGTTACTTATTTCTATCATGTCGACTTCCTCCCGCAGCAATAACAATACCTCTTGCGGCTGCAAGCAATAGCTTCTGCAGCAACAAACGAGCAACGGCTCACTCTAAGGTCCCGAAACCTGCTGTTTATTATATTACCATAATAGAGTATTTCCGTACAGTATACGGTACACTTTTTACTAAAGTTTCATACCACATATCTGAAGTTAGCACACTGTGCAAATTCATCGTTATCTGGGCAGTTTTTTTGAGAAAACTTAAGATTTCTACTATAACAAGGGTACATAACTCAGGTATCAACGGGTTTATGTCTACTACTGCATCAAACCAGCGCCCAGACAATGAGGTTTTTGCACATGCTCATTGTTATTCCAGCACCAAATATGACGAGCCGTCGATCCTGATCATTTTTTCACTGTTCAGGTTTACAGAGACGATTTCATAATCATCCTTTATTACATCTGTCGCCATGCCCATATATGTCTGCAGGACATCGCCCAGACCGACACTGTGTTTGACGTTTCTGCCAAGGACCTTTATTATCTCCGGTATCTTTCCGACATTTTTGAGAGTTCCCTTTTGCTTGATCAACTGACGCAGAAAATTCAGCTGATTCTGTTTTCTGCCCGGATCCCCGATCTCAAATAATGTGCCGTCCTCCCGGTATCCCTGCCTGAACCTCACAAAGCCTTCCGCATTATAGCCGTCAAGCTGCTGTTTCCCGGCTGGGATATGTATGTAAAGGTCCTGAGTCGGATCCTCGTAATGCATATCATAAGGCACATTGATATTGACCCCTCCGAGACAATCAATAAGCTCGACAAAGCCTTTTGTGTTGATTTTTACATAATCCTTTATTTCGACATTGAATTTCTCTTCGACAACATCAGCAAGAAAACTGATTGATCCTGAATCAAATCTGCCCTCATATTTGATCCTGTTTCCAACATGATGAGTAAAGTTGATTTTCAAAGCACCTGCCTCGTGGAACAGATTCACTTTGTCAAGGGCAGCCTTGATATCATCATTGTATTCGATATATGTGTCTCTGGGTATCATTATCAGCTTTACCATTTTGCTTTTACTGTCTATGCTGACAATCCCAATGGTATCAAAATTGCTGCTGGCCTTGTCCTCACCGAGAATAAGTATGTTTGTCGAACCTTCTTCCACTAGCTTCTGGGAATATGGCTTGCCGACTGTCAATGTTTTCGGCCCTTCGTCCACCGTTTCCTGTACTCCTGTCTGATTCGAAGCCGGATCGGGTGTATTCTCCTTCGGTGTAACTTCAGGACCATCATTTGTGTCAGCTTCCTGCGGTACATTATCCTGTTGTTCGTTTGGCATCAGAACCCCGGTCTCACATGCTACCATGATTAGTATGATCCCTATCAGTGTCAGTATCCCGATCCAAATAAGTATAGTTCTGTTGCTGCTCATCAGCAATCCCCCATAGATTATTGCCGCTGCCACGAAGCGGCCGTTTTTTCTGTTGTATTTTTAATGACCTATCTATTTTTGTATACCTCTTATATTATAATGTCGTTTTTCAGCATTTTCAAATATTTACATATTAAAAAAAGGTTACATTCTGCGGTGCTTACTGCGAAGCTGCTTCAAATTTCGGTACAGGCTGGCGATCAGACGAGGTATGCACTTGCATTTCGGTGTAGGCTAGCATCACTTGCATTTCGGTGTAGGCTTGTGGCAAAAATGCAGGAAATTTTAAGAGGCTGCAACAGTGTGTTCTGCTGCAGCCTCCCATTTAACAAAGCTTGGTAATACTTGTTCGCAAGGTGATCTTGCTTACCCGCAGTAGGATCCTATTAATTCACGAGGCATTCCTGTCTGCCCGCGGCTGGATCCTATTCATTCGCGATGCATTCTTACTCACCCGCGGCTGGATCCTATTCGTCTTCAGGGTAGTTTTCCCTTGCCGTATAGTGGGTATGGAGCAGGTCGTGGGCCTTGTGGCTTCCGGGATGCTCCAGGTATTCCTCATAAAGCTTCTTTATGAAGGGATTATCCTGGGACTTTCTCAACGGCAGGCTTTCATCCTCTTCATATATCGCCTTCGCCCTTTCGGTACGAAGATCGATCCAGCTCCTGACCTGTGAAGGCTGGATGGGCTGTCCGCCGCCGGTAACGCAGCCGCCGGGGCAAGCCATGACTTCTACGAAGTGGTACTGTGCTTCGCCTCTCTTCATCTTATCAAGGAGCTTCTTTGCATTGCCGGTGCCATGGGCAACAGCAGCCTTTATTTCCATGCCTGCGACATTAAGCGTGACTTCCTTGACACCGTCAACACCCCTGACAGATTCAAACTCGACTTTTTCCAGAGGCTTGCCTTCCAGCAGCTCTATAAGGTATCTCAGTGCCGCTTCCATAACGCCGCCTGTTGCGCCGAATATGACCGCCGCGCCTGTTGCCTCTCCCATGGGATCATCGAAGTGCCTTTCGGGCAGTTCATTGAAATCGATACCGGCTTCCCTTATCATCCTTGCCAATTCCCTTGTGGTCAGGACCACGTCAACATCCGGATATCCGTTGGCAGAGAGCTCGGGGCGCTTGGCCTCAAACTTCTTTGCAGTACATGGCATGATGGATACTACGAAAACCTTGGACGGATCTATGCCCATTTTTTCAGCATAATATGACTTCAGCACCGCACCGAACATTTCGTGAGGTGATTTACAGCTCGAGAGGTTGTCTAGGAACTCAGGATAATTGTGTTCGCAGAATTTGATCCATCCGGGGCTGCAGGATGTGATGACCGGCAGCTTGCCGCCGTTCTTGATCCTGCCCACCAGCTCGGTGACTTCCTCCATAATGGTCAGGTCCGCTGCAGTATTGGTATCAAACACCTTCTTGAAGCCAAGGCGTCTAAGGGATGCGATCATATTGCTGGTGCACCTGGTGCCTATCGGCATTCCGAATTCTTCACCGAGAGCTACCCTGACAGCTGGAGCTGTCTGTACCACTACATGCAGATCCGGGTTGGCCAATGCTTCCCAGACCAGATCTGTGTCATCCTTCTCTCTCAATGCGCCCACAGGGCATACGTTTATACACTGTCCGCAATTGATACAGGGCACTTCAGCCAGCGGCTTTTCAAAAGCAGAACCAACTATGGTCTTGAAGCCTCTGTCATTGGTGTCAATAACAGCAACCTTCTGAATGTTCTTGCACATGTTGACACAACGTCTGCAAAGCACACATTTGTTCGGGTCTCTGACTATCGAAGGTGAAAGGTCGTCAATTGCATATTCGTGTGTCTCACCTTCAAATCTGATGTCCTTTATATTGAGCTCTTCAGCAAGCTTCTGCAGTTCGCAGTTTCTGCTTCTCACGCAGGTGAGGCACTTCTTGTCGTGGTTTGAAAGGATGAGCTCCAGCGTCACCTTTCTGGATTCCCTGACCTTGGGGGTCTGAGTGAATATCTCCAGACCTTCGGATACAGGGTATACACATGCAGCCTGCAGGCTCCTTGCTCCTTTGATCTCTACAACACACATCCTGCATGCACCGATCTCGTTGATATCCTTCAGAAAGCAAAGCGTCGGGATATCGATGTTTGCATATCTGGCAGCCTCCAGGACGGTATAGTCCTTGGGTACCTGAATTTTACGCGTATCTATCGTGATATTTACCATTTCCATCTCTTTAACACTCTCCTTTCCTCATTACGCATTCTTGAATATTGCCTTGAACGGACATTTTGTCATACAGACGCCGCACTTGATACATTTTTCCTGATCTATCACATACGGAACCTTCTTGTCTCCGCTGATCGCGTTGACAGGGCAGTTCCTTGCGCATATGCCGCAGCTCTTGCAATGGTCAGCGGCGATAACATAGCTCATCATTGACTTACATACGCCTGCAGGACATTTTTTGTCCTTAACATGGGCAATATATTCATCCCTAAAATACCTCAGCGTACTGAGTACCGGCTGGGGAGCCGACTGTCCCAGACCGCAGAGAGCAGAGGAAATGATGTTCTTTGACAGGATCTCCAGCTTTTCGATATCCTCCATTTCACCCTTGCCTCCTGTGATCCTTTCAAGGATCTCCAGCATCCTCTTTGTGCCGATACGGCATGGAGGACATTTACCGCAGGACTCGTCAACTGTGAACTCCAGGAAGAATTTTGCTATATCGACCATACAGTTGTCTTCATCCATGACGATGAGACCACCCGAGCCCATCATAGAGCCCAGTTCCCTCAAGGTCTCGAAATCTATAGGAGTATCGATATGGCTTGCAGGTATACATCCTCCGGAAGGTCCGCCTGTCTGTGCAGCCTTGAACTTCTTGCCGTTGGGAATACCTCCGCCGATATCGTATATTACCTCTCTGAGTGATGTGCCGATGGGTATTTCAACAAGGCCCGTATTGTTGATTTTTCCGCCCACTGCAAACACCTTGGTGCCCTTGCTCTTTTCGGTGCCGATGGTTGTAAACCAGTCAGCGCCTTTGTTCAGGATGACCGGAATATTTGCATATGTTTCAACGTTGTTAAGAAGCGTCGGCTTCTGCCAGATACCGCTGACAGCAGGGAACGGCGGCTTTGGCTTGGGCTCGCCCCTATGCCCCTCGATAGAGGTGATAAGAGCTGTTTCCTCACCGCATACAAAAGCACCGGCTCCAAGTCTCAGCTCAAGTTCGAAGCTAAAGTCTGTGCCGAAGATGTTCTTGCCTAGCAGTCCGTATTCTTTTGCCTGAGCGATGGCTATTTCAAGCCTGTTTACAGCAATGGGGTATTCCGCCCTTACATAAATATAGCCCTGATCTGCTCCGACAGCGTAGCCGGCGATTATCATTGCCTCTATGACGCTGTGGGGGTCGCCTTCCAGAATACTTCTGTCCATGAACGCTCCCGGGTCACCTTCGTCAGCATTACAGGCGATATATTTCTGGCTGCCCTTTGCCTTTGAGGTCAGTTCCCATTTGAGACCTGTGGGGAAGCCTGCACCGCCTCTGCCTCTCAGGCCTGACTTTTTGATCTCAGCGATGACATCTTCCGGCTTCATCTCTGTCAGCGCCTTTGCCAGCGCCTTGTAGCCGTCATATGCTATATATTCATCGATGTTTTCGGGATTGATGACTCCGCAGTTTCTCAGTGCTATCCTGACCTGACGCTTGAAAAAGTCGACGTTTTCAAGTGATTTTGAAGGATCCTCATGATCCTTGTCACCGGCCATCAGTCTTTTAACAAGTCTGCCCTTGATCAGATGCTCTTCAACGATCTCCTGAACATCCTCGAGCCTCACCATGGTGTACATTGCACCTTCAGGATAGACTATGACTATCGGTCCCTGGGCACAAAGTCCGAAACAGCCTGTTACTACGATCTGTACTTCTTTGTCCAGCTTATTTTTATTTAACTGAGCTATAAACTCCTGTCTGATTTTTTCAGAATTTGAAGAAGTACATCCGGTACCCCCGCAAACCAGCACATGAGCCCTGTAAAATTCCATTTTGCTCCCTCCCTGCAATTCTGCTGTGTAATAAAGTTTATTTATCAGCCGCCTCCGCAGCACCTATGGTAAGATCCTGACATACTCTGCCGTTGACTATATGCTCCGCAACAACTCTGGCAGCCTTATCCGGGTCCATTTTCACGTATGTGACCTTTGAACCGTCAGCGTTGAATACTTCAACTATCGGTTCCAGCCTGCACACGCCGATACAGCCTGTCATTGTGACCGACACATCGGCGAGCTTTCTCTTTCCAAGCTCTTCGACGAATGCATTCATTACCGGCCTTGCGCCTGCTGCTATACCACAGGTAGCCATACCGACAACTACACGTATACCGTCTTTGCTCTGTCTCATCTTTATCTGATCCAGCGTATTCTTTCTGATTGCTTCAAGTTCAGCCAAGGATTTCACTTAGAACACCTCCAAAAATTTCGTTTATTCCTTCATTGATATATTCTCTCAACCATTTAACTACCGAATACTCCGACAGCGGAACTTCTCCCAGCATCCGTGCCGCTTCCCCGGAACTGAATTCGAACTGCTTAGCCTGGTACATGAGCCGCAGCTGGATATCCACTCCCGGCCACGATGCCGCCATGTCTGTGATGACGCCGGCAAGATCTCCCAGCACCGGTCTGTCGATATGATCCGTTTCATACACTGCAGTCACTGTTGTTCCGATGCTCTTTTGAGAAGTTATCTCAAAGCTTCCTCCGGATCTTTCGCACGATGCCTTCATCAGCGGTATACCCAGCCCGATCCTTCTTGTTTTTCTGGTTGTCGAGAATGGGTCTGTTACTGATGCAAGTAATTCGCTGTCCATTCCGCAGCCGTTATCCTCGATGGTTATGGTAAGCGTGTCCGCTTTTGGATCTGCTGTAATCGACACCCTGATCATATTTGCTTGTGCTGCCGTGGAATTTTGCATTATGTCCAGGATGTGCAGCGCAATTTCTCTCAATCAGGATCCCTCCGCTCTGTATGGATACTTCCCTGTACGAATACCGACCTGTATGGATCACCACTTAGTCTGACATCCGCTGCCTTAGCAGTGACGCTTGCGTCCGAGCACCGGCTCTTACAGGTCCTTATATTTTTCCAGGACCTTCTCTATGTCGTCAGGGGTGAGTCTTCCATACACATCATCGTTGATCATGATAACAGGAGCTAGACCGCATGCACCGATGCAACGGCATGCTTCCAGAGAAAACTTACCGTCTTCCGTACAGTCGCCCACATGTATCCCAAGCTTTTCCTGAAGCTTCTCCAGTATGAGGTTCGAGCCCTTAACATAGCAGGCTGTTCCCATACATGTGTTGATCTTGAATCTGCCCTTGGGCTTGAGAGAAAACTGGGTGTAGAATGTCACTACACCATAGACCTCGGACAGCGGAACGTCCAGGCCCTCTGATATCGTCTTCTGTACGCTCATAGGAAGATATCCGTAAACATCCTGAGCCTCATGAAGCACAGGTATCAGCGCACCCTTCTGCCCCTTGTGATTTTCAATGATTTCCTGCAATTTGCGTGCCTTTTCATCAACGATGCCGCAGCAGCAGTTATTACTGCTCATTTTACAAGCCCCCCAGTCATATACAATATTTATTATTAGGTTGTTAAGTATTTAACAAAATCGTTTTCATTATAGCAAATATAACGATGCAATTCAACAGCAATATTAATAAATTTAATTAATTTTTTGTATACATTATGCAAGATAAGTAACAATCGCATCGGCATTCAACCCTTCTAATTCAAGCATGCTGCATCTTTCCAGAATGTCACCCAGGTAATGTGCATCTGATGATTGTATCAGACGATACCTGTCCAGCTCCGGATGTGATGCTCTGTATCCATATTTGTCACATGATCTTGATATCTCAAGATACCTGAAGCCCAGTTCCTGTGGTATGAAGCCAAGATTGGAAATTATACTGTATGAGGTTCTGTCAACATGGGCTGGAATAACAGCGCCGCCAAGTCTGCGGACCACTGCGCTTATGTCGTCGATGGAGAGATTTGTGGCTGTGAGCAGCATCCTCTGCTCCTGGCCTATGGTCATATCATTTTCATCAATTATTAGCTGGCTTCCAAAAATGTCAGTTCGGTTCATGATATCAGGCAGAGCATTTTGTACTATGGTATGAAGCTCCAGTGCCCTGTCCAGATCAGGCAGCAGACAAACGACATGGACCTCCTCCGACGTTTCCACTTCGATGCCGGGTATAAACACCAGTCCGGCCTTTTTTGCGCACAGGGCCACTGCTTTGAGATTTGCACCTGTATTGTGGTCTGTCACGGCGATAGCGTCAAGCCCTTTGACAAGAGCCATATTAACAATGTTATTGGGCGTCATGTCCTTATCTGCACAAGGAGAAGCTGCCGAATGTATGTGAAGATCCACTGCGTATTTCATACTGATGCCGCTCCGTCAATTAATGATGCTCCGCTGGATGGTGATGCTCCCGCTGACCAATGACGCTCCGCCAGCCAATGCCGCTTCGCTGGATGGTGACGTTCCCGCTGACCTCAATGCCCTTGTCTGTGTCAAATGCCGTTATCGTGGGCTATACAGCACACATCATAGGCACTGAGATCTGTACTTATTATGGCTACATCCTCAGCAGCCGCTTTTTTCAGCGTCGCTTCCTCTGCTTCGATCCCTTCGGGCATAATGATGCAGGACAGCTCGGAAAGCGCTGCTACCGCAACAATGTTCACATGGTTATGCACTGTTATCCAGGCAGAACCCTTGGCTGCATGAGACATGACCCAGCTTAGCAGATCGCAGCAATAGATTCCGCATATCTGCCGTTCCCGACTGCCTTCTCCGGTTAGGATCCTGCCTCCCAGTTTTTCCGAAAGCTCTGATACGTTCATTTCTTAGTCCTCCATTCATGCCGTGCCTGACCGGCCGTCATTGCTTGCCTAGCCCTTGTCATTTCCCATGACAGGCGGTCTTCTGTCTTCAAGCTCCTTCATCTGCGACGCCAGATCCCTGACCTTCTCCCTGAGCTTGAATATACAGTCAGTTTCTACTGCTATACCTCTTACGATATCCTCAGAAAGAGCACGGCAGCTTGGTGCCCCGCATGCTCCGCAGTCCAGTCCGGGCAGTCCTCTGTTTATTATCTCCAGAGCTTCAAGCTTCCTCATAGCCTCTCTGATATCGTTGTCGAGCTTCATGACAGGCTTATACGCTATTTCCTCCGTCCAGACCATATTCTCATCATAGGTCTCAAGGGGCTGCCTGTCATCCTTTAGCGCCTTTGCATCGTCCACATGCTTTTTGATCCTTGTCTTTGCAACATACAGATTCTCAACAGCCAGCGGACCGCCGAGACACCCTCCCGTGCATGCAAGAGCTTCGATGAAATCGACATTCTCTATTTTATCATTTTCCACTTCTTCAAAAATCGAAATAACATTGTGTATGCCGTCAACAGCAAGAAATCTGTCGGTGCCGACAGCCAGGCCTTCACCCCCGGAATTGGCCCACCTTATGCCTTCGAATCCCGCCTTGGTCAGCAGCTCGGTATCATTTGACCTGTCCATGGAGGAAATCAGCTTGAGATAAACATCTTTTATTGAAATAACTCCGTCGACAGAGGATTTTTTGCTTTCATAGGGAGCCTTGACACTTGTGGCCTTAGCTGCACAGGGTGTTATGAAAAATGCGCCGATGTCGGAGGGATCGATGCCTTTCTTCTCCGCGGCTTTCTTTTTGACTATCTTTGCTGCGACCTCCATTGGAGATTCCAGTTTTATCAGGTTGTCTATCAGGCTGGGGAACCTCACCTGGATCAGCCGGACGACAGCAGGACATGCAGACGAGATCAGCGGCTTTGGCGATGCATCGTCCAGCACCAGTTTTCTGGTGGCGTATGTAACATATTCGGCAGCTCTTGCAACTTCGTAAACATCATCGAAGCCGATTGCCTTAAATGCATTCAATATCCTGTTTCGGCTGATCTCAGGTTTGAATTGCCCGTAGATGGTCGGGGCAGGTATCGCTATTTTGTATTTGAATTTTTCGATGCAGCTAAACTCATCCGTGATCGCTTTTTTCGCACGATACGGACATATCCTTATACATTCCCCGCAGTCGATGCATCTTTCATTTATGATGCGTGCCTTGCCGTTGCGCACTCTGATCGCTTCGGTCGGACATCTCTTTATACAGTTGGTACATCCCATACATTTGTCTTCATCCAGCGTAACAGAATGAAAGTATTTCTCCATTATCCCACCTCATCAGTATTCGGCACGCGTCTCAGGTGTTGGGATACATGACCGTTATCATGACCTTGGTGCCCTTGCCCGTCTCAGTCTCGATATCGAGTTTGTCTGCGTACCTCTTTATATTCGGAAGCCCCATGCCCGCACCGAAGCCCATTTCCCTCACCTCATCGGAGGCTGTTGACCAGCCCTCCTGCATGGCCAGCTCCAGATCGGGTATGCCGGGACCTTTGTCTTCTATACAAATAAATATCCTGCCATTGCCTATCTCTATATCAGCTGCCCCTCCGTGGCCATGGATCACGGCATTTATTTCAGCCTCATACATGGATACAGCAGCCTTTTTGATCTGGACAGGATTGATGCCAAGCTGGACCAGCACCTTTTTAACACTGCTGGAGGCCTCGCCGGCATAGGTAAGATCATCCGCAGGTATTTCATAATGAAGTTTCATCAGGCCGTCAGCCAATTCACCAAACACCCTTTCCGGTAATCATAGAATATCGATGGGCAGACCCTTCCACTTCTCCCCAATTCACCAAACACCCTTTCCGGTAATCCCTGCGCTGTATAATTTCCCGCAGGCTATAAACATAGGATCACAGGTCCTCAGAACTGAGATCCCCTTCTCCTGTGCCAGCTCCAGTACATTCTGACCCGGGGTCTTTCCCCTAACGAAGACGATAGCCTTTATATCCATCATTTCTGCGGTCCTTATGACCTGTGGTGTCACAAGACCTGTCAGCAGCAATACGTTTTCCTTTACATAAGCCATGACATCGCTCATCAGGTCCGATCCGCAGGCAGATTCGATCTCCATATCCATCTGGCCGCCTGTCAGTATTTCGGCCTCAAGGATTTTCGTTACTTCACTTAATCTCATATACTTGCCCTTTCATTTCCCTTACGTTTTGCAGTTGCGACTGCTCATTTGTCTGCATTCTCTGGTACAGATGCCCCAGCCGGTCCGGTAATGCTCATATCAGGTGTGTTCGATGCTCGTATCATGTGCTTTTTTGCTTGTGACAGGTTCTACAAATGCTTAAGTAAAAAATGCAGCATACCGTATCCATTTATGAACACCCTGTGAAAGTGTGCTCCATTACATTATAGCACATATCGTTACTATTTTAACTAGGTTATGTTCATTGTCAATAGAAAAATAAATAGAATTTATTGACAGTTATCATTATGCCCATTATCCGCAAAGGAAAAGGGGCTGTCTCAAAGGAAGCTGAAAATCTGATTTTGGGTGGTGCTTTTATCGTTCGGCAAAGGCTTCGTCCCAAATCAGAAGCTCGCCATTTCAATGGCGATGTAGTCCACATCTTTATTTCTCTGGGAAATAAGCATCCGGCTGTACATTTTTTCAAATAAAGGCCGTTAACTGCACCCGGCTGTACATTTTTTTAAGTAAAGGCCGTTGATCGCTCGTCAACTGTACAAATTTGCAAGTAAAGGCTTGGCAATATAGCTGTTATAAGAAGACTGGCGAAATAACGCAATGATATACCATATTATGTTAATGGAAGTATAATATTTACTTATTTACTTATACATTAGTTGATATTTTGTACACACCAAAGGGGCGAGTCTTTCGGCAAAAAGAACTGCCTCAAAGTTCACCTTTGAGACAGCCCCTTAGCGTTTTCCAACATGATTGTGAAATGAAAATCATAATGCCTGTGTCAAAATTTCGTTGTTTCACTGGCTCCTGCGGTCGTTCCGGCCTCCACAGCATTTCGTATCACTTCGTCAGGCACATTTATATCAAAATCACCGTTGTAATCACTGAACTTTATCGAAACAGTAATATCGGTGGTGACCTTCTGACCATCGCTGTTTTCCTGAGCCGATACTTTCATTGTGATACTCTTTAGCAGGTACGTGTCCTTGTCCAGTGTCATCCGAAGATCGTATGTTTCGAATCCGGGCTTGTTATTCGCAGCAGCCGGGTCGGAGCCAAATATGCCTCCCTGCTGCTCCAGAATCTGACCGTACAGGTCTGCCAGATACACATCTCCCCTTAACATTATTTCATTTTCCTCAGTCCCTTCCACCTGGACCAACCCGGCGCACAGAGTCTCTTCCACCTTCATAACAGTGGCATCAGTCTGCTCTTCGAACATTTTCTTGTATTCCTCGTCAGTATACGTCATCTTTTCCCATTGTCCACTGAGGGGATTGAAAGTATATGATTTATTATCTGCAAAATATGTATCGGCGCTGAGCTCCAGACCAAGCATGTCTATCAACATTTCCATGTACATCTTTTTGCCGGCCCTGTCAACAGCTGCATCAGCCTTGATCCCTATACTGAATTTTATAGCTCCGCTGCCCGATACTGCGACAGCATCCATACTCAATTTGTACTTGGCTGCTTTTTTTGCAGCCTCATTGGACTTCTTCAGCAGCTGCTGTATACTCTCGAACCTTTCCTTGTCACAAACAAGGACCGTACGTGTTTTTCCATCCCATATGACTTTTTTCCCCAATGCTTCAGAAACGAATCTGACGGGTATATATGTCGAATTATTGTACAACACCGGCGCCGCATTGAGTGTCAGCGGTTCGTCGTTGACATATGCCGTAGTATCTCCTATTTTCAGCAGGATCTTTGTCTGATCGAATATTATGGTGACACTTTTGTCCCCGGAGTTGTAAATTATATGTTCGTCGTCATTGGGTACGCCAAGGTTCACAAGCATCTCTCTTAGCGGGAGCAGATTGCTTCCGTTTACCGATACCGGGACATTTTTGTATGAGGTAAGAACGCCATCCATTACCACCTTGATATCGGGAGCCTCTTTTAGGGAGCCCGCTTCTGCGCCAAACGCAGTTCCTGTCATTACAGTCAGCAACATACCGACAGCCAGTATCAATACTAATAATTTTTTCATTTTGATCTCCTCATAAGCAATTTGTATGTACTATAGTACCATTTCTGTTAATTTAAGTCAATTGTTTTTGTTCCTATCTGTCACCCTAACTTCTCAACATTATAACACATCGTCTAGAGAAAAAATTTCGAGTAGGCGCTAATTTACTTCGCAAATTACACTGAGTAGAAAATTTCTCTTACCTCCACGCATTTCCACGAGGCGGGAGATATGCTCGCAACGTTTTCTTCCGATCAATCGAAAGATATATAAAAGGAAATCGGTACCAGCCGCCAAGCGTTTTTTAGCCTGAAGGCTGAATATACGTAAAGGAGTGGGACGGGGGGCCCATTATTCGCCTCGTTATTACATTTAATTGTCCGGCAAGACAAAACCACCTGCCGATAAGATACTTTATCGACAGGTGGTCATTTATTTGCTGATCTGCTGTGTTGATTGGGCTAGTTTGCTGTGTTGATTGCACCTATTTACTGTGCTGATTGGGCTAGTTTACTGTATTGATTGCACCTATCTGCTGCTAAATGATAAGTGCATGCATTTATCTGCGAAATTCAGCGATTCGTGATGCGGATGCCCCACTTTATCTCAATCAATAAGCTGATTGTATATCCCTCTTCTTGTATAATGAGTATGGAGAAGCTCGTGGGATTTGTGGCCAAGGGGCATACCGAGAAACTCTTCATACAATCTGTTTATGTCCTTGTTTTCGTGAGACTTTCTCAATTCCTTGCCCTCATCCTCCCTGTATATTGCCTCAAGGCGCTTTTTCCTGATGCCGTCATCCACAGGCCTTGGCTGTCCGCCACCGCTTATGCAGCCGCCCGGGCATCCCATCACCTCGATGAAATGATACGGCGAGGTGCCTTCGGCGATCTCCTTCATCAGCTTGGCAGCGCCGCTGAGACCACTCGTCACAGCTACCTTGACTGTTACACCCTCAAGATGCTTGTATTTAGGCAGAGCATTTTGTATGGTCAATTCGGCTGTCTTTATCCTCTCCAGACCCACTATGGGTGTGACATGCAGTTCTTCAAACGGCAGCTCATGGCCTGTGACCAGTTCATAAACCGTTCTCAGCGCCGCTTCCATAACACCCCCTGTGGTGCCGAATATGTCTGCAGCACCGGAGGATAAGCCAAGGGGGCTGTCGAAGTTGCGGTCCTCAAGACTGTCAAAATCGATGCCTGCTTCCTTTATCATACGTGCCAGTTCCCTGGTCGTAAGTACTGCATCGACATTAGGCACACCTTCGTTTACCATCTCCGGCCTTGTGATCTCATATTTCTTGGCTGTACAGGGCATTATTGAAACGACGAAAATATCCTTCGGGTTCACGCCTATCTTCTGGGCATAGTATGATTTCACCAGCGCACCGAGCATCATATGCGGCGACTTGCAGCTGGAGAGGTGGTCCAGTTCCTCCGGCCAGGTATGCTCCACATATTTTATCCAGCCAGGGCTGCAGCTGGTGATCATAGGCAGCACCGCTCCTTCTGATGCCATTGTTCCTGCACCTGCATTCCTGCCCGCCGCTCCTGTCGTCCTGCTTGCCGCTCCTGCACCTGCATTCCTGCCTGTCTCTCTGCCGCCCAGCGCTGCTTCCAGGCGCTCCAGCAATTCACTGCCCTCCTCTATTATTGTCAAATCTGCAGTGAAATTAGTGTCGAATATGTCATCAAACCCCAGTTCCTTCAAAGCCGCAGCCATTTTTCCGGTCACCAGTGTACCGGGTTCATATCCGAATTCCTCTCCAAGGGCGGCGCGGACTGCAGGTGCGGTCTGTACAACGACCCTCTTTTTGCTGTCGAACAGCGCATCCCACACAGCTTTTGTCGAATCCTTCTCCTGTAAAGCACCAACCGGGCATACAGTGGTGCACTGCCCGCAGTTCGCACAATTGACAGTATTCAATGCAAGTCCTTCAGCCGGTCCGATAATTGTCCTGAACCCTCTGTTTTGAGCATTGAGAACACCAACGCCTTGTATTTCATTGCATACGGTGATGCACCTTCTGCAGAGGATGCATTTCGACAGATCACGTATGACTGACGCAGAACCGTCATCGATAAATGCTTTCGACCGCTCGCCCTCGAACCTGGGGTTATCAACACCTATCATCTCACCCAGTTTTTGAAATTCGCAGTTCTGGTTTCGGGCACAGCTGAGACATTCCTTTGGATGATCGGAAAGCATGAGTTCGTAAAGCAGTTTTCTCGTCTTTCTCACCTTGGATGTGTTGGTACGCACCACCATTCCTTCCCGGACCGGCACTATACAGGAGGCCTGCAGTGTTTTAGCCCCTTCCACCTCGACAACACATATCCTGCAGGAACCCACATGGTGTACATCCTTCAGATAGCACAGGCTGGGTATGGTGATATTGTTTCTTCTGGCGGCTTCGATTATCGTTTCGCCCTCCAGGGCTGTCACTTTTTTATCATTGATCGTAAGATTAATCATATCAGCACCTCCTGTCGCATCTCAGACATCTCATCGCTTCAGCAATAGCATTCAGCTTGTGGAAGCCCACCGCGACCTCTTCGAAGTTATGGCTGCGCTCCCTTGGCGGCAGGTATTTCATCGGGAATCTCTCATGCTCCACGATTTCCTTTTCGTCCACCGCCTTTGGTATATCAATGTCCTCACCGGTATTAAGTTCTCCCTTTCCGCCCAGATACCTGTCAATCGATTTTGCAGCCGTTTTTCCATCGGCTATAGCCCTAATTACAGTGTCCGAGCCACGGGCCACATCTCCGCCGGCGAATACGCCCTTCATTTTTGTCATCAATGTGTCACGGTCAGTGACGAATGTGCCCCACTGGGTGACCTCCACCTCATCCCTGTTGATAAACGGAAGGTCTGAATACTGGCTGACTGCGGGAATGACATAATCGACCTTTATGGTGAATTCGGTACCGACTACGGGCCTGGGCCTTCTGCGCCCGCTCGGATCAAAGCTTCCGAGCTCCATCTTGATACATTCTATCTCCCTCACCCTGTCTCTGCCCTTGAATTGGACAGGCGCCACAAGCGGAATAATACTGACGCCCTCTTCTATGGCGTCCCTTATCTCCCTTGCGTCCGCAGGCATGTCATCGATCAGGCGCCGGTAAAGAATGGTGACCTCCTGGGCTCCAAGCCTCAATGCTGTCCTGGCCGCATCTATGGCAGTATTGCCGCCGCCGATCACTGCGACCCTCCCGCTGATTTTGACTTCCTTGCCCAGATTCACATCCCTCAGGAAATCCAGACCGTGGTATACGCCCTTCAGATCTTCACCTGGAATATTTATCTTGTTCGAAAATTGCGTACCTGTGGCGATGTAGAGCGCGTCATGCTTGTTTTTCAACTGGTAGAACGTTATGTCCGAGCCGACCTCCATGCCCAGGTGAACATTGACGCCCACCTGCTCTATCTGTTTTATCTCATGCTGCAGTACATCCGACGGCAGCCTGTACTCGGGTATACCGAAGGCCAGGATGCCTCCAGCCACCGGCTGGGACTCGTATACGTCCACATCATAACCAAGCCTTGCCAGGTAATAACCACAAGTAAGCCCCGACGGCCCGGCCCCGATGATCCCTACGCTTTTGCCCTTCTTGGGGAAGACGAGATCCATATAAGGCTCTTCATTTTTCAGGACGTAATCGGCAACATATCGCTTGAGATCTGCTATGGCAACGGACTCATCCAGCTGGCCCCTGCGGCATTTGCTTTCACATTCATGGGTACACACCCTGCCGCAGACCGCCGGGAAGGGGTTCTCCTTCCTTATCAGATTGTACGCATCCCTAAGTCTTCCTGCCGCTACCAGCGCCACATACCCCGGCACATTCACCCCTGCGGGGCAGGCGTTTTGACAGGGGGAAATGAACATATCCGCGCACACTCCCGCTCTGCAGTACTTGTACCTGATATGCTCCTCATACTCTTCCCTGAAATTGTTTATCATGCTCAGGACCGGGTTTGGTGCCGTCTGGCCAAGGCCGCACACGGCAGCCTCCTTTATCATCTCTCCCAGTTCCTCCAGTTGTTCTATATCCCCTTCTTCACCCTCACCTCTGGTGATCCTTTCAAGAATCTCCAGCATACGCTTGGTGCCAAGCCTGCAGGGTACGCATTTACCGCAGGATTCCTCCTGTATGAATTCCATGAAGTACCTTGCCATGTCCACCATGCAGGTGTCCTCATCCATTGTGATGAGGCCTCCGGAGCCCATTATTGCACCAAGCTTTGTCAGCGACTCATAATCCATGGGGGTGTTGAGATTTTCACTTTTGATACAGCCGCCGGAGGGTCCTCCTGTCTGAGCTGCTTTGAACTCCCTGTTTTTCCTGACGCCTCCGCCTATATTGAAAATGATGTCTCCCAGGGTCGTGCCCATCGGCACCTCCACAATACCCGTATTGTTTATGGCACCGGCTAGCGCGAACACCTTCGTACCCTTGCTTTTCTCCGTCCCGATGGCTGAGAACCACTCGCTGCCCTTCAGTATGATGGGAGCAATGTTTGTATATGTCTCAACATTGCTGATAATGGTGGGTTTGCCGAAAAGGCCCTTTTGGAACGGGAAAGGCGGCTTTTGCCTGGGCTCGCCTCTTTGCCCCTCTATCGAGGCCATCAGGGCCGTTTCCTCCCCGCAGACGAATGCTCCCGCTCCGATCCTGATCTCCAGATCGAAGTCAAAGCCTTTTCCAAGTATGTTCGTGCCCAGCAGGCCGGCATCCCTCGCTATCCTGATGGCCGCATCCAGTCTTTCGACAGCCAGCGGATATTCGGCCCTTACATATACGTATCCCTTTCGGGCCCCAATAATATAACCGCTGATCATCATCCCTTCTATTATGCAGTGGGGGTCGCCCTCCAGAATGCTCCTGTCCATGAACGCTCCCGGATCTCCCTCGTCTGCATTACAGACCAGATACTTCATCTTATCCTGTGCCTTCATGCCCGATTCCAGCTTGATCCCCGTAGGGAAGCCGGCTCCGCCTCTTCCTCTGAGCCCTGATTTTTTGATTTCTTCAACGGCCATTTGGGGCGTATATCCCTCCAGCACCTTGGCTATAGCCATATACCCGTTGTGGGCGATGTAGTCCTCCAAGGATCTGTAATCAATGGTACCGCAGTTTCTCAATGCGATTTTTGTCTGGTTCTTAAAAAATTCTATTTCATCAATAAATGGGATGTTTTTATTCTTTTTGCTGTCGAAATATGTTTTTTCCTTAAGTATCCTTCCCTGCACCAGATGAGACTCGACTATTGCCGGCACATCCTGTGGTGTGAGCTTGATATAAAACACACTATTTCTGCAGCTTGGGGTGCTGCTGCTTGCGGCGCCTCCACTGCTTGAAACGTGAGAAGCGTCCCCATCAGAACCGCCGTTGCTGTCAATAACGTGAGAACTGTCCCCAACTCCTGTTATGACCATTACCGGCCCCAAATCACAGGTGCCGATACACCCGGTCTCTATCATTTCAACAGTGCTGCTTAGCCCCTTTTCCTCCAGGCAGGCCGCCAGAGCATCCCTGACAGCATGGCAGTTAGAGGATATGCACCCGGCTCCCGAGCAGACCTGCGCCCTGTATTTCCTGCCCTTCTGCCTCTTTAAGTACTCTTCTCTGACCGCAAGAAGGTCTCTGCTGCTTTTGATGATGATTTTCTGATCCCGCATGCTCTCCCTCCTTTTCAATACTGATCTATAATGCCTGGCAGCTTGTCGGGGTTTACCTGCTTATAGACCTTGTCATTAATGGTGATGGCAGGCGCCAGCCCGCATGCGCCGATACACCTCATCACCTCCAGGGTGAATTTGCCGTCGGCAGTCGTCCCCCCAACATCGACGCTCAGTATCTCCCTCAGCTTCTCGATGATTTTCTTTCCTCCGCGGACATAGCATGCCGTCCCAAGGCAGACCCTTATCGTATTCTCACCTCTTGGAACTGTAGTGAAATAGGAATAGAATGAAACGACCCCGCTGATCTCCGACAGCGGCATACCGAGCCTTTCAGCAATGAACTGCTGCAGCCGGAGCGGAAGACACCCGTATATCCCCTGGGCCATATGCAGTATCTGAATAAGGCTGCCCTCCGTGTCCCTGTACTCTTCGATCACCTCTGCGATCCTGTCGTACTTCTCCTGCTCGGTTTCATTCCTGCAAGTACAAGATTTTGACTGAACGCTCATAAAGACCTCCTTTACGCACTTTGATAAATGTGTACAGGCTAGTTGATTCTGATGTAGTTTTGTCATCTTTGAGTATTTTTTAACAATCTTTTGCGCCATATGCCGATGTTGCTCAGCTGTCGCTAGAAATGCGGATCCGGATGCGGATCATGCTTGAAACAAGATGTGATGATTTTGTTAATTTTTTAACTGTATCTACATAAATACATTTTAACACCTGCTGTCAAATTTTTCAACCCGAAAAAACAAATCTTTCACAATCTTATGTACTTTTTTTAGTACGCGGGGACGCTTCTCAACTTCGTGACACTTTGGGGACGCTTCTCACCTTTATGACACTTTGGGGACGCTTCTCACCTTTAGGACACTTTGGGGACGCTTCTCACCTTCGTGACACTTTGGGGACGCTTCTCAACTTCGTGACACTTTGGGGACGCTTCTCACCTTTAGGACACTTTGGGGACGCTTCTCACCTT
>JAAYPO010000057.1 GCA_012519745.1 Clostridiaceae bacterium | reverse complement strand
CCAACTTTCATTGGAGGGTTTTGGAGCTTCTGAGGGGATTCGAACCCCTGACCTATTGATTACGAATCAATTGCGCTACCAACTGCGCTACAGAAGCATATTTAGATGGTTTCGAGCATTTTTTATGGAATGTGTTGCTCGTGTATTTGCTTGTGCTTGTCATTATTAGAAATCGTCACGAGCAGCTTATTTTTGGGTGGATGCAGCTCATTACGAATGAGCTGCTCTACCAACTGAGCCAAGTTGGCATTTATTCGACGTGCAAAATGAATTATACTCCATTACCAAGAAAAAAACAATACCGATATTTGGAGTTATATATTCCATGGAGAGGTGGGCAAAGTCTAATCGCGGAGTTAAAATGAGAGGTGTATTTCCTTTTGCAAGGTAAAGGAAGGGACTTAAACCTCATTTGAATTACTATTTGCTCGTGTCTAATCTTCGAAAATATGGTATAGTACCAAATAGTTAGTACAAAAGTTGATAGGAGAATTGAATGTGATACGAATATCAAAATATAGATTCGAAATGAAATGGTACTTGGTATTACTTTTATTGCTGTTGACATCTATGCTGGTTATGTTAACATCTGTGTATATCCAGCCTGGTTCATTTATGCACACTATGAAGGGTTTTGTAAGACAACCGCTGCTGATTTTACTTAATTTTGCGCCCGGCTTCTTCATAATCACATTTCTTTATTTTATTTTGGGAAATACGTTTTACAGTGCATCCATATCTGCATTGATTATAAATTTGTTCTCGTATGCAAATCTCCTGAAAATTGAAGGCCGGGATGATCCTCTTGTACCAGCAGATATAGCACTTATAAAGGAAGCCCTGACCGCTGCCAGTGATTATAAACTTGACCTACACCTATTTATATTATTCCTAATCTTACTTTGTTCAGCGATACTATTCGTAATGGGTATATTTATAAAAAATCCCAAGCAAAATTGGAAGATACGCTTATGCGGTAGCGTAGCCGTTATAGCTGTTGTCGTATTTATGACTAAGTTTGTATATAGGAGCACTGATCTATATAATAGTTTCGATGTTCCCCAACGATATAACATTACATCAGTATTTAACAACCTGGGATTCAACTATTGCTTTCTATATAATTTTAACCTTTACCCGGTGGAAAAGCCCGATGGATTTTCCAGGGCCGAAGTTGAAAAATGGATAAATGCTGGTGCCGCACAAGCCCCGGAGGATAGCGATAGACTGGTAAAGCCTCATGTTCTGATGGTTATGTGCGAAGCATTTACGGATCTTTCCGATGAGGATGTTTTCGACTATACACCTGAAGATGATCCACTGAAAAACTACAAGAAGATAAGTAATAGTGACGGTGTAATAAGCGGACACATTGTAGTATCAAACTTTGCTGCAGGTACCGCTAACACCGAATTTGATGTGTTGACCGGTATGCAGACAAATATGCTGAGCGATAAAACAACGTCATCCTTCAGAACCGTCCACAAGAACATCCTTGCGCTTCCAAGAATATATAAAAAGGCCGGCTATGAAAGTTCCTTTATGCATCCCGGACATAGCTGGTTCTACAATAGGAACAGCGTATATAAATACTTTGGAATAGATGATCAAGTATTTAATGATGCATTTGACAGCTCTGATTTCAAAGGACCATGGATATCTGATGAAGCCTTCCTTGATGAACTAATATCTGGTTTTGAAGAAAAAACTGCCGAGAATAGTAATCCTATTTTCTCCTATTCGGTGACAATCCAGAATCATCAGGCATACACTTATGGAAAATATGGATTTGAGCCGCCGGAAGCACCTTTAAGGGTTATGGTCAGTGATTCATCCAAAGAAACAATAGCAGTTTACATGGAGGGGGTTAGAGATTCGTCCAATATGCTGTTATCACTCACTGAATATCTTGACTCATTATACGAGCCGGTGCTGCTGGTATTTTTTGGCGACCACAGGCCTAATCTCGGCAATACATATAAAGAGCTTGGCATAGATGTCAATGTAAACAGCTCAATAGAGAGTACAATTCGCACATATGAAACTCCCTATATTATTTGGCAGAACAAAGCCTATGAAAAAAAATTCCCCCTTTCACAGATCAGTAAAGAGCTTGAGCTACCTAAGGACGGTTTGATGAGCAGCAATTATCTAGGTGCGTTAGTATATGAAATCACCGGCATGACTGGCAGTGACCCGTTTTTCGACTACCTCAACAAGATGCGGCGAGAGCTGCCTGTAATATGCGGCAATAACTTCAGACTAGCGGATGGGTCATATACAAACACATTATCACAGGATCATCTCAATATGATAGATAAGTTTGACAAGTGGATGTACTATAAAATAAAGCTTGAGAAAGTCTCTTAGTCTATGCCGCCGATAAATTAGCCATCCTCACCTGTGCCTATTGGTAATATTGCCCTTGCGGTTTGTACGATGAGCTGGCAGTACTGCTGATGTAGATAAGTAGCAATTTGTAAAGTTTTATTATAGTTGTTTTTTATCACTATTATGGTCTTGACTGGAAGAAACCTGCGGGCATATAATGGTTATGTGTTATGCACTATTTTACGAAAGGAGTTGTTTTTGTGAAGGTTGTCAGTGAAGTTTTTGAGGTGAATGTCATCTAACTGAATAAGCTGAGGGATGTGAACGTGATCAGCCTATTTTCTCAAGGGCTTTGTCTGCATTCGTTCAGCGAAATCATCGGGAATAACCTTTGTCAATAAAGAATAATCGGGTAAATGGCATGGTATGGTTATCGTGCTTTTTTTATGCCTGTTTGAGCTCCGCCAAGGTTCTTGCCTGGCGGAGTTTTGCGTTATAGTGCCTTGATTTGGACCCTTGAGGTTATTGCCGGTAATTCGTACAGGAAACAGGAGGCAGAGTTGAAATGAAGTATGTTAATGGCAAGGATATATTGCCAAAATCATTGCTGGAACAGCTGCAGCACTATGTGCAGGGAGAACTCCTCTATATTCCGAGACAGGGAAACACAAGAGCGGGATGGGGCTCGGTCAACGGAACAAGGATGATGCTAAGGAACAGAAATACTGAGATATGTATGAAATATCAGGAAGGTGCTACGGTACAGGAGCTGATGGATGCCTACCATCTGTCGGAGGATAGTATACGTAAGGTATTGAACAACAGGAAGGTCTTTCTTGCAGTAGAATAAAAGCAGTATGTTCAGGCTGCAGCATAGAGAAACACTCTAAGTTAGAGTAACAATCTAACTTAGAGTGTTTCTTTATCTTGAGGGGTTTTTATCAGATAAACACCAGATAGTCTGTTGATTATGATGTTGAATTGCTATATATTTGTATTAATGCGTTAACGCATTATCTGCAATTGCAGATACCGGGATGCAGTAATTGCATAGTGGCAGCGCATATCAAATACAAATGCAAAAGGAATGATAGCTGAAATGGATGATAATGCTGGTAAATATGTAGTTCATAATGGAATACTGAGAGAATGCACAGACAAAGTCAGCTGTGAGCTGACTCAGATAGAGGGCAGGGCTGCATATGAGGTGATCCGTATCATAGATGGAGTCCCACTGTTTTTTGAAGACCATTATGACAGGCTGACAGAAACCCTCAATGCTGTCGGCATACGCCTGAATATGTCATTTGCCCAGCTGTGTGAAAATATTCGCATGCTTCTTGAAAAAAGCAGATCTGAAAACTGCAATGTAAAGATCTCTGTTTTTTATGAAACAGAGAACCAGCAGCTGGCTTATATAAGCAAAAGCTATTATCCGACTGTGGAAGAAACGGATGCAGGGGTGAACACAGGGCTGCTTCAGATAGAACGGGACAATCCCAATGCAAAGATAATAAATAGATCGTATAAGGAGGCAGTGGCAAAGAAAATCGCAGAGGGCGGCTTTTTTGAGGTACTGCTTGCAGACAGCAAGGGAAGATTAACTGAGGGCAGCAAGTCAAATCTGTTCTTCATCAAGGACGGAAGGGTGCTGACAGCTCCGGGAGAATACGTGCTGCGGGGAATAACGCGCAAATATGTTTTTGAAGCCTGCAGGAATGCCGGCTTTGAAGTGAAGGAGCAGTTTGTTGCAGCCGATGAGATCGGTCAGACAGAGGGAGCCTTCTTGTCGGGCACTTCTATAAAGGTACTCCCGATAAAGGCAATAGACAGCCTGAATCTCAATTCATCGGCAAACCAGGTCATAGCGGCTGTCAGACGCGAGTATGACAAATTGCTTGAGAAATATATTGAAAATCATGTAAAAATATGGTAATGTATATCTGCGATGGGATATTATTCCTTTAGGCAGGTGATAGTTTGAAACCCGCTGCTTATTCAAGACGCTTTCTCAGGATAAAGCCTGATCCCCCCGTGTACGGAGAGATCAGGATCGTACAGATAGGGAGAAGACATGTTCTTTCCAGTCATGCCAGGGTGAGACTGCTTGACATAAGCTCCGGCGGTGTCAGATTCGCTTCGGTGCTGAAGCTGCCTGCCGACAGCAAGGTGGTGCTGGAGCTTTCCATGGAGTTTGACGGGAGATGGTATCGGTATGAGGGGTATGTGGTAAGCTCATTGAAGACCGAGGTCCACGAATACGAATATGGCTTTTGTTTTAAACATCCCGGGACCGAGCTGCGGCAGCTGCTGCTGAAGATATTTGAACAGATATCATCAAAGCGGGACAGATATATTCTATTAAGGATGCCAAAGGATAGATCCAACTAAATAGGTTTATATAAAGCGACAGGTATGTAAGATACATACACCATGGCTTAAGCAGTGGTGTATGCCTGGTTTTTGTTAGCACTCTATAAATGAGAGTGCTAATTTTGTGTTGACAATGAAAGAAGAAGAGTTGTAATATATTTATTGGCAATGAAAATCACTAATGAGCAAGGAGGTATCGATATGTCACGTGAGATCGGAAACATATCAATACATACTGAGAACATTTTACCGATAATAAAAAAGTGGCTCTATTCAGAGAAGGACATTTTTGTCAGGGAGCTTGTGTCAAACGCAAATGACGCTGCCATGAAGCTGAAGAAGCTCGTGTCCATGGGGGAAGCCCGGATACAGGAGGATGAGAGGTTCCAGATCAAGGTGTCGATAAACAAATCGGAGAAGACGATCCGGTTTGCCGACAACGGTATTGGCATGACCGGCGATGAGGTCAAAAAATATATCAACCAGATAGCTTTTTCAGGCGCAGTTGATTTTCTTGAAAAATACAAGGATAAGACAGACGAAGGCAGCCAGATCATAGGACACTTCGGTCTCGGCTTCTATTCCGCATTCATGGTATCCGAGAAGGTGACCATAGATACATTGTCCTGGCAGCCGGGCAGCGAAGCCGTAAAGTGGACCAGCACCGGCGGGATGGAGTTCGAGATGGATGATTCGGAGCGTACAGAGAGAGGAACGACTGTTACGCTGTATCTTGCCGATGATTCATTTGAATTCCTTGAGTATCACAAAATGAGGGAGATACTGGAGAAGTACTGCTCCTTCATGCCCTTCGAGATCTTTTTAGTGGATGAGGAGGAAGAAGCAAAAAAGGCGGATAAGGAAAAGAAGACCGAGGATAAAAAGGAAGAAGATAAAGGCGATGCCGCCGGGACTGAAGAGGATAAGCCCATCAACGATACCCATCCTCTGTGGCTCAAGGCTCCGAAGGATTGTACCCAAGAGGAATACAAGGAGTTTTATAAAAAGGTGTTCCACGATTTCAATGATCCCCTGTTCTGGATACATCTGAACATGGATTATCCCTTCAACCTGAAGGGCATACTGTATTTCCCCAAGCTGAAGCATGAGTTTGAGACTATTGAGGGGCAAATAAAGCTGTATTACAACCAGGTTTTTGTGGCTGACAATATCAAGGAGGTCATTCCGGAGTTCCTGATGCTGCTAAAGGGTGTCATCGACTGTCCCGACCTGCCTCTTAACGTGTCCAGGAGCTTTTTGCAAAATGACGGATATGTGGCGAAGATATCATCACATATCACCAAAAAGGTGGCTGACAAGCTTACCTCACTGTATGAAAACGAGAGAGATACATACAACAAGTACTGGGATGATATCAACCCCTTTGTGAAGTACGGCTGTATACGTGAGGAAAAATTCTTTGACCGTGTGAAGGACATTATCATTTATAAGACCACAAATGATGACTATGTCACTCTAAAGGATTACCTTGACAGAAACAGTGAGAAGCATAAGGACAAAGTGTTCTATGTGTCTGATGAAAAGCAGCAGGCACAATACATCCGTCTGTTCAAGGATCAGGATATGGAAGCTGTTATACTCAATACAATGATAGACAATCACTTTATACAGTTCCTTGAGATGAAAGAGAGCAGTGTGAAGTTCACTCGGATCGATTCGGATCTTTCGGACAGCATGAAGGATACCAGTGCAGCCGAAACTGACACAGAACTGTCACAGAAGCTGGAAAAGGTATTCAAGGAGGCATTGGGCGACGACAAGCTGAAAGTAAGCGTAGAGGCCTTAAAGGCAGCTTCCACTCCCGGGATCATACTTCTGTCGGAGCATTCGAGACGAATGCAGGAAATGAGCAGAATGTACGGTATGAAGGGGATGGATATCGGGGGGATGTTCCCGGATGAGAGGACCCTGGTACTCAACACAAGCAACCAGCTGATACAGACTGTGATAAAATTGTCTGACAACAGCGAAAAGAAGGATGATACGACACTGATCTGCCAGCATATCTATGATCTGGCAATGATGAGCCACAAGCAGCTGGAGCCGGAGGCTATGACCAGGTTCATCGAAAGAAGCAACCTGCTGCTGGGCAAACTGGCAGAGCTGGAAGTGAAGTAACAAGCTTACAGAGGAAAAATGACCATAAAAAACGCCTTGCATCTTGTACAGGGCGTTTGTTTTTTTCAGTCACTTAAGGTCACTCCAGCATTTTCTCCTTAAAAACCTCTGCTGCAGGAGAAAGAGGGACATTGGCCAATTCGGCTATCACCAACTGGCGCCTGGGCATAGGCTCTTTCAGCTGCAGTATGAAAAGCTCATTGTCAGATACGAATTGAGCGGCACTTTCCTTCAATACATATGCGATGCCCAGTCCTATACGTGACAGCTCAACTAAGAGGTCCATGTTTTCCAGTTCGATCTCAGGTGTGATCATACAGCCCCTTGAAGCACAGTAAAGGTCCAGATTGCGCCTTGTTGTGCTGCCTTTTTGCAGCAGCAGAAGGGGCATGGCGGACAGCTCATCTATTGTGACCTTTCTGTGTTTGAGATGGCCGAAACGTGATGAACAAATGAAAACATCCTCCACTGAGCTGAAGTCAGTTGTTTCTATATCCTTGTCTTCGACGGGCATTGTCACGATGCCAAGGTCAACAGCTCCTGACTTTATACAATCGATTATACCCGGAGAAGTCCTGTTAATTATTTTGATCTTTATGTTTGGATAGTTTTCTATAAATTTCTGCAGCAGCGGTATGAGGAGATAACGAAGTATGGTATCGCCAACGCCTATTTTGACCTCGCCAAAGCTGAGGGACTGCATTTCCCGCATTTTGCCTTCGGCGGCTCTGAACAGGCTGTAAGCCTGGTCTACATGACTGTACAGCATCTCGCCGGCCGCCGTAAGCTTCACACTCCTGGGGCCTCTGACAAAAAGCACACTGCCCGTGCTCTCTTCCAGCTTCCGTATGGACTGGCTGACGGCAGACTGGGAGATATACAGCTTTCTGGCCGCTGCAGAAAAGCTGCCGGATGTGGATGCGGTATGAAAAACCTTGTAAAGTTCAAAATTTATATCCATAAGGTCACCTAATACCAAGCATTAGATATATTAATTTTGTTTATAAATTATATCATTGTATAATTGATTTGTGAAGTGAAACGATATCAAGAAGATCGAAAATATCGGCCATGAGCCTGATGAGAGGTGCAGCAGTATGATGGTTTTTGACGAGAGCGGACAGAGAAAAAAGGTCAGACGCATCTTTGCGGAGAAGAAAAAGGGATATGATGTGGAGGCCCAGGGGATCTGCCGGGATCTGAAAAGCAGCCTGGATCTGAGCGGGCTGGAGCAGGTCCGCATTATCAACAGGTATGATATTACCGATATCACTGATGATGAATTTGAAGCTTCAAAGAATGTTATATTTTCGGAACCTCCGGTAGATTATGTTTACGAGGAAAATATCAGCCTTGCAGCTGATGAAAGGGCCTTTGGCGTAGAATATCTGCCGGGACAATATGACCAGAGAGCCGATTCGGCATCCCAATGTATTCAGTTTCTCACCCTTGGAGTGAGACCGCGCTGCAGAGCAGCCAGGATATTCGTACTGAAGGGTGTGTTATCTGACGAAGATTTCAACAGGGTGAAGGAATATTGCATCAATCCGGTGGACAGCCGTGAAGCCGATATGAGCAAGCCCGATTCACTCAGCATAGAGATCAATTATCCCGATGATGTTTCCGTTCTCAAGGGGTTTGGTTCAATGGACATTTCACAACTGGGCGAGCTCCACAGTGAACTTGGAATGGCGATGTCATTGGAGGATCTTGAGTTTTGCAGACAATATTTTGAGCAGACTGAGAGAAGGGATCCAACAATAACAGAGCTCAGGCTCATAGACACATATTGGTCCGACCATTGCAGGCACACCACATTCCTGACGAGGATCAATGACATCAGCTTTGATGACGGCCCCTTTGGCAAGTTCCTCAAGTCGGTATATGAGAGATATATTTCATCGAGAAAGTTTGTATACTCCGATAAGGAGAAGGACATCTGTCTGATGGACCTTGCGACGATAGCCATGAAGGAACTGAGAAAGGATGGCAGGCTGGAGGATCTGGATGTCTCAGATGAGATAAATGCCTGCAGCATCGTTGTCGATGCAAAAGTAAACGGCAAGAGTGAAGAATGGCTGGTCATGTTTAAAAACGAGACCCATAATCATCCCACGGAGATAGAGCCCTTCGGCGGCGCTGCCACATGCCTTGGCGGTGCTATCAGAGATCCGCTTTCAGGCAGGGCTTATGTTTATCAGGCAATGAGGGTAACGGGCAGCGGCGATCCCAGGACATCTGTGAAGGATACACTGCCGGGCAAGCTGCCCCAAAGGAAGATCACGACAGGGGCCGCAGCAGGCTACAGCTCATACGGCAATCAGATCGGTCTTGCCACAGGACAGGTGGCAGAGATCTATGATGAGGGTTATGTGGCAAAAAGGATGGAGATAGGCGCAGTGATCGGAGCAGCTCCTAAAAAGAACGTTGTCAGAATGGCGCCCCAGCCGGGTGATGTGATCATACTGCTTGGCGGAAGGACAGGCCGTGACGGCTGCGGCGGAGCTACCGGTTCGTCAAAGGAGCACGATGAGAAATCCCTGCTGACCTGCGGTGCAGAGGTTCAGAAGGGAAATCCTCCTACGGAAAGGAAAATACAGAGGCTTTTCAGGAATGAAAAGGTCAGCTGCATGATAAAAAAATGCAATGACTTTGGGGCAGGCGGAGTATCCGTTGCCATTGGAGAGCTTGCAGACGGCCTGGATATCGATCTGGACAGCGTACCCAAGAAATATGAGGGCCTGGATGGTACAGAACTGGCAATATCAGAGTCCCAGGAAAGAATGGCTGTTGTGATTGCAAAAGAGGACAGCGCCAGGTTCATTCAGGAGGCCATGAATGAAAACCTGGAGGCTACGGAAGTGGCTGTTGTGACCGATACCGGAAGACTCAGGATGAAATGGCGCAATAAAACCATAGTCGATATCAGCAGGGAGTTTTTGAATACCAACGGAGTAAAACAAAACATTGACATAGCAGCGTCAGAGCCGCAGAAGCTAAAGATAGCAGAGGCATTGAACAAGATGGTATCCGATAGGGCAGACAGGCTCGAGGAAGCATGGCTTGATAATCTGCAGAGGCTTGAGCACTGCAGTCAGAAGGGCCTGGTGGAACGTTTCGACAGCACCATCGGGGCAGGTACGATACTGATGCCCTTTGGAGGCAGGTACCAGCTCAGTCCGGCCGAAGGAATGGCTGCAAAGCTGCCTGTGATGGATGGGGATACAGATACCGGTACATTGATGTCATTTGGCTTCAATCCGGCGATTTCAAAATGGAGCCCATTTCATGGTGCGGTGTATGCAATCGTCGAAGCAGTGGCGAAAATAGCAGCCATGGGCGGGGACTACAGAAAGACAAGGCTGACATTGCAGGAATACTTCGAAAAACCGGGGAAGGATCCCTCAAGGTGGGGAAAGCCCTTTAGCGCATTGCTTGGCGCATATTATGCGCAAATAAAGCTTGGCATACCGGCAATCGGAGGCAAGGACAGTATGTCGGGCACCTTCAGAGACCTTGATGTGCCGCCCACACTGGTTGCTTTTGCGGTTTGTACGAATGATGCCGCCCATGTGGTATCTTCGGAGTTTAAAAATACCGGGAGAAAAGCGGTCCTTGTCAAGGTGAGCAAGGATTCATATGAGCTGCCCGATTTTGAGCATCTTGACAGAACGTATACGAAAATTCATGAGCTGGCCCAGGCAGGTATGATATCCGCGGCCCATACGGTACGCCAGGGCGGGATCGCTGAAGCTGTCAGCCGTATGTGTTTTGGAAATATGATCGGCTTCAGATTTGAAGCCATTGACCCGGAGGCATTGTTCATGTCGGATTATGGCTCAATGATACTTGAGATAAGCAATGATGCTGATGCGGACAAGCTTCTTGAAGGGCTGGAGTATCGTATGATCGGCCGGACTATTGCAGAGCCTGTGATCTCGGTCAATGGTACAGTGATGGGGCTGGATAAAATGGTTGAAGGCTGGATGCAGCCTTTGGAGAAGGTATTCCCGACAAAAGCCGGTGTTGACTATAATGGGATTGAGACCTTCAGCTATGTGAGCAAACAAGGCTGCAAAAAGCCTTCGGCTGCGGTGAGAATTGCCAGACCACGGGTGTTTATTCCTGTTTTCCCCGGTACGAACTGCGAATATGATTCGGCTAAAGCCTTTGAAAAGGCTGGGGCGATTGCTGAGACATTCATCGTCAGGAACCTGACCCCTGAGTGCATCAATGAGACTATCGTCAATATGGCGGAGAGAATCAGGAGCAGCCAGATAATAATGTTCCCGGGAGGTTTTAGTGCCGGTGACGAGCCTGAAGGCTCAGGGAAGTTTATTGCTACTGTTTTCAGGAATCCATATCTGACGGAGGCAGTTATGGAGCTGCTGGAAAATAGAGACGGACTGATCCTGGGTATATGCAACGGCTTCCAGGCGCTGATAAAGCTTGGCTTGCTGCCTTACGGCCAGATAAGGGAGATGGCTGTATCCAGCCCGACTCTGACCTTCAATTCCATTGGCAGACATGTCTCCTGTATGGTGGAGACCAGGATCGCATCTGACAAATCGCCCTGGTTCAATAATGTCAGGACAGGTGATATACACACTGTTGCCGTATCCCATGGAGAGGGAAGATTTGTCGCATCAGATGAGATCATCAAGGAATTGGCTGCAAATGGTCAGATCGCGACACAGTATGTCGATACAGAAGGCAGGGCCACTTACGACATAAGGTTCAATCCCAACGGGTCGATGTATGCCATCGAGGGCATTACAAGCCCGGACGGCAGAATACTCGGCAAGATGGGGCATTCGGAAAGAAAGGGCACCAATGTCTGCATCAATGTTCCCGGTAACAAGGATCAAATGCTGTTTGAGGCCGGTGTCAGGTATTTCGGATAACAGTTTTGTTTTCATCGGGTATCAGGTATTACGGATAATAGTTTCGTTTTCATCGGGTAACAGGTATTACGGATAATAGTTTCGTTTTCATCCGGTGATTGCAGTGAGCAAAAATTGAGCTTTTGGGCACATAATGCTGATTGTGAGTTTCCATAACTTCGCAATATACGTGTTATGTGCCCTTTTCATTGAAGATTAACAATTAATTCCATGAAATCGTGGCCAGAACCTCAAATTTTGCTCACGTTGGGTCTTTAACCGGGAAATACAGTCAGGAGATTGTCAGGCAGACCGGACAGGGCCTTCGGGTTCGGGTGGTTCGGGTACGGGCGGTTCGGGTTCGGGTGGTTCGGGTACGGGTGGTTCATGTGGGGGCAGGGAAGTGCACCAGCTTTATTGCTTAAAACTAAAATATGGCATATAATATTAACTTGATTGGCTCAGAGCAGATTTTGGTATAGATAAGTGATTGCATTTTAAGCAGCGATATCGGCAGTTTATTTTTTACAGCCATAGCACGGGAGGATTTCATAATGAAGAAGAAGCTTAATATACTGTTTGTAACAGCGGAGATGACCCCTTTTGCAAAGACCGGCGGACTGGCGGATGTGGCAGGTTCTCTGCCCAAGGCTCTGGCTGAGCTGGGCCATGATGTGCGTGTGGTAATGCCCAAATACCGTCTGATCAAAGGGGACTTTGAATATATTGCCGATTTTCCGGTACAGCTGGATCAATCGGTTGAGACTTGTATTATCAGAAAGACAGAGGTACCGTACAAACTCAAAGGAAGAAAAAAGGGTCTGAAGGTCTATTTTACAGACAGCTACAGATTGTTTGACAGAGACGGGATATACGGGCATTTTGACGACGGCGAGCGGTATGTGTTCTTCTGTAAGGCTGTTTTGGAAATGCTGCCTGCAATCGGGTTCAAGCCGGATGTGATCCATTGCAATGACTGGCATACCGGTCCAATATGCCTTCTTCTGAGGGAAAAGTATACAGACGACAAGAGGTACAACAGGATATCGACCCTGTATACGATACACAATCTGGAATACCAAGGCCATTTCTCAAGCCATATCATAAATCTTCTGAATTGCAGCTACGATATCTTTGATCCTGAGAAAGCCGAGTTTTATGGGATGTTCAACTTTATGAAAACCGGACTGGTATATTCTGACGCCATCAGCACTGTCAGCAGGGTATATGCCGAGGAAATAAAGACACAGCAATATGGAGAACGCCTTGAGGGACTGCTCCAAAGGCGTTCGGAGGATCTGTACGGCATACTCAACGGTTTGGATTATGATAAGTTCGACCCCGAAACAGACAAGCTCATCGAGAAGAATTTCAATGTAAGCAGTACAGGTGACAAGAAGCTTAATAAAGCCGCCCTTCAAAAGGAGATGGGGCTGCCCTGCAGGGATGTTCCATTGTTTGGGCTCATATCCAGACTGTCCGGGCAAAAAGGACTGAACCTGGTCATCGACCGCATCGATGAGATGCTGTCAAAGGATATACAGTTTGTATTGCTTGGCACAGGGGATGAATATTATCATGTCCGATTCAGGGAGATAACCCAAAGGTATCCCGGGAAAATAGCGATACATCTGGGATTCAATCCCCAGCTTGCCCAAAGGATATACGCAGGCAGCGATATGTTCCTGATGCCTTCAAGATTTGAGCCCTGTGGACTGGGCCAGCTGATCAGCCTGCGCTACGGTACGATCCCTGTGGTCAGGGCTACCGGAGGATTGGCTGAGACTATCACAGACTACAGCGGCGATCCTGAAAACGGCAACGGATTCTCTTTTGCCGATTTCTCGGCAGATGCGATGATGGATGCGATAAACAGGGCCATCCATGTGTATGTAAACGATCCGGGAGAGTGGGAAAGGATCGTGATCAGGGCAATGAAGCAGGATTTTTCCTGGAACTCATCTGCTCTCAAGTATGATGAATTGTACAGACATATCATTGACAAGAGGATAAATGGATGATAGGAAAAGAAAGAGTCAAAAAAATAGTAGAATGTTTGGAAAAAATGTACCCTGAGGCTGCCTGTTCTTTGGATTACACAGATCCTCTGCAGCTCATGGTGGCAACACAGCTGGCTGCGCAATGCACTGATGCACGGGTCAATATCGTGACAAAGGATCTGTTTGAGAAGTACAAGACGGTATATGATTTTGCCGATGCCTATCAGGAGGAGCTGGAGCAATACATCAGGTCCACGGGTTTTTATCGCAACAAGGCAAAAAACATCATTGCTGCTTGTAAAATGATCATTTCTGACTTTGGAGGCAAGGTCCCCCAGGACATGGAAAGTCTTCTGAAGCTTCCGGGGGTGGGCAGGAAAACGGCCAATCTGCTTCTCAATGACTGTTTCGGGATACCGGGGATCGTGGTGGACACCCATGCAAAAAGGCTGTCTAACCGTATAGGCCTGACAAAAAACCAGGATCCTGAAAAAATAGAGTATGATCTGATGAAGCAGATACCCAGGGATAAGTGGGGAAGCTTTTGTCACCAGCTGGTCTACCACGGGAGGGCTGTATGCAATGCCAGAAAGCCATTGTGTGACATATGTGACATAAAAGAATATTGTGATTATGGAAAAAAGGCGGCTTCAAAACCAAAGATGAAGTAAAGCAAGAAATGTAGAACGATGTAAGATATAATATGTAATATGGTGAATTACCTAAAATTTTAATAGACTATTTAAAACTTTTGTCAACTAATATAAAATAAATACTGAGTGTTTAGGTCAAAGGCTTTTGTATGAGGTGAGGATAATAATGGCAGACAGTTCTAAAAAAATTGCCTCCGGCAAAACAAAAGGTAACTCCGGACCACCCGTTAAGCAGAAAAAAGCAGAACGGAAGGGACGGATAATCAAGCTGACAGACGCTCAGCACAGCGATCCACAAGGCTTGCAGGGCCTGACGCCGGATAACGCGATATTTGCCATGGACATCGGCACGCGCACGGTGGTCGGTGTCATTGGCATGCAGGATGAGCAGCATTTCAGGATAATCGCCACAGAAGTATGTGCACATAAAAGCAGATCCATGATCGATGGACAGGTCCATGATATCGAACAGGTTGCTTCTACTGCAGCGGAGGTCAAGAACAGGCTTGAGGCAAGGATAGGGTTCAAGCTGAAAAAGGTTGCGATAGCTGCTGCAGGAAGGGTCCTGAGGACAAGCCAGGTCAGAGTTGAGAAAAACCTGGAGCAGGGTGTGGAGATCGATCAGGATTTCGTCAGCGGTCTTGAGATAGAAGGTATACAGCGTGCACAGATGATGCTTGATGATGAATCAGCCGCCGGGGATAAAGCTCAGTTCTATTGTGTGGGCTACAGTGTGATAAATTATTATCTGAACGGGTATGTGATATCAAAGCTGACAGGTCATAAGGGAAAAACAGTAGGAGCCGATCTTCTTGCAACTTTCTTACCGCTTATAGTAGTGGACAGTCTTTACTCAGTCGTCAACAGGATAGGGCTGGAGGTCGCCAGTCTGACTCTGGAGCCCATTGCTGCCATCAATGCCGTTATCCCGCCTGATCTGAGGCTTTTGAATCTTGCGCTGGTGGATATCGGAGCGGGAACATCCGATATTGCACTGACCAGGGAAGGAAGTGTTTTTGCATATGCAATGACATCCATGGCAGGGGATGAAATAACAGAAAGGATTGCCCAGCGCTATCTGGTGGATTTTCCAACAGGTGAAAAAATAAAGACCGCATTGTCATCAAAGAAGGAAAATGTGACCTTCACAGATATTATGAAAACCAGGCACACTATTGCTGTGACTGATATCCTAAGTGATCTTGAGGAAACGATACGGTTGCTGGCATCAACCATATCTCAGAAAATACTTGAATTCAACGGAAGAGCACCCAATGCAGTGTTTCTCATAGGAGGCGGCAGCCGTATACCTCTTCTTCCGAAGATGATGGCACAGCAGCTGGGGCTGCCTGAAGACAGGGTCGCAGTACGCAGCAGAGATGTGATAAAGGGTATGAAATATGATGACAAGAGGCTGTCTGGGCCTGAATCGATAACACCTTACGGCATTGCAGTCACTGCCCGTATGTACAGCGGAAAGGATTTTCTCTCCGTTACTGTCAACGAAAGAAAAATAAAGCTGTTCAACTCCAAAAAACTGACAACAGCCGATGCACTCATAATATATGGCTTCGACGCCCAGAGTCTCATAGGCAGGTCGGGCAGGGGAGTGACATTCTCGGTGAACGATAATGTACGAAGAGTTCGCGGTGAACATGGAAAGGCTGCGGAAATATTCCTGAACGGTAAGCCGGCCAGCCTGGATACTCCGTTAGCCTACGGAGACAAAATAACAGTGATACCGGCTGTGGATGGCAAAAATGCTGTGGTAAAGGCGTATGAACTTACCGACGAGTATTATACAGGTTCAGTGAAATTGAACGGGAATTCTGTCAACATAAGTACGTTGATAACCATAAACGGTGTTCCGGCAGACAAGGATACACTGATAAATGATGGTGATATAGTAGAGATCTCCCGAATAAAAACACTGGGCCAACTGCTGGAGGCAGCCGGCTTTACAAGCTTTGGGGATCACGATATCAGGATCAACGGTGTTGCCGGATCCGATCCGGATCATGTTCTCAGGGACATGGATCAGATTATATGCAGCAGAAGGGAAGAAATCACTGAAAAATCTGTTGAACCTGATCCCGCCGACATTGAAGAAACCACCCTTTATCAGCAGCTGCCCGATACCGGCAGCACAAATTACGATGCCGCCGATGGAGATATTGAAGCTGCCGTCGAAGATGACGCGGATTGCTGCGTAATTACGGTAAACGGCAAGGCGACTCGTCTGAAAAACGGATCGCAGCATATTTTTGTAGACGTTTTCAACTATATCGAGTTTGACTTATCTAAACCCCAGGGGACTATCGCGCTTAAACTGAATGGGAAACCGGCTGCCTTTACAGACAGGATAAAGCATGGAGATAATGTAGAAATATATTGGAAAAAATAGAAATCTGATATATAATCTATTTATGTCTGTGGGACCTTTGATATTGTCGACAAAGCTTTAGGGGGCATTATCACTGAAGTACGATAAAGAAAAGAACTACACAAAATATGAATACTATGAACTGATTTATTTAAAAACGACACTCGTTTTCTTCATTGCTTCATCAGTCATATATTTTGCGCAAAACCTTCTTCTCGGAGAGAATTCCTTCTTTTTTGATCGAACTCAGAGAACCAGGCTTGTTATAAGCTTGGTTTCATGCGCGTTGATATTCGCTGTCCACCATCTAAGACGCATCATTTTTGACAGATTCCTGCTTGAAAACCCAATGGTGTATTATCTTGAAAAGATACTCTCGCTCTTGATAATGTCGGCTATAGTCATATTCTCAGGTATAGGTCCGTGGTTTTATCTGGGCTTTTTGCTTCCCATCGTGATAGCGACCTTCATAAAAGGCGCCGGATTCGGATATAGGATATTAGTGTTTTCATTTGCAGGTCATATGCTGCTCTATTACCTCAAGCTAAGGGATGAAATCAGGACAGAGGGTATAAGGTTGACAGTGGATCTGTTACAGGCTGTTGCATTCTATGTATTATTCTGTATAGCCGTATACTTTTTCGGCAAGCTGTATAAATGCAGGATCGAGGATGAGATATCCAATAAAGTCAAGGTCGAGCAATATGAGGAACGCTGCATGAAACTGGAGCAGAGCGGTGAGGAGATCAAACAGAAGTACGACAGGCTCTTCTCCAATTCCGGAAAGCTCGAGGAATCAAACAAGGTATTGTCCAAAAGCATAGCAGAGTTTTATACACTTAATCAAATAAGCCAGGCCATAGGTTCCATACTTGATATAAAAGAACTGCTGAAACGTCTTAACGATATAATCCTGGGCGTTATGGGCGTGAGCTATTCTACCATCATTCTGTATGATGAAAATACCGGACGGCTGAAAGTACATACGACTAATATTTCAAATATCAATGAACTGGCTACCATTACTGATAATATAAACAGCGGTGTGCTGATGGATGCGCTGAACAGAAGTGAGAGCATCCTTGAGAATAATGTGGATTATTTCCAGTATATTTTCACCTGCGGGCGCAACATAAATTCACTTATGTGCATCCCTCTGACAACCAGCTCAAGGAAATTCGGGCTGATCCTTGTTGAGCATACGTTCAATAATGCTTTTGATGAAGAGAACATAAGATTTTTGAACATTATTGCTCAACAGGTCGGGATCGTAATGGAAAATGCCGAGCTGTATTATCAGATGAAGGAGGTAGCCAGAAGGGACGGTCTCACAGGCATTTACAACAGGCAGTATTTTCAGGAGTGTCTTGAGGTCGAGCTCAATGAGGCAAAAAAGAACAACTATCCTTTATCCCTTGCCATATTTGATGTAGATCATTTCAAGAGGTTCAATGATACATATGGGCATATGTTTGGAGACAAGGTGCTGATCTCCACTGTTGAGACCGTTAAGGCCGAACTGAGGAAAGGTGATATGATCGCAAGGTTTGGAGGGGAAGAGTTCATCATACTCCTGCCAAGGACAAACCTGGCCGATGCCCTGGAAAAGGTGGAGACCCTCAGAAAGAAGATATCGGAAAATGTCATCGAGGACAATCTGATAAGTGCATCTGTCACGGCAAGCTTTGGCATCTCGTCCTTCGATGAATGCGCTTTCAATGAGAACGATCTGGTAAGAACAGCTGACGATGCATTATATGAAGCCAAGGCTGCAGGGCGGAACTGTGCCATGGTAGCAAGAAAATTGTATGAGTACTGATTAGACATGCACCAATGCTGAAAACCACCATAACATGATAATAACAGACCTTTCAGAGGGGGAGTCCGGGTATGAGGATCATGGTGGTCAAGATGCCAAGATTTTTCGGCAATTTGATTAAGAAAGTGCTTAGAATGAACTGAAATGTTACACAAAATCGAAGCGACATAAAAAGCCAATCGCTTACTTTTTATGTCGCTTCAATATGAATCGATGATCTGATGTAATACCCAGCGGTCTGAAGATTATCAGACTGCTCTTGTTACCTTGTTGGAACGCAGGCATCTGGAGCATACCTTTATGGTTTTGGGTGTGCCCTTATCAATGACACGGACTTTTTTGATATTGGGTTTCCAGGACCTGTTGGTCTTTCTGATTGAGTGACTCACATTATTTCCGAATACGGTATCCTTGCTGCAAATCTCACATTTTGCCATCTATATTACACCTCCTTTAAGCTGGAGCTTATAAACCCACAAAGCATTAACTATTTTAACACAATACCACCATATTCCGCAAGGTGTTTTTGAAAAATGGTATGGTGACACTCCTCCCCAGGGGGTATTCCGGATTGCTATTTGAATAAATCAAATGCAACGGGTCGAGGAGTGTCACCAAATATGTATTCCGGATTGCAATTTGAATAAATCAAATGCAACGGGTCGAGGAGTGTCACCAAATATGAATCCCATTGGTCAAATAGGGGTGGCAAGAAATAGGATATTATATTAGAATAATATCGTGAACAAAGAGGGCGCTATTCCGGACTATGGTATAAAGCCATTATTCCGGACTATGGCATAATGCCATTACTATAGTAAAATGGGAGACTAATGATGTACCAAAGAGCCGGAAAACTTGGAAAACCGCTGCAGTACCTCAAGGGTGTCGGAGAAGCCCGCGCTGCTCTGTTTCAAAAGCTCGGCATTTTTACTGTAGGTGATGTGATCACACATTATCCCAGAGAGTATGAAGACCGCAGCAAGCTGAAAAAGCTTATTGAATTGCAGGACGGTGACCAGTGCTCCTTTGAGGGGATCATTGCATCAAAGGTAGTGCTGTCCAGGCCGCGAAGGGGTCTTACCATATGCAGGACCAGCATCAGGGATGAAACGGGCATCATAAATGCAACATGGTTCAATCAGCCTTATCTGAAGGATAATTTCAAGCCGGGAGAGAAGTATCTTTTCTATGGTAAGATCACCAGGAGAAGATCATTTGAGGTCTTGAACCCGGTATATGAAAAAATCGATGAGTCGGGTCCTGTCAATACATGCAGGATAATACCCATATATCCGTCCACAGGAAAGCTGACCCAGAATGTTATCAGATCAGTGATCAGAAATGCTTTGGAGTATATCGGTGACAGCATCGAAGAGATACTGCCCCAATGGGTAAGGGACAGCTGCAGTCTGGCTGATGCCCGGTATGCAGTCAAAAACATACATTATCCCGAAAATGACGAGGCTTTTCTAAAAGCCAGGGAAAGATTGGTTTTTGAGGAACTGTTTCTGTTGCAGGCAGCTCTTGTGAGCTTAAAAGCCGCCGGTGAAAATGTGCAATCAGGCATATGCTTCGGCGCAGGAACAGAAGTGCGGAGGTTTATGGAGGAACTTCCATTCAAGCTGACAAATGCACAGAACAGAGTTTTTTCGGAGATAGAGCGTGATATGGAAAGCGGCAAGGTCATGAACCGTCTCGTCCAGGGAGATGTAGGCTCGGGAAAGACGATAGTCGCCGTGCTGGCGCTTGTCAAGGCGGTTAAAAGCGGATATCAGGGAGCTTTCATGGCGCCTACCGAGATACTGGCCGGCCAGCATTACATTACCATCAGCAAGCTGCTGGAGTCAATGGGCATCAGGATCGCACTGCTGACCGGCAGTACGGCTGCCAAGGAATCCAGGAGGATCCTTGAGCAGATCGGCTCAGGTGATATCGATATCGTTGTAGGCACCCATGCATTGCTTGAAGACAAGGTCGTCTTCAGCAGACTTGGGCTTGTCGTTACCGATGAACAGCACAGGTTCGGAGTAAGACAAAGGGCAGTACTTGGCAGAAAGGGAGACAACCCGGACATATTGGTGATGACGGCGACTCCCATCCCAAGAACACTGGCGCTGATATTGTATGGAGATCTTGACATATCCATCATAGATGAGCTGCCGCCGGGCAGAAAAAAGGTTTTGACATATGCGGTGGATTCGGGAATGCGGGAGAGGATCAACAAATTCATCAGGAAACAGGTGAATGAGGGCAGACAGGTATATATTGTATGTCCGCTGGTGGAGGAATCCGATGCCGTTGAGGCTAGATCGGCCTCTGAACTGTCTGCGGAATTGGCACAAAAGACCTTCAGTGACCTTAAGGTGGGCCTGATACACGGAAAAATGAAGCCCAGGGAAAAGGATGATGTGATGTCAAGGTTCGTCAGCGGAGATATCGACATTCTTGTTTCCACCACTGTCATCGAGGTAGGCGTCAATGTGGCAAATGCAACTCTCATGGTGGTGGAAAATGCGGAACGGTTCGGACTCTCACAGCTGCATCAGTTAAGAGGCAGAGTCGGCAGGAGTGGGTACCAATCCTATTGCATACTGTTCAACGACAGTAAATCAGAGGTGGCCAAAGAACGGATGAAGGTAATGGAAAAGACCTCGGACGGCTTTATCATTTCAGAAAAGGATCTTGAGCTAAGAGGTCCGGGGGACTTTTTCGGTACCAGGCAGCATGGTATCCCTGATCTGAAAATCGCAAATCTCTACAGAGATACCGAAATATTAAAGAAGGCTCAGGAAGCAGCGCTAAAGCTGTTAGAGACCGACAGGGCACTGGAGTCTCCGGAAAACCGGCCGCTGGGACAGGCCGTAAGGGACAGGTTCTCAGGGGTCATAAAGTCCGTGAGTATGAACTGAATCGCAACAGACACAATAATAAGGGGTGGGTGACATACTCAGAGTTATTGCAGGAAGCGCAAAGGGCCACGGATTGAAGACTATAAAGGGCGACATGACACGTCCTACATCAGACAAGGTGAAGGGTGCCGTGTACAACATTATTGCAGCATATGTGGAGGGAAGCACTGTGCTGGACCTGTTCGCCGGTACAGGCAGCATGGGGATCGAGGCCCTTAGCAGAGGCGCGGCTTCGGCTGTGTTTTTTGACAGAAGTCTGCAGTGCTTCAAGGTTATAAAAGAAAATCTTGAGCATACCAGGCTTACAGAAAAGGCCCTTGTATTCAACATGGATTTTGCAGCAGGTATCAATAAAATGTATCTTGAGGGCCAAAAATTCGATATAATTATTATGGATCCGCCATATAATAAAAATTTTATTCAAGAAGCATTAAAATTAGTAGCAATAAATGATATAATTGTGAGCAATGGGATAATTATTGCCGAACACAGCCCTATGGATAAACTTCCGGAGAGCTGCGGAAGATTAAAAGTAATTGACACAAGAAAATATGGTGATACAATGATAACGATATATAAGGATGGTAATAGCGGCCAATGATAGTGGTATATCCGGGAAGCTTCGATCCCATCACGAATGGGCACCTCGACATAATAAACAGAGCAGTCTGCATCTGTGACAAGCTTATTGTGGCAGTGGGCAGCAATGAAAGCAAAAAACCCACTTTTACCGTGGAAGAGCGTATAGACCTGATCAGGGCTGCCGTCGGTGACTGTGAGAACATCCAGATCACCGGATTCACAGGACTTTTAGCCGATTTTGTCAGAAGCGCAGGTTCAAAGACTGTGATAAAGGGACTCAGGGCGATGTCGGATTTTGAGTATGAGTTTCAAATGGCGCTGTTGAACAAAAAGCTGGAACCGGATATGGAAACCTTATTTATGATGACGAGTGTAAACTATTCTTATCTCAGTTCAAGCGCAGTAAAGGAAATCGCAAGGAACGGCGGATGCATCAACGGCCTCGTGCCGGAGTGTATCAGAGAGAGGATAGTAAAAAAGCTGACCTGCAGATAGATCATTAGGGGGTAAAATCATGGAGATACTTTCAATACTGGAGACTTTAGAAGATTTAGTCGAAAAAAGTGTTAGTGTTCCCTTTTCGGGTAAATGCCTTGTTGACAAGGAAGAGATACTTGAAATAGTAAAAGAACTAAGATTGAAGCTGCCCGACGATATCAAACAGGCAAAGTGGGTCAAGGAAGAGCGTCAGAGAATACTGATGGATGCGCAGAAGGAAGCGGCAAACATGCTCAAGGATGCCGAGAGCAAAATAGCATCCATGGTGGATGAACACGAGATCACACAAAAGGCATATGAGCAGGCTAATGAAATAGTGGCTGCTGCTCAGAAAAATGCCCGGGAGATCAGGCTTGGAACAAAGGATTATGCAGACAATATTTTAAACAGGGTGGAGGAAATATTGAATGATACCATCGAGGTAATAAGAACAAATCGGGAGGAGCTCAAATAGAGCTTCTTTTTTTTTGGCTTTTTCCACCAGACGGAGATTTGACGTGACGGCTGATGAAAAAACAGACTATCATTACAAGTATAAGTATCAGTACCGAATTGCCAAGGGATGTGAAGAAACCATGGAAGTTCAGCGGCGCAGTTCCAAGGACTGCTTCATTGGCAGGAGACGCTATATTAATGAACCTGCCGCCAAGGAATGTGTAGACCGAAGCCAGAACTCCCTGGAGAGACTTTCCCCCTAGGTAAGGGCGGACATCGATATCTGTTTCAGATACGATGCTCATTACCTGAAAATGCACTGACAAACCCGCCCAACCTATCAATAAGCTCACAGCAGGCAGCTTAAGTGTCAGAGGGACAGACAAAGCCCTGCTGACAAGACGCGAACCGGCAGTGATCTCAAAAAAACCTCCCAGCACACCGGAAATAAGCTCTTTTAGCCTGACTCCGGGAAACAGCGGCTCAATAAGATCAGCAATGACCTCTGATATCATGCCGATGAGACCGGTTTCATTCAGCAAGCTGATTATGACAGAGAATAATACAATAAAACCTCCAATGACGAGTATAGTTGAAACAGAGTTCTTTATCGCTGTTCCGAGGAGCTCTCCAAAACTCTTTTTTTTGCTGCTTTGCTCAGTCAACAGTCTTTCTATTTTTACAAATGCATTCTTTGAAAGCTTTATCCCCTTTGTGCCGGCAGCCTTCAAGGAAGCATTTCTGTCACGATCCCCAGGCCGGCGCCATTTATAGTATCTAAAGAGAAACCCTACTGTGATGCAGGACAGCAGATGACATACAAACAGGAACAGACCGACTGCTGCCGAACCAAACATCCCTGTTCCCACTGCGCCGATAATAAAGAGCGGCCCCGAATTGTTGGTAAAGGCAAGAAGTCTCTCCGCTTCATATTTTGATAGAGATCCATTCTTTCTCATGTCGGCGGTGATTTTTGCACCTACCGGATATCCCGAGGTAACACCCAGGGCGAGAGCAAAGGAGGCACAGCCCGGTACATTGAAAAACGGCCTCATGACAGGTTCCAGCAGCATACCGGCTGCACGTGTGAAGCCCGTGGAGTTCATAAGCTCACTTGCCACAAAAAAGGGAAACAGGGAAGGCACGACGATGGAGGACCATAGAACAAGTCCATCAAGGGCCGACCGGACAGCCGAATCGGAAAAAATGACGATACATATGACAAACAGCAGACACAGTGCCGGAATGGACAATGACTTTATATATACTATCTTTGATGGCTTCACTGCCAGCAGTATCAAAACAAATACTGCAATTACCAATACAGCTGAAAATATCATAGTACCAGCCTGGTTACTGACGTTACTACTTATTTTATTTTACGGATGTGAAAATATTCCAAACAGGCCATAAGACATGGGCTGACGCATAAAAAAAGACGGTTCCGCATGGAGTGAACTGCACATTACGGAACCGTCCTGCCGATTATTTATTTCACTTCTGTGATCCAGTTGAATTCATCCCTGACCGTACCGTTCTGGATGCCGGTTATAGCGTCATAAAGCTTTGCAGAGACCTCTCCGATCCTGCCGCCGTTGACTTCTATTACCCTGCCGTCCCAGTTCAGCTCGCCGATAGGGGAAATGACCGCTGCGGTGCCGGTGCCGAATGCTTCGGTCAGCCTGCCGTCTGCATGAGCGTCAAACAGTTCCTGTACCGTGATCTTTCTTTCTGTGACCTTGATGCCCCATTTCTTAAGGAGCTGAATGCACGAGTCTCTGGTTATTCCGGGAAGGATGCTTCCGTCCAGTGAAGGAGTGACCACTTCGTCGCCTATTTTGAAGAAGACATTCATAGAGCCGACTTCCTCGATATATTTCCTCTCCACACCGTCAAGCCATAAAACCTGTACATAGCCTTTTTCATGGGCAATATCCTGAGCCTTCAGACTTGCCGCATAGTTTGCCGGTGTTTTGGCAAAGCCTGTCCCGCCTCTGACTGCGCGAACGTATTCATTTTCTATAAGGATCTTCACCGGATTTATACCCGTCGGGTAGTATGCACCGCTGGGTGAGAGTATGATCATGAACTTGTATGTATTTGATGCTCTTACACCCAGGAAGGGATCGGTGGCTATTATGAAGGGCCTGATATATAGGGAAGTGCCCGGCTCTGTCGGGATCCAGTCCCTGTCCGTACTTACCAGGGCCTTGAGGGCCTCTACGGCAAACTCCACATCTATAGGAGGAATGGACATTCTATCGTTGGAATTGTTTATCCTCTTCATATTCATTTCAGGTCTGAAAAGATATATTTTGCCATCCTTTGACTTGTATGCCTTCAAACCTTCAAAAATCGCCTGACCATAATGGAGCACCATTGTTGACGGGTCCATGGACAATGGACCATAAGGAACGATCCTGGGATCATGCCAGCCTTTTTCTGTGCTGTAGTCCATTATGAACATGTGGTCTGAAAAGTGCTGCCCGAAACCAAGGTTTTTCTGATCAGGTCTGGATTTTGGGTTTTGAGTTTTGCAGATACTTATTTTTTGAGTCACTGTATAACAACCTCCTCACTATAATAACCCTTAACACTTTTTCTATTATGCAACTTTTTTCATTAAAAATCCAGACTTACAGTAAAAATATATAAAAAGCGATATATTAATTCATTAATGTAATATATAATAATAATGTCGAGTTATGTAAGTAAATAGGGGGTATTGTGTAAAAATGGAGAAAAAGGTCTCATCTAAAAGAGTAAACCGCTTTGTTTTACTTTCAAACTGGGGGATAGATATATTCCTGATTGGAGGATATTTGCTGGAATATTTGAAAGGCGCAAAACCTCCGGAGTATATCATCGCAATGCTGGCCATCATCTTGGTGCCTATGTCGGCAGCTTCTGTTATTTACATTAAAAACAACCGTTCCATATTTATGAAATATGTCACGCTTATCGGCTATTTCATCCTGTATAATTTTGTATTGTTCACAGCACCAACTGAAAGGATACTTGTATTTGTATATATTTTCCCAATTATTCTTTGCTATTTCTTATATTTTGATCTTAAGCTGATTTTAGTCAGCAATATTGCGTTCGCATTGGTCAATGTAGCAAAAATAATATATTACATCGTATTTCTGGGCATTAGGGACAGCTTCAGCACTACAGATTTTCTGATACAATTCGCGTGTGTATTCATGTATTCATTGACACTGATCATTTCTACGAGGCTTTCCAATCAGTTCAGCATCGAAAAGCTAGCTGATACTGAGAAGGAGCATGCAAAGCAGGAAAGCATATTGAAGGATGTTCTGAAGATAGCTGCAGTCCTCGACAAGAACTCAAGAGAGGTACATAGAATAGTAGGTGAATTGACCAACTATACAAGCATAGCATCCAATGCCGTGCAGGAAATCGAAAAGGGGGCTGCCGAAACCGCCACCAATATACAGATACAATCCGGACTGACACATGATATACAGAATTTGATAGACGATACCTCCGAGGATTCAAATAATATGGAGCAGATATCGCTGAATACTGTAAAGGCAGTAGAGGAAGGCTTTGATATTATAGAAATACTCAACAATAAATCAGAGGATGTAAGCGAAAACAGTGACAGTGCGTACAGCCTGATGGTCGGATTGAAAAACAAAACAGAAGAGATACGCTCTATATCCGATCTGATATCAGGAATATCTGAGCAGACTAATATGCTGTCACTGAATGCGGCTATTGAAAGTGCACGTGCAGGTGAGAGCGGCAAGGGATTTGCGGTGGTGGCCGAGGAGATTAGGAAGCTTGCAGCACAGAGCAAGGAATCCACCAACAGTATCAGCAGAATCACAACTGAGCTGTATGAACATTCGGACAGGTCTGTCGAGGCCGTGTTGAAGCTCAAGGAGGCCAACAATGAGCAAACAGCACTTGTCGGAAGGACTATGGAGATATTCCGCGATATAAGCAATAAAATGTATGAAGTAAAAGAAAATGTGGACAGGGTAAATGACAAGATATTGAAGGTACTAAATGCAAACAACAAATTGGTGGAGAGCATAAATGAGATCTCGGCAGTGAGCCAGGAAGTGACTGCAAGCGCTCAGCAAGCCAGCGAGCTGACCACGCAGAATCTTGATAAGGCTGAGGAAACAAACCAGTATGTGCTTGAATTGATCGAGACCTCTGAGGAAATGAGCAAATATATTAATTGATAGAACATCAATGGTCTCATTGCCAATGGAATAATTATTTGCTATTATTACAAGCATAACAGATGGAACAACCGGCTTGTAATTACGATAGAGCAACAGGAGGGGCAATGAAGAGCGTTTTTTATCCAAAAATATATGTTGATGATATATATGGCATAACTGATGAACTATTGAAGAAGAACGGAATAAAGGGCTTGATCCTGGACATCGATAATACTTTGGTACCGAACCATGTTGCAGATGCCGATGAGAAGGTGCTCAATTGGATAGAGCAAATGAAGGCGGCAGGTTATAAGATGTGCATCGTTTCAAATGCTTCCAGAAAACGCGTCATCAGATTCAATGACAATATAAAGCTCTATGCCGTCCACAGAGCGATGAAACCGGTGGCTGCGGCTTTTATGAAGGCCGGCAGGATAATGGGGCTGGAGAAGGGGAGCATTGCCGTAGTAGGCGATCAGATATTCACAGACATATATGGCGGAAATATGGCAGGTATGTTTACTATACTTGTCAGACCAATAGACCAGCGGGAGGGAAGGCTGGTCAGATTCAAACGCAGATTCGAGAGACGGATCCTTGAAGGATACCACGAAAGTAAAAGGTAGGATCATGGAACTGGACAAGAGGGTCAACGGAACTACTAAGCTTACCGGTCTGATAGGCAATCCTGTGGAGCACACGGTCTCGCCGGTCCTTCATAATACACTTTTCACCATGATGGGGATGAACGGCATCTACATCCCTATGAAACCCGACACAGACAGCCTGGGCAATGCTGTGGCCGGACTGAAGGCGGCCGGATTTACAGGCTTTAATGTTACTATCCCGTTCAAGGAGGCAATCCTTGAGTATCTTGATGTAGCCAGTGAAGAGGTGCGGCTTCTTGGAACTGCCAATACCGTACATATAAAGGATGGCAGGCTCATAGGCCATAATACTGACGGGGATGGCTTCATACATGCTTTCAGAAAGCAGACCGGGACCGATATAAGGGGAAAAAAGGTGTGTGTGCTTGGCGCAGGCGGAACGGCCAGAGCGCTGGCTGTAAAGCTCGCTATTGAAGGAGCCGGCAGGATCTGCATTATAAACAGAACGAAGCCGAAGGCGGACGAGATCGCAGAATATATCAATTGCAGCCTGGCAGGTGTTTTAAAAAGCGGTACGCATGCATGCACGGCAGCTGCCGATTCGGATGAAGCACGCTGTGTCCTTGATCGATACGATGTAATAGTCAATACTACTTCTGCAGGTATGCATCCTCATACAGATTCAAGTCCGATAAAGGATGATATCAGGTTTTTATCAAGACCCATAGTTTATGACGTTATATATAATCCTTCTGAAACCAGACTCCTCAGACATGCAAGGTCAAAAGGATGTGTTGCCGTCAACGGCGCAGGTATGCTTTTTTTCCAGGGGCTGAGGTCCTTCGAGATCTGGATGGGTGTCTGTGTTCCTGAAAAAATTGTCGAGGATCTTTTAACAGAATTCTTAAATTATTTGACAGTTTAGAGGGTTTTTTATACTGCATGGAGAATTAACGAAATTAGATTTTATTAAAATATTCAAGGTCAGGTCGGGTGAATTATGGCTGCTTTATATGTGATTATTTTTATTTTGGGGCTTATCGTAGGTTCCTTTGTAAATGTTATGATATGCCGTATACCTGAGGGCAGATCCATCGTTTCCCCGCCCTCTGCATGTACCGGCTGCGGCAGCAGGCTCACAGCCATCGACCTTGTCCCTGTATTGAGCTACATATTCCTCAGAGGCAAATGCAGGCATTGCGGTGAGCGGATATCACCGCGCTATCCGCTGGTAGAGCTTCTGACGGCGGTCATATTCATAGTGCTTTTTTCAAAGTATGGCTTTACTGTTCCTTTTTTCGCATATGCATATTTGATCATGCTGTTGATAGCGGTATTCTTTATCGATATCGACCACAGGATCATACCTAACGGTCTTGTGCTGGCCGGACTCGCAGGCGGCATGCTCTTTTTTGTGTACAACTGTATCAGTCCCATGCCCTGGATATTCGGCGACAGCAAATGGTGGACGCCGCTGGCGGGACTCCTGCCGGGGTCAGGCTTTCTGCTTCTGGTAGCTATCCTGGGATCGCTGATCTACAGAACAGAGGATGCCATGGGCATGGGCGATGTGAAGCTGATGGCTCCCATTGGGCTGTTCCTTGGCTACAAGCTGTGCATAACTGCTCTCGCTGCCTCGGTACTGTTGGGAGGACTGATCTCGATGGCTCTTATGCTTTTTGGGATAAAGAAGAGAAAGGATACTGTTGCATTTGGTCCCTTTATCGTGATAGGGGCCTTTGTGACGATCATGTGGGGATGGGAGCTTGTACAGTGGTTTTTCAGTTATATGAGGTTCTGACAGGATGTGATGGATAAAAAAACATATATACCGGCAGAGGAGGTAATACAATGGCACAAATAAAAAACTACATGGAAGAGATAGTATTCGGGCAGATGAAGGAAATTTTGTCAGATATCAATATGTGCACCTGTGAAAAGTGTCTTCTTGATATAGCAGCCATAGCGCTAAATGACCTGCCGCCCAAGTATGTCGTAACGGAAAAAGGTGAGCTTTATTCAAAGATCAATACTCTCGGTCAGCAGTTCGAGGTCGATGTGGTAGCGGCAGTAACAAAAGCCGCGGTGCTTGTCAAGAGAAAACCCAGACACTGATGACAGCCGCAGCTTCTGAGGGGCACGATATTTGCGGATATATGGCATTGTAAAGGGGAATCATATCAATATGCTTAAAAAGATCATAGTAATAAACGGTCCCAACCTGAATCTGCTCGGTACAAGGGAAACGGATATCTACGGAACTGTCACCCTTGCCGGGATAGCAGCTGAAGTAAATCGCGAGGCCGAACTGCTGGGGCTGGATGTGGATTTTGTACAGACCAACCATGAGGGTGAGATCATAGACAAGCTCCATGAAGCAAGAGGGAAATATGATCTTGTTTTACTCAATCCAGGTGCATATACTCATTACAGTATAGCGATAAGGGATGCAGTAAAGGCTGTCGAGCTGCCATGCATCGAAGTACATCTGTCCAACATACATGCAAGAGAGGATTTCAGGAGCAGGTCGGTCATAGCTCCTGTCTGCACCGGACAGATAAGCGGTTTCGGAGCAGACAGCTATTTGGTTGCTCTCAGAGCGGCGTCGATGATTCTGGGTGATTAGAAAAGGAGAAACCAAATTGTCTAAAACATATCAAGGCAGATTAGAAAAGCTTCGCACAAAGATGAAGCTGAAGAATTTAGATGCGGCCCTTATAACTAAAAGGGTGAACTATATGTACTTGTCTGGTTTTACCGGGACATCGGCCATATTGTACATCACTCATGACAGGGCAGCGCTGATAACGGATTTCAGATACACGCAGCAGGCTGCGGCGCAGGCTCCCGACTATGAAATAGTGCGCTATCAGGGAAGCGTATACGATGAACTTAACAAACTGCTTGAAAGTGATAATATAAGTGAATTATCCTTTGAAGACAGTGACCTGACATATTCTCAATATACCGATTACACAAATAAGCTGTCAGTCAGGCTGGTACCCCTCGGGAGGATGGCGGAGGAGCTTAGGATAGTGAAGGAGGATGCTGAGCTCAGGCTGATAAAGAAATCCGTTGATATAGCAGATCAGGTATTTTCGCATATCCTTGGCTTTATCAGGCCCGGTATTTCCGAGCTCGAGATCGCCGCTGAGATAGAGCATCATATGAAACGTCTCGGAGCACAAGGCCCTTCTTTCGAAACGATAGTGGCCTCCGGCAGACGGGCTTCGATGCCCCACGGAGTAGCATCGGATAAAGAAGTCCAGGCAGGCGATGTTATTACCATGGATTTCGGAGCTATATATGAAGGATACTGCTCCGATATCACCAGGACTGTGTTTCTCGGCAAACCCGCCGGCGAGATGGAGAAGATATACAATATTGTTCTGGAGGCCAACTTGTTGGGACTGGAGGCTGTGCAATCCGGAAGGTCCGGAAAACAGATCGATGCCGTGGTAAGAGAGTTTATTTGCAAAGCCGGCTACGGGGAATATTTCGGCCATGGCCTCGGCCATGGGACCGGCCTTGAGATCCACGAGGATCCCACATTGTCGGTCAGAGGTGATATGATACTGAAGGATGGAATGGTGGTGACTGTGGAACCCGGTATTTACCTTCCTGACCTCGGAGGCGTCAGGATCGAAGATATGGTGGTGGCAGACGGTATGAAAGCACGTGTTTTAACTGCTTCGACGAAGGACATGATAGTTTTGTAGCAGGTGTGGCGAAAATTTTCCTTGAAATGAGTGTTTATTTAACTTATTATTATATAGTTACTATAGGGTACATATGCAGCTATTGGAACAAATCTGTATCAGATATAAAACAACGGAGGTAGGTATTTATGATAACAGCGGGAGATTTTAGAAACGGCGCGACATTCGAATTGGACGGACAGGTATTCCAGATCGTCGAATTCCAGCATGTAAAACCGGGAAAGGGCGCTGCGTTTGTCAGGACAAAGCTGAAGAATGTCATCACAGGCGCAACGGTGGAAAGGACCTTCAATCCTACTGACAAAATGCCCAGAGCGCATATCGAGAGGAAGGATATGCAGTATCTGTATAATGACGGAGACCTTTTCTATTTTATGGATATGGAGTCTTATGAGCAGCTGCCCATCAGCAAGGATACCATTGGAGATACCTTCAGGTTTGTAAAGGAGAATATGATAGTCAAGATACTTTCCTTCAAGGGAAATGTATTTGGCATCGAGCCCCCGACATTTGTGGAGCTGGAGGTCATTGAGACTGAGCCCGGCTTCAAGGGTGATACCGCAACGGGAGCAACGAAGCCTGCAACCCTTGATACAGGCGCCGTAGTCAAGGTCCCGCTCTTTATAAACCAGGGGGATATCATCAGGATAGACACCAGGACCGGCGATTATCTGGAAAGGGCATGACCTGTAGTTGTATAATGTGATATTCGGCGGGAATATTATTTAGAAGTGAAATATCGTGTATGTAATATAATGGAGGTACTTATGAATTACTTAAAAGAAAAGGTAGCATATCTCAAGGGTCTGGCGGAGGGAATGCAGCTGGATCAAACCACAAATGAGGGAAAGCTGTTCAAAGCGATTTTGGAAGTCCTTGACGATATGGCCCTGGCAGTTGATGATATGGAAGAAGTACAGGAACAGCTAAGTGAACAGGTGGACGAGATGGATGAGGATTTGGCCGAGATCGAAAGTCTGATATATGACTTCGATGATGATGCTGACGAATACTGCGATGACGATGATGATGACGACGATGATGAGGACGATGATGAGGAAGAAATATTTGCAGAATTTGACTGTCCTCACTGTGGTGAAACAGTGAATCTTCATGACGCTTTTATGAAGAAGGACACTGTCCTCTGTCCTCATTGCAATAAGGAAATCGAGATCGAATGGAACTGTGACTGCCAGGATTGTCATGAATGCGGTGACGATCCGGAGGACTGATATGGCAAGTGGAGGTTGATACGCACCAAGGGGTTGTATCAGGTGGGTCCTGGAGACAGAAGACCCGCCTTTTTATTGGTGTTTGGCCTGAATACACAAAAGGGGTGTCGATATGTCTGCTAAAACAGTACTCAAGGAAATATGGGAGTGGATCGTTGTGTTCGGCACAGCGTTTCTTATCGTTTCCGTGCTGAATACGGCTGTGTTTGCAACAACACAGGTCAGACAGACTTCCATGCAGAACACGCTGACAGAGGGTCAGCACCTTTTCGTTGAGAAGCTGAGCTTTGCATTTGGTGATCCCTCAAAGGGAGATATAATCGTTTTTCTGGAGGACAAGTACCCGGAAAACTATTTTGACAGGGTAAGGGTATATCTGACAGATGTCAGTGAAATATTCAAGCCTGTCTGGAGCAAGACCAATGTCAGACTTGTCAAGAGAGTCATAGCAACTGCAGGCGATGAAGTCGATATACGTGACGGGAAGGTCTACATTAACGGTAAAGAGCTCATGGAGCCATATGTCAGGGGAGAGACATACCAAAGGGAGCAGAGCTTCCCAATAAAACTAAAGGACGGAGAATTTTTTGTGCTGGGGGATAACCGGGAGGTCAGCAAGGACAGCAGGACCTTTGGGACAATAGACCGCAGACAGATAGAAGGCAAGGCGGTATTCAGATTCTGGCCCCTCGATAAATTCGGAAAACTGAAATAATAATAGTTGATATAGGAGCCGGCTTAGCAGAAAGACAGTTATTGTTCAATGACTGTCTTTCTGTTATGCCGGCTCCTTTTTTAGTCATAAAATGGGACAAAGCCTAATAAGTATAAGTATCGGGCAAGGCGTTTGTTTATCACAAAATACCGGGACAGAGAAATGTGAGGTACATATGAAAACCTGCAATGGACATAATATTTCGCTGAAGAGTACAAGCAGTCTTAATAAGGATATACTTCCCGTGCTTTCAAAGAGAGTTGCGGCTGCTATTGAAGGAGCAATGATCTATGGGCTCGAACCGCTGGAAGAGATACGTCTGAGGGCGGATAAGCCCCTTGTTATGCTCAACAGCTGCAGGGAATGGTTTATCGGCAGGGACGGGCTTCCCTCATCAAAGCCTTCAGGCAGTTTTACCGTAACACAGGAGGATATAAAAAATTCCATAGAAATGATGAGCGAAAACTCCGTCTATGCCTATCAGGAGGAGATAAAAAACGGTTACATAACCATAAGAGGGGGCCACAGGGTAGGACTCACAGGGAGGGTCGTCCTTGACGCTTCAGGGGTGAAAAATATCAAGGATATTTCAGGACTCAATATAAGACTGTCAAATCAAATATTCGGATGCTCGTCAAAGGTCATGGGCTATATTGTTAAAAATGCCTCTGATATATTCAATACGCTGATCATATCACCGCCTCAATGCGGTAAAACGACGATCCTCAGAGATATCGCCAGGAATCTGAGCAATGGGATGCCCGATACAGGGTTCAAAGGAGTCAAGGTAGCAATAGTGGATGAAAGGTCCGAGCTTGCCGCCTGTGTGAAGGGTATACCCCAGAACGATGTGGGGATCAGGACGGATGTGCTGGACGGCTGTCCTAAGAACATCGGAATGAAAATGATGATAAGATCCATGTCCCCAAAGGTGATAATCACCGATGAAATTGGGAACGAGGGCGACAGGCAGGCTGTACATAGCGTACTCAATGCCGGAGTGAGGATCATAACCACGGCTCACGGCTACAATATCTCGGAGCTGAAAAGCAGGAGGGAGGTACTTATGCTTGTGCAAGACAAAGTATTTGAAAGGTATATAGTGCTCAATGATACAAATGGTCCCGGCTCCCTTGCCGAGGTGATAGACGGGACAAATATGAGTGTTTTGACGGGGGTAGGTACAGATGCTCTTTAAGATAGCCGGCAGCATAATAGTGATTTTATCCTGCAGCTTTTTGGGGTTTATACTGTCCGGTGACTGCAGCAAGAGGCCAAGGCAGCTGAGAGAGCTTCAGGGCCTGCTGCAGATGTTTGAAAATCAGATCAGCTACCTTTCCGATATCATCACCGAAGCATTTGAGAGGATCGGCAGGGTGGGAGGAAGCGGAACCGGGATCTTTTTCAGAAGGACTGTTGAAATATTGAAGGAAGGGAACGCTCCGAATGCTTCGGAGGCATGGACAAAGGCGGTGCGGCAATGTATAAGGACAACAGCGCTGAATAAAGAGGATGAAGAGATACTGCTGTCCTTTGGCAAGCTGCTTGGAAATACGGATATAGAGGGCCAGGTAAAAAATATCCGTCTGACACTGGGGCAGCTGTCTTTGCAGGAGGACAAAGCGGAGGAAAGCAAAAAAAAGAACGAAAATATGTACAAAAGCCTGGGGATGCTCGGTGGTATAGCTTTGGTAATAGTACTTCTGTAACTGCATATTTTGCCTCCGCTGATAATATTGTTACTTAAGATATTCGTTGAATCATTAGAAAAGGGGTTGTTCGGTTATGGGAGTTGACTTGATTTTCAGGATAGCGGCTATCGGAATACTTGTTGCGGTGCTCAATCAACTGCTGATAAGGTCCGGAAGAGAAGAGCAGGCAATGATGACTACCCTTGCGGGACTGATCGTGGTTCTTCTGATGGTGGTAAAGGAGATCGCAGTGCTGTTTGATACGGTCAAAACAATATTCAGACTTGACTGACGGCTGGGAGAGAGATAGATGGAAATTCTGCAGATAATCGGGATAGGACTTGTATCAACATTGATAATAATCGTTTTAAGGAAGCAAAAGCCTGAGATCGCTGTACAGGTAAGCATAGTGGCAGGCGCAATGATTTTTTTGATGCTGGCTGCAAAGCTCTCGGCAGTTGTAGATATGCTTGGTGAATATGCGGACAAGGCCGGCATAAAGCCGGCGTATTTCATCACAGTACTGAAAATAACCGGAATTGCATACATAGCAGAATTTGGGGCTGAGATATGCAGGGATGCCGGCGAGGGAGCGATAGCATCAAAGATCGAGATGGCAGGAAAGGTCATGATCGTCGTTCTGGCTGTACCGGTGATCACCTCCCTGATGGACCTGATACTAAAAATCATGCCTTGATTGGAGACTAAGCATATGCATTACAAAAGACTAAAAACAAAAATGAAGACTGTATCGATTTTCATCATTCTCCTGCTGTTCATGCCGGTCTTATGCGCTGCAGAGGAAGGTGCAGCCCAAAATGAAGAAACCGAAGGGTTGATTCGGCGTCAATATGATATGGGCGGGTTGGACAGGATCAGGGATGAGCTGGAGAACTATGTCGATGACGAAAGCATGGATCTGCTTGGCGGGTATGATGCGGACGAGCTTATGAATGATTTGCTGAGCGGGTCTGCCGGGATCGACCTCAAAGGTATCGGAGGCAACGCCCTTAGGTTGGTTTTCAAGGAGTTTTATCAAAACATGGGGATCCTTATAAAAATAACGGTGCTTGTTATCATATGTGCGCTTTTAAAGAATCTTCAGGCTGATTTTATGAGCGAGGGTGCAGGCCGGATCGCATTCTATGTTTGCTACATAGTGACGGTATCGATACTGCTGGTCAGCTTTGGTACTGTGATCGAAATGGGCACCGGTATTATTGACAGTATGGTGGGGTTTATGTATGCGACGATCCCTGTTTTACTGGCGCTGCTCATTTCAGGAGGCAATATTACTGCCGGCGGAATAATGCATCCTGTCCTCCTGTTGATAGTAGAAACGGCAGCTACCCTGATAAGGAATGTGTTTGTCCCGCTGGTGTTCATGTCGAATATATTGATGATCGTAAACAATATATCGGATAAGATACAGCTCACAAGACTTGTTAATTTGATAAAACAGATAGTTTCCTGGGCCCTTGGAATTATTCTGACAGTATTCATAATCGCAGTGACATTGCAGGGGTCGCTTGGAGCAGTGATCGACGGAGCTACACAAAAGGCTGCGAAATTTGCAATAAGCACATTTATACCGATAGTCGGAAAGACCCTTGCCGATGCCGCAGACACTGTCATAGGATGTACACTGCTGATCAAGAATGCAGCCGGAGCAGCGGCTATGATAGGGATACTTTTGATATGTGTAGTGCCTTTGCTCAAGATCATCGCTATGGTTGGTCTGTTTAAGGCTGCCAGTGCATTGCTTGAGCCGATCTCCGAGACAAGGATAACAAATTGTATAAATGATGTGGCAGGGTCAATGCTCTACATTTTTGCGCTGACTGCAGCGGTGGCATTCATGTTTTTGATTTCAGTGACTGCATTGATAAGTGCCGGAAATCTGAGTGCAATGCTGAGATAGGAGATGCTATGCTGGGTTTTATCAAGGACTGGACAGTCAACATCGTAATGATGGTTTTGTTTGTAGTGATCGTTGAAATGCTGCTTCCGAGAGGCAGGATGAAAAAGTATGTCAACCTTTTGACAGGTACGATATTGATAATCGTGATAATCGAACCTTTAACAGGTCTGTTTGGGCAAAATTTCGATTTTTCAGCGGCTCAGACAGCAGCAGCCGGAAATATCGATAGGAGGGAGATCGAAAAAGCCAGCAAGCTTCTGGAGGAAGAGCAGCTAAGGCAGACGACGGAGCTGTACCGCAGGCGCATCATAGAGCAGATCACACAAAGCGCAAAGGAAGTGGAGGGAGTGAAGGATGCGCAGGCAGATGTCATTATCAACGAGGACCATGATTCGGAATACTTCGGAGAGATAAAAAGGATCTATATAACTGTGTACATGAGAGGAAATGCCGGAGCCGATACAAAAGCCGGCTCCAATGGAGACAGCAAGCCGGCTTCAATGGACAGCACTGCTCCCCGCAAAGACGACAGCGCCAGGGAAGGCACTATAAAAGTTGACAGGATCGAAAGCATCAGGACCGGAGGGATGGACGGAGACGACTCCGGCAGCACTGTATATGACGCCGGATTGGAAAGGCGCCTGACTGAAAGGATCGAAGAGATTTTTGGAGTTGAGACCGGAAGTATAATTGTCAAACAGATACAGAGGTGAGGAAAATGGAATTAATCAACGGCATCATTAAGAAAATAAAGGATTGGATCGCAGGCCAGGACCGAAAAAAGCTCATCGAGAACACCGCTGTTGTGATAATAATAGGAGTAATCATCATAATCGCGGGCTCAGTACTGCTGCGCCCCGGAAAAGGCAGTGAGGACCCACCTTTCCGGCAGGGCGGAAGCGTGGAGGAGACAGAGGAAAACAGGACTGCAGATGCCGGGGATGCTCTGGAAATCAGACTGAAATCCCTTCTGTCACAGATCCAGGGAGTCGGAAAGGTCGATGTGATGATAACATACTCGGCCTCCAGGGAATATGTACCTGCCTATGACATAAAAAAGGGGATCAGCAGCACCGAAGAGAGTGACAGCGAAGGCGGTGAGAGAAAAATGAGAGAGGAGGAATATGAAAGCGCTATTGCCTATGAGGACTCTGCATCAGGGGGGAAGCGTCCTGTGGTACTCAAACAGCTGGAGCCGGAGGTAAAAGGGGTCCTGGTCGTGGCTGAAGGCGCTGAGAACGTCGAAGTCAGGGACAGGATATGCAATGCGGTGACTGTGGTTCTGGATGTTCCAATGCACAAGGTGAAGGTCATCCAGAGGAAAAAGTGATTTTTTCTTTTGAACAGATGCGTTATAAACAATCAGTGACGTGAATATATTATTTATTGAGATGGACAAAAAATGTAAAAAACAATTGCATGTTTCATGAAGGGGGCAGAGTGATGATGGTATTTAAAAGAAAGCAGATAGTCATTTTAGCGCTGATACTTCTGATAGTAGTAGCAGGCTACCTGCAGTACAGCTACAGGCAGGGCAGCACGGCAGCGGATGCTGAGGGGAAGCTGGGCGAGGCTGTGTATGTGGACAATGAGATCTACAATGAGGGATTTGAAGCAGCTGGAGCGGACTTCTCCGAGGATATGGACGAACAGACGAATGTGACCGCATCAAAAATAGCAAATGATTACTTTGTACAGGCCAGAATGGACAAGGAACAAAGCAGGAGCGAGGCTGCCGAATCATTAAAGTCCATAACAGAGGATATCAATGCAAGCACCCAGATAAAGGATGAAGCCCACATCAAAATGATGGCAATGGTTGAAAACACAGAAAAGGAAACCAGGATCGAGACACTGATCAATAAGATGGGGTTTGAAGAAAGCTTTATTCTGTTTGCCGATAACGGAAGCATAGATATAATCATTAAGACACCGAGCCTTTCCACTGCTCAGACAGCTCAGATCACAGACATAGTTACAAGACAGGCTGATGTGGATGTAGCTGACATACATATCAGGACGATGTTCTGAAAATATAAGCTTTCATAGTGATTTGCGGTGTATCATGCAGATATGTCGCAAATTGTTGTTTGCATCCATTTTACACATTGCAGTTAAAGTGTTATAATATTTTATACACTAATAAGCCTATGGAGGTAAGATATGGAAGAGAATGTTCAAAGCGTAGTCAATGATATAGGGACCATAAAGATTACCGACGAGGTGGTGGCAATCATTGCCGGTATAGCAGCAATGGAGGTCCCCGGTGTTACTTCCATGAGCGGAGGCATAGCGGGGGGCATAGCTGAAGCCCTTGGAAGAAAGAACCTTTCTAAAGGTGTGAAGGTCGAGGTAGGAGAAAAAGAGGCGGCAATCGATCTGTTTATAATCGTCGAGTATGGCTACCGTATACCGGAGGTGGCATGGAATATACAGGAGAGAGTCAAGAATGCCGTGGAGGATATGACGGGCTTGAATGTGGTGGAAGTCAATATACATATTCAGGGTGTGAATATAGAGAAGGAACATAAAAAAGAATTGTTGGAAGAACAGACAAGGACAAAATAAATACGTATTTGATAATAAACCCGTCAGGGTTTATTTTTTTGGGAAAATAAACTATAATGTTAATAATAATAATAAAGGGATCGATTCAACAAAAGATGAAAAAATAATGAGGGGTGGTATGGTAAATGAAAATTCTCTTCAGAGTACTGCTGGCTGTATATGCTTTCTGCCTTGCAGTGTTTTCCGCATTCGCGATGTATGTGGTCATTGTTCCCCAGGCCTTTGTCGATATATCAGAGAGCATAATACATGTCATATCCACAGATAATGCCACGGCGCTTAGAGTTGCCGTATTCGTCACAGCCCTGCTGTTTTTCGCACTGAGCATCATGTTTCTTTTATCAGGCGTCAGAAGCGGCAAGGATAAAAAGGCTGTCAGTAAACATACTAATATTGGGGAAATAAGGATATCCCTTAATTCCATCGAAAACATAGCAATCAATGCATGTAAAAGGTCAAATGGCATAAAGGAGTCCAAGACGCTGGTCAAAAAAGCAGATGATGGAGTGGATATAGAGGTGAGGGTCGTAGTGATGCCTGATATCAGTATACCCGTCATTTCCGAAGAGGTGCAGGGATGTGTGAAAAAGTCGGTGGAGGATGCGTCAGGCATAACTGTCAGGAATGTAAGGGTCATAGTCGACAGCATCTACTCCGGTGTCACATATAAGCCAAGAGTGGAGTAAGGAGGCTAGGTATGAATACAGAAAAGCTGCTGGCATACTATATAAAACACAAGGGCGCTATCAAGGGAGCGGCCATCGGTTTTCTGCTGGCCGTGCTCATATTGGTGCTCGGCTTTCTGAAGGTGCTTTTTATTGCAATATTGACGGGCCTGGGTTATTATATTGGAAAAAGAATGCACGAGGACAAGAATTACATAAAAAACCTGCTTGACAGGGTCTTGCCGCCGGGGACATATCGATAACCATGGTGAGGTATCCGCCGGTGTCTGCAGCAAGGGTGTTATGATATAAGGAGGATAAACAATGGGACGCAGAGCCTCCAGAGAGATGGCTATGAAGCTGTTATACCAGTTGGAAATACAGAAGGATGACCGGGAAGCTCAAAAGGAGCGTTTCTTTGAAGAGAATTCGCTGGCTCCCAATGACAAGGCATACATAAACGATATCATCGATGGTGTTTTTGCAAATAATGAATCCATCAGCAATTTGATAGAAAAGCATTCCAAGGGATGGAAAATAAGCAGGATATCAAAAATCGATCTGTCCATTATGCGCCTGAGCATATACGAGATCTGCTTCAGAAGCGATATCCCTTACAATGTGTCGGTAAATGAGGCGGTGGAGCTGGCAAAGCGTTACAGCGGTGAGGAAGCAGGCTCATTTATAAACGGCATACTGAGCAAGATTTCTTCCATTGATCCAAATATCAGTGATTCCGATACGGAAGCACAGAAAAACGGCGGTTGAATATCATGCCCAAAATGAGCGCACTTACTGTCTCCGAACTCAATAGATATATAAAGGAGCTTGTAGCAAAGGATGTCATACTCTCCGGATTGTGGGTGAAGGGCGAAATATCGAATTTCAAGAACCACTATTCCGGTCATTTTTATTTTACGCTGAAGGATGAAAAATCACTTCTGAGATGTGTTATGTTCAGATCCAATGCATCCTCGGTGGCTTTTATGCCTGAAGATGGCATGAAGGTCATCATAAGAGGTTACATTTCTGTTTTTGAACGGGACGGACAGTACCAATTGTATGCAGAGGAAATGCAGCCTGACGGGATAGGCGCTCTTTATATCGCATATGAGAAGCTGAAAAACAAGCTTGCCGCAGAAGGTCTGTTCGATGCGGAAAAGAAAAAGAAGCTGCCATATATACCGCGTTCAATAGGAGTTGTCACCTCCTCCACCGGTGCTGTGATAAGAGACATAATCAATGTACTGAGCAGAAGGTTCTATAATGTGAATATCAAGCTCTACCCGGTGCAGGTCCAGGGAGAACAGGCGGCAGGCCAGATAGCTGCAGCCATCGGGCGGTTCAATGAGCTTGATAATGTGGATGTGATCATTGTCGGCCGGGGAGGCGGATCTCTTGAAGACCTGTGGCCATTCAATGAGGAGATCGTTGCAAGAAGCATATATGGATCACATATTCCGGTGATCTCGGCAGTGGGTCACGAAACCGACTACACCATCTGCGATTTTGTGGCAGACGTCAGAGCACCCACTCCTTCTGCAGCAGCAGAGATCGCCATGCCTGAGAGGGCTGTGATGGAAAACAGGCTGGACGGGTTGAAAATGCGGCTGAGAAATGCAATAAATAAAAAGACATCCATGGAAAGGCTTTCACTGAAGAGGCTCGAAGGAAGCACAGCCTTCAAGCAGCCGTATAACAGGATCTATCAGAGCAGGATGCTGCTGGATGTGCAAAAGAGGTATATGGAGAAGGCACTGGAGGCTCTGAAGATCGATCAAAGGAACAAACTCTCTCTGCTGGCGGCACAGCTGGATTCACTCAGTCCGCTCAGTTCGCTGGCAAGGGGCTATTGTATAATCAGGTCTGAAAAGGACGATACTCTGATAAAATCGGTGCATTCCGTCAGTCTGGGGCAAAGACTTGAAATAAGTCTGACAGATGGAAAGCTGGACTGTACTGTAGATGGTATCAAGGGGGATGAAAATGAACAGTGAAGGAATCACATTCGAGCAGGCGATGGCCGAGCTGGAAGGAATTGTTAAGAGGCTAGAAAAAGGAGAGCTGACGCTGGATGAGTCCATAGGCTTTTTCAAGAGAGGCGTCGAACTGACGAAGTACTGCAACAAAAAGCTTGATGAAGCTGAAAGAAGCATAACCATGCTCATCGAAGGCGAAAACGGAATAACAGAAAAGGAGTTGTCCGTATAGGACATTGGTGACATTTCTCGCCCGTTGCAAATCAGTTTACTGATTTACAATCCGGAATACCCCTTGCAAAGAAGTGTCACCATACATATGCTATGGATTTTAAGAGTAAATACAACGGATACGTAAAGGCAGTGAATGCTGCACTGGACGGTATTGTTAAAACGGGTGCGGGTCCCGGTGCAGTCATCTATGACGCGATGAAGTACAGCGTAGCAGCCGGAGGAAAAAGATTGCGCCCTGTTCTCGCACTTGCTGTGTGTGAGCTGCTAAAGGGCGACATCAACGATGTGATGGTCTTTGCCTGTGCGATAGAGCTGATACATACATATTCCCTTATACATGACGATCTGCCTGCTATGGACGACGATGACTACAGAAGGGGCATACCTACGAATCACAAGGTCTTTGGAGAAGCAACGGCGATCCTGGCGGGAGATGCTTTGCTCAACAAGGCATATGAGCTGATGATAACCCACGTTGTCAAAAACAGTCTGTATACAAAGAACTATGCCCAGGCGATCAATGTCATAGCGGCCGGCGCCGGCGCCGAAGGGATGATCCTTGGGCAGGTCATCGATATGGAGTCGGAAGGAAAGAGAGTATCAGGTGAGACCCTCGAATATATGCACAGATGTAAGACCGGTGCATTGATAAAGGCTCCTGTGCTTGCGGCAGCCAGTATATGCGGGGCAACGCCGGATGAATATGAAAGCCTTGGCAAATATGCACGAAATATAGGGTTGGCCTTCCAGGTCAAAGATGATATCATGGATGTCAGCGGCAGTTCCCAGCAGATGGGAAAGCCGTCGGGCAGCGATGCTGCATCAAATAAATCAACATATGCTACCCTGTACGGAGCAGAAAGGGCATCGGAGCTGCTCGATGAAATGATACAAGAGGCAGTGGATTCACTGAAATGCTTTGGGGACAGAGCCGGATTTCTGAAGGATCTGGCAATATTCATAAGAGACAGGGACAACTGATGAAGCTCATTGCATGTATCCTGGATAAGTATTGCGGTGATAAATCGACATAAAAAAGCACCAGGTCTTTTAGGGTGTGAAACAGGACCTAAGTAATTCTTTATCAGTTTTCGCATATATGTTATAATGAGAATTCGAAACAAGGTGGCGCAGTATTCTAGTCAGTACTGCCGCTTCTGAAGACGGGCCTAAAAATCCGTTTAAGGGCATATCGATGAAGTTCCTTGTGTCGGCTTGCTGCGCCCAGCGGTGGGTCGATGCTGGGAGTTAAGGTTCAGGGGCGATCTGCAATGGCATGCAGGCGTTGACCCCTTTACCGTGGAGACCCTGACTTGTGGAAGAAAGCAGAATCATGACAGACGGGTATGGAGATTTTCTCCTGCTCAAAGACATGACGCTGTGTATCGACTACGATCAGGGATTAAACCTGTTAGGCGGTATCGTATGATGCTGCGAACAGCGTAGCCTGCCTTGAGTGGGTATGGTGGATAATAGATCAGATGCACGATTACTGGCCGGTATGAGAGCATTATCGCTGTTTGAAACCATATTTGCAAAAGAGGCTAAGAAGCGGTCTGACTGCCGGGGAAAACCCCTAGACTGTTCCATATGAGATATAATGGGGATT
>JAAYPO010000056.1 GCA_012519745.1 Clostridiaceae bacterium | reverse complement strand
TCACTATAATCGCATCCGATATCAAGGAATATTTGTGTCAATTCCGACATGCGGAACACACCTGATGATTCTGTCAATTTGTGGGGATATGGTATCAAAATCATACTTTTGCCTCCTCTGCCGTGACCTGGGACTAAGGGTCACCGGTGCCCGAACCCATGAGACCAATGCGCCTGCTAAACTTCTTATGTATATGTTATATTTTTACTTTACCGCAGTCAACTGTAAATCATCAATACTCATTTCCCGAACAGCCGGTCCTGCTCTACCTTTATGATCTTCTTGTCCAGCCGTTCAAACATTATTTCCACATTGCCCAGGGCGGTGTCGGATGAAACCGTAACCGGCTGCCAAGATGGTTTCTCAAGGGAGAGAGTATCCCTGAGCTTTTTTGAGGAGAAGGGCAGGAAGGGATCCAGCAGCATCGATAGGTTGGCGATGACCTGCACGCAGGTATTCAATGTTGTTTTACACTTTGGCAGATCGCTTTTGACTGTTATCCAGGGCTGCTGTTCATCAAAGTATTTATTTGCCCTCCTGATACACGCAAATATTGATTCCAACGCTGCCTTGAAGCTGCCATTTTCGATAAGCTCTCCTGCTGAATGATATAGTGAGTGGAATGAGCGGAGCAGTTCTGCACTTTGTATATCGGGAGCTTCAGGTACCGGATCAGTTGTGACGTCAGGAACTAAGTCATGTAAAGCAGCGGACTCTGCACTGGGCCTTGCTGTATCGGAAGCCCCGCTATATCTTGCGGCTTCCGGAACTTTCCCATCAAAGAATTTCTGTATGAATACAAGGCTTCGGTTGACAAGGTTGCCGTATGCACCAAGCAATTCTCCGTTGTGGCTGTTTATAAACTCGGTCCATGTGAAGTCGGTGTCCCTTTGCTCAGGGCCGTTGCCGATGAGGAAGTACCGGATCGAATCCGGATCATAGCGGCTGAGCAGATCCTTTGCCCATATAGCCCAGTTGCCGCTTGTAGATATTTTTCTGCCCTCAAGTGTGAGGTATTCGCTGGATATGATCTCGTCGGGAAGCTTTAACCTAGTGTCCGTCCGGCCCAGCAGCAGCGAGGGAAGGATGATGGTGTGGAACGGTATGTTGTCCTTGCCATGAACGTAGTACTGCCTGCTGCTGTTCCAGAAGGTCTCGAAGTCAAGGCCTTTCTGACGGCAAAGCACGAAGCAGTCCGAGACATAGCCCAGAACATTTTCAGCCCAGATATATATCTTTTTGTCTTCATAGCCCTCCCTCGGAACATCGATGCCCCAGTCCAGATCCCTTGTCAGGCTTCTGTCCCTCAAGCCTTCGTTTATATATCTTTTTGACATCTCATATGCATTTTTGCGCCAGTTTTTATGGCTCTCAACATAACTATCAAGTTCATCCTTCATTCTTGTCACAGCCAGATACAGGTGATCCGACGGCCTAAGCTCAGGTGAATCACCGCATATCGAGCACTTTGCATCCAGCAGGCTTTCAGGCTCGAGCACGCTGCCGCAGGCTTCGCACTGATCGCCCCGGGCATTCTCACCGCAATTAGGACATATGCCCTTTACAAATCTGTCCGGCAGAAACTGCCTGCAGGTAGAACAGTATGCCTGCTGTGACGTTTTCTCGTAAACATAGCCTCCATCATACAGCTTTTTGTGGTATTGCTTCACAAAATCCTTGTGATCTTCGCCGGATGTCTTCGTATATAGATCGTAAGAGAAGCCAAGCCGGTCAAAGCAATCGGTGAATTCATCATGAGACATATCGCTGATTTCTTCCGGCGTCTTGTTTTCCTGCTTTGCTCTGATGGCAACAGGCGTGCCGTGGCAGTCGCTGCCTGATACTAAAAACACCGTATCGCCCTTTGCTCTGTGGTACCTGGCCAGAACATCACCTGGCAGCAGCGCCGCGATGTGGCCGATATGCAGCGAGCCATTGGCATATGGCCATGCATTTCCTATAATTATGTTCATTTTTACACTTCCTTTCATTCTGTGAAACCTGTACTCATGTTTCCTCTTAAGCCTGTATTCATATTTCCCGGGCCTGTATCTATATGCTGTCAATAAAAAAGCTCCCACCCCCAGGATATTGTCCTGGGGACGAGAGCATTAGGCTTCGTGTTACCACCCCGGTTTACCGGCACTTCACAGCACCGGCCTCAGAAAGAACTTATACAAGCAGTGATGTTTGTATGCCATTCTCCGGCGTTATAACGGACGCTGCCGTCAGCGGCTGAGAGGCATTATGTGCCTGTTCACCGTGAATAGCTCCGAGACCATCTTCAGCCGTCTGTTCCCTGCTCCTTTTCAGCCGGGCGGTTGCCCCGGAGCTCTCTGTGAGGGACCTGGATGACTTACTCTTCTCTTCATTGCATTTGCCATATCGTGTTATTTCCATACATGATAATACATGCCCGCAGGATTTGTCAACTGCATTGATAGATTTGCCTGATGCCACTTGAAATTTTGTTCACTATCGTTTATGGCAGCAGTAACTGCCTCTGTCATACATGTCAAAAGGTTTTCATTTCGGTGCCATAAATGGTATAATCCTATGTTGTACATATCTTCTATGAGCGGGGTGAAAATGCGGACCGTTATGAGGGCGGCATGATTGGAGGGCTGTGGGGATGCGCTTGGATGTCCTGTGAAAATCCTGAGCCTTGCGGATATCAGAGCCGAATATGGCGATGAAAGTATCCGGTTTATGAAGCGGACACATGGACTTGTACGTCTTTAGAATAGGCTGCTTGGCCAGTTGACTGATGAACAGATGTTGAATATAGTAACGTACCGATGTCAAGAATAACGTTGCGTTATAACGATACGCTATAGTGGTGCGTTATAACGATACACTACAAAATGTGTTGATTCATGATACGATAATTCGGGAGGTTTAGTCATTGACCAGGAAATACACCAGGAAATACACAATATGTATAAAGAGATATTTTGTAAACATACTGTTGGTGGCTGCGTTTTCTATTGTTCTGTCAATTTTGGGCATCGTGCTGTCCGATGTGGTGGACATGGTCAATATTGAAAGATACATAAAGGCTCCGCTTCTTTTTTTGCTGAACATGCTTCCGCTGCTGCTTTTCATGTTGCTGCTCTATCATTTGAGCTCCAGGCTCTGGTTGACATTTGGACTGGGCGGAGGTCTGTACATCGTGATGCACATCATCAACCGGTTTATGATGGATTTGAGGGAAGAACCCTTTACGCCGCCGGATATTCTGCTTGGAACAGAGGCTGCCACCGTGATCAAGCTATCCGAGCTGCCTTTTAATTTCGTCATGATACTGAGTCTTGCTTTTTGGTTTGTAATGACTATGCTGCTGCTGTTTTTCGTGAGGTCGGAAAAACTGCGCTGGCCCGTAAGGATCGCGGGTATGGCTGCTGCAGCGGTTCTGTTTACTGTATCTTACATCGGCATATATAAAAACACAGGCCTTTATGACGGATTTAAGGTCACCGGTTCAGTGTATTCCCGGGTCAATCTTTACAAATCCAGAGGCTTCCTGTATTCATTCATGGTCCGGACAGGGACATACCGGTCCGTCAAGCCTGACGAATATAGCAAGGAAGCGGCAAAGCAAGCCCTTGCAGGATATGAGCTGCCGGACTACAAGGTCATTGAGGGCGATCTGCCACACATCATAGCGGTAATGGGCGAGGCATTTTATGACATTGACAGGATCCCCGGCATTGAATTCAATGAGGGTTTTGATCCCCTTGAAAACTTTAATCGGATCAAAAAGAATGCATATACAGGGAGGATAACTACCAATGTCTTTGGGGGAGGGACCGCCAATACGGAGTTTGCATTCCTCACAGGCCATTCCATGCCTATAATGCCTGAAATGTTCAGTCCGTATTCATACTATATCAGACGGGATACATTTTCTCTGGCTAGGGCCCTGGAATCCAACGGATATGCCACGATGGCCTTCCATCCCGGCGAATCCTGGTTTTATAACAGGGTAAATGTATACAGCTTTTTCGATTTTGATAATATCTATTTCAAAAACGATATGGATCTGAGCAAGGTGGAAATGAATCACGGCTATATTTCTGACAAGGACACCTATGCCTTTGTACTGGACAAATTCCGCGAACAACTCAAGAAAGAACCCGACAAGCCATTTTTTCAGTTCGTGGTGGATATCGACAACCATGGGCCTTATTCCAAAAAGGATCTGGGGTATCCTCAGATACTCAAGCGCAAGGAAACTATGGACGATGCTGTCTACAATATCATCAACAATTATTTGAATGGGGTGATGCGCTGTGACAAGGCTCTTGGAGCTTTTGCCGACAGCATCATGGAAATGGACGAGCCGGTCGTTTTCCTGTATTTTGCCGATCATCTGCCGTATCTTGGGGAGAACGACATCGGCTACAAGGCCATGGACTTTGATGTAGACGCCGATGGGACGCTGAAGGCGTTTCTAAACAAATATGAAACACCATATTTCATTTCAGTAAATAAAGCAGCGGAAAAAATGCTGTTGGAAAAGGGTATATCGGTAAAAAAAGGGACAGCCCCCCAAATCAGCCCCAATTACCTTGCCACTGAGCTTCTCGAGGCGACGGGCATCAATGGAGGCAATTATTTCAACTACCTTTCAGTCCTGAAAAAGGAGCTGCCGGTCATTACCAACCGTTTTTTCAAAGAAGGGGATGAATTCACGGAGAAGCCCTCGCAAAAGACAAAGGATTTGATTTATAACTATAGTATTGTACAGTACTATATGCTGATGGATAGGGAAGCTGCAATACCATAGGCTGCAAATACGAACCAGGGCAGCAGCCGGTGCAGATGGAGGATGCGCAGTGGATAGATATGCGGATTTTGAGGAGCGATTCAGAAAGCTCACAGAGCTTGAGACAAAAAAAGCAAAGGAAGCAAACCGCCTGAGCAATCTGAGGCTGGTTTCCTTTCTGGCAGGTACCGCCGCTGTAATAGCGGCCGTTGTAAAGGTGGGTGTGTTTGTCGGAGTACTGGTGGCTCTGGCGGCAATAGTCAATTTTACATATTTGATAGTGAAGCACAAAAGGGTGTCAAAGGAATTGACCGAGCTGAGGTGCAGAGCTGAAGTAAACAAAATGTACATGGAAAGACTGGGCTCAGGCTGGACTTCATTCAAGGACAACGGCGGTGGATTTTCAGACCCGTCACATCAGTATGCAGATGATCTGGACATTTTTGGCCCTAAATCGCTGTTTCAATGGATATCCTGTGCAAACACCTGGTATGGAAGGCTTAAACTCAGAGACCTGCTTGCAGCTCCCGACAAGGAGCCTGCCTCCATAATGCGCAGGCAGAGGGCTGTAAAAGAGCTGATCCAAAAGCTGGATTTCTGTCAGAAGCTGCAAAGCGAAGGTATGCAGGCAAAGGGCGTGTCGGAGGATCCGGAAAAGCTGCTGGAATACACTGAAAGCCATTTGGATGGCTATACAAAAAAAGGCTTTATCAGTATCATTCATGTGCTGCCCTTTTTGCTGGTGTTGTCATTCGTATTGTGGTCCCTTGGCGGACCCGTACCGTTTTTTGTGCCGGTGCTGCTGCTGACGCTGCAGATGGTGGTGTTTGCAGCGGGTTTCAAAAAAAATACCAGGATATGCAGCACGGTGTATGGCATGAGAAAGCATCTCGGAGCATATACGAATCTGCTCAAATGTATTGAAAATGAAGAGTTTGCCGATGATCACCTCAATGAGCTGAAAAAGAAGCTCTTTGCGGCAGATGTATCCTCGTCGGACTCGCTCAAAGCACTCGAAGGTATTGCTAATGCGGTGGACCTGAAATTCAGCACCGTTCTGCATTTTTTGCTTAATGTGATCCTGCTGTGGGATTATCACTGTGCTTTTACTCTGGAAGAATGGAAAAAGCAGTATGGAGCTAATACGAGAAAGTGGCTTGAGACAGTTGGGGAAATGGAGGCGCTGGCCAGTCTGGCAGTGATAGGGCATCTGCATCCGGAGTGGGCCTGGCCGGAGCTGAATGAAGGAGGACCCTGTTTTGCCTCGGTGATGATAGGCCATCCTCTGATCCGGGAAGAGGAATGCGTCCGTAACGATTTTGTACTGGAAAAGGGCGCATGTGTGATAACCGGCTCCAATATGTCCGGCAAAACAACACTGCTTCGGACAGTTGGAATAAATCTGGTGCTGGCATATGCAGGAGCGCCTGTATTTGCAGACAGACTTGAGTGCGGGATCATGGATGTGTTTACATCCATGCGTGTGCACGATGACCTGGTCAGCGGGATATCGACCTTCTATGCAGAGCTGCTTCGGGTAAAAAGGATCATAGATCATTCACATAGGGAGCTTCCCATGATATATCTGATAGATGAGATATTCATGGGGACCAATTCGCCTGACAGGATAACCGGCGCCAGGAGCGTTCTGAAGAACTTGAACAGGAAATGGATAATCGGCCTTATTTCGACTCATGATTTCGAACTCTGTGAGCTTGAGCAGGAAAATAGAGTGAAGATAAAGAATTATCATTTTACGGAGAAATATGCCGGCAATGAGATTAAGTTCGACTACAAGCTCAGGCCCGGCAGGAGCACGACAACAAATGCAAAATATCTGATGAAGATGATAGGGATAGATTTGGAGGGAGAAGAATGACAAAGGATTTATTAAAGGGCGTAAGCCTTCACAAAAATGCAGGAATACGCATTCAGAAGAGCAGGACGATCTACTTTGATCCTTTTCTGCTGGATGAAAACAGGAAGGATGCTGATTTCATCTTTATTTCCCACAGCCATGATGATCACCTGGATACGGATTCTATTAAAAATATCGTCAGGGAGGATACTGTTCTGGTCGCGCCGGAAAACTGTATCGAAGCCCTCAAGACTGCAGGCTTCGGGAATACGCTGGGCGTGCTGCCTTCTAAAAGCTATGAAGCAGCCGGGCTGAAGTTCAGGACGGTTCCGATGTACAACATCGGGAAAAAGTTTCATAAAAAGGAGAATGACTGGGTCGGCTATATAGTTTACATCGATGATGCAGCATACTATTTTGCCGGTGATACCGATCTCATTCCTGAAATGGAGGAAATTCAGGCAGATGTCGCCTTTCTTCCTGTGGGCGGTACTTATACGATGACAGCTGACGAGGCAGTCAGGGCTGCCGGTATTATAAAGCCCCGCATTGCCGTGCCTATGCATTATGCAGACGTAGCAGGAACGAAGGAGGATGCCGAATACTTCATCAAAAACCTGGATCCCGCTATTGAAAGCGCTGTGATCAAAGGACGATAACAGGATGATAATTATATAGATGCCAGAGGTTATTATTATGGACTGTACCCGGAAGGGTATGGTCTTTTTTTGCCCTTCACTCCCGGATGCATGTTTGCAAGGGATGCGAATATAAATTATGTTGTAACATCAGTGTTTCATCGAGGGGGAAGGGAAATGCCAGCCAGGAAGGCACTTGTCTGGGTAGTGTTCTGGATATGCGCCGCGCTGTGCTTCAATGCCGGCGTGTATTTGCTGCTTGGCAGGGAAAAGGCATTGGAATTCCTGGGCGGATATATACTCGAGAAGGGCTTGAGTGTTGATAATCTGTTTTTGTTTCTGTTTGTTTTCAGCAGCTTTGGAATCAGACTGAAGGATCAAAGGCGTGTGCTTGATTACGGGATTTTCTTTGCAGTGGTTTTCAGGCTGTTGTTTATTCTGTTCGGCGTCATCGCTGTAAACAATTTTCACTGGCTGTTGTACGTATTTGGCGCAGCACTGGTGTTCAGCGGCATGAGGATGGTTTTCAGCAGCAACGAGGGGACGGATTATAAAAACAGCGGCGCATTGAAGATGTTGAAGAGGATAATGCCCGTGACGGATACCATGCGCGGCGAGTGCTTTTTCATCGTCAAGAACGGCAGAAGGCATGCTACGCCTCTCCTTGCAGTACTTATCATAATCGAATTTTCAGATATATTGTTCGCAGTGGACTCCATCCCGGCCATATTTTCCATAACAACAGATATTTTTATCGTATACACCTCCAACATTTTTGCAATATTGGGTTTGAGAAGTATGTATTTTCTGCTGCGCCGGCTCCATGACAAGTTTCGCTTTGTGAAATACGGCGCCGCCATGATATTGACATTCACAGGTATAAAGCTGCTGATACCGATGTTCGGCATCGATATTTCCGTGATCGACTCTCTGGCGGTCATTCTTGTGATCATGCTCGGAAGCATCATTCTGTCACTGATTTTCTCTGAACGATGCGTTATAATAGAATATAAAGCAGGCAATGCTTTGCACCCGCAAAAAAAGCATCGAATAAAAGGAGGCTAACCATGGGCAGTGATGGCAGGGAACAGCTAGGACATCGTAAAGGGAGCAGGAAAATAACTTTCAGAGGCAGGGATGGATCGCCGCTGATTAATCGGAATGTATCCATAAAACAGTTAAGACACGAGTTCTTATTCGGATGCACCGAATTTAGCGCATTACCTTTTGCCAATGGTGAATTGCAGGGCAGGGATAAGGAGATAGCTGAAGAAAGGTTCAGACTGTTCTTCGATCTGTTCAATTTCACCACTTTGCCGTTCTATTGGGGGCGCTTTGAACCTGTCAGAGGGCAGCCCGATACGGAGAGGATGAAAAAGACCTCCGAATGGCTGCGTTCGAAGGGTGTCGCACTTAAGGGACATCCTCTTTGCTGGCACACTGGGACCGCTCCGTGGCTTATGGAGCTTGACAACAGGGATATCCTCACTGTGCAGCTCAACAGGATACGCCGGGATGTGAGCGGTTTTGCCGGGATCGTGGACATGTGGGATGTGATCAATGAGGTAGTTATCATGCCGATCTTTGACAAATATGATAACGGTATCACACGCGTCTGCAAGGAGCTTGGACGCATCCGTCTTGTCAGGGAGGTCTTTGCGGCCGCAAAAAAGGCAAATCCGGAAGCAGTCCTGCTTATAAATGATTTTGAGACCTCCGAGTCCTATGACATATTGATCGAAGGCTGTCTTGAGGCTGGGGTGCCCATAGATGCCATCGGTATACAGTCCCATATGCATCAGGGCTATTGGGGAGTGGAAAAAACACAGGAGATACTGGAGCGCTATTCCAGATTCAATCTGCCGCTGCACTTTACAGAAAACACTCTTGTGTCCGGAAAGATAATGCCGCCTGAAATAGTTGACCTGAACGACTATGTTGTGGACGAGTGGCCTTCAACGCCGGAAGGGCTCGAGCGGCAGGCACGGGAGGTCGAGACCCACTACAGGACCCTGTTTGCCGACCCGAATATCGAATCGATCACCTGGTGGGGCTTCATTGACGGAGGCTGGCTCAAGGCGCCGTCAGGGCTCATAACCGCGGACAGCAGGATCAAGCCTGCTTATGAAGCGCTGCGCGGCCTCATCCGGAACGAATGGTGGACAAAGCCCATGGAGCTTGTTACCGACGAAGAGGGCTCAGTGACCGTGACCGGCTTCCGCGGGGATTATGAGGCTGTTGTGGATGGCTCACGTGGGGAATTCCGTTTGGGGAAGGATACGAGTCCGTGTGTTATAAGCGCATTGTAGTGAATTGCAGACCGATGATGATGGAAGCTTTTAAATAGACAAAAGCTTGTGTGCATTGCCGGAGAGGATCGCCCTGCGCTCCTCTTTGGTAAGGTCCAGGGCAAGGAACCTGTCCAGTTCCTCCCTGTGATCCCACATTGGGAAATCGGAGCCGAAGAGCATTTTTTCGACACCGTGCCTTCTGATCATCCCCACCGCTCTTTCAGGAGTGATAAAGTAAAGGGTGCTTGAGGTATCCATATAAACATTCCTGCCTATGAGATACTCCCATGAAAGATCCCACATGCGGTACCCGCCGAAATGGGCTGCAATGACAACCAGCTTCGGGAACCTGTCAAGTACCCGGGCAAGCCTGACCGGGCTCGAGGAATCCACATTCTGGTCGCCCATATGTATCAGCACCGGAAGCCTGCCCTCTACTGCCTCATAAACAGGCATCATGCTGTCGTCATCTACGGTGAAGTGCTGGAATTCGGGATGCAGCTTCAGACCCTTGAGTCCCAGCCCGATGATTCTTTCGACCTCCGCCGGTATATCCGGCAGATCGGGGTGGAGTGTGGCAAAGCCGAAAAATTCAGGATGAGCCTGCATTTCACCGGACACATAGTCATTTATTGCCTTTACCTGTTCAACAGTGGTAGCGGAGGAGTGGACGATATATTTTTTGACCCCGATATTACTGCCGCTTTCGAGCAGACCATTCACAGTTCCGCTGCGCCTCATTGCTACGCCATAATACTTTCCGATAGAATCGACAGCCTTCTCAGCTATTTTATCGGGAAATATATGGGCATGTATGTCTATGATGTCGTATTCAGCTTTCTTTTCCACCATCGATTACCTTCTTTTCGTGAAATGATTTGTCCGCTTTTTGCGAAATTGCCTTTGCGTGTTTCAACGAGGCGGAGTACATCTGTCGCCTCGTTGTATTCGAATTTATTATATCACTCATTTTGATTATCGCAACAATTAATGGTGATACTCAATGGTCTGTATATGAGAAATATTTCCAGCAACCGCACCCCCTTATGTGCCCAGAACTTCAATTTTTGCGCACCGCACTCAAACGCACCGGTGCTGATGGTCTGACAGCGTTGACTTGCTGATCGTTTTCCTCTAGGATATATTTTGTAGTATGCAGGATTTTGCAGTGAGACGGTTGTATTCAATTGGTCCGGAAGTATATTATGTTATTGATTTCGTAATTGGAGGATGTGCTATGAGCAGGATAGGTTCTGAGATATGCAGACTAAGGAAGGAAGCAGGAATGACGCAGAAGCAGCTCGGAAAGCTTATCGGTGTTTCCGAAAGGTTCATAGATGAGGTCGAGAGCGGCAAAAGGGTCATGAACAGCGACCTTATCAACAGGGTGTCGAGGGTCCTGCGTCAGGAGGCAGGAAAGCTTGACTTGTTTGATGAAACAGAGATTAGAAGCAGACCTGAGCCCGACAAAACAGTTAAAAAAGTGATCGAGAAGCCGGTGAGGGAAATCTGGACCGAAGCACTTGCAGGAGTCATCATGACCGTACCTGTCTACGGGTACGATCTGGAGAAGACAACTGCATCTAAGCAATTGCCCATAATCGACAACAAAGTGGAGGGCTGCCCGAAGGACAAAGTCATCTATATCAGAGCAGAGGACGACAGCATGTCCGGTTTCAGGATAATGAAGGGGGATCTGGCACTGGCCGTCAGGACATCAGAGGCGGAGAAGGATTCCGTATGCCTTGTCGAGTATAAGGGCGCAAGGCTGATACGCCAGATAAAGAGGCTGGATCAGGGAAAACTGCTTCTGGTGGGAAACAGCGGCAGGCTGACCACGGAGGCAGTGTCGAAGAATGAGGTCAGGATACTTGCGCGGCTCATCAGGCTGGAAATAGATTTGTGAGCCGTCTGAACTCCTGTCGGAGCAGGAGAAGGCACGAACTGAATGCCCGGATATTTGAGCGGCTCATCAAGCCGGCAATAGCATGGTCAGCCCTCCGTACGGCAATTCCTGCCGGAGTAGGGAATTGCACGAACCTAAAATCCGGACCCTGTGTTTAGACTGTTTCATTCCTCAATAAGCACTGCCCTGGCCGGAGATGCTTCGGTGCCGGTCATTCTGAGAGGCAAGGCTATCAGTTTGTACTCGCCTTCCCTGATATCTGCGAGCCGCAGGCCTTCGAGTATGATAATGCCGCTTCCCAGTAGCGTTTTGTGGGTCTCATGGCCCGGCTGGGCTCTTTCTATCCCAAGGCAGTCTATGCCTACTCCGACGATCCCTTTTTCACTGAGGTATGCTGCCCCCGATGCGTCCACATAAACAAATCCCGGATCAAAGCCGTCAAAATATGAGTTCCTTGTTTTCAGCAGAATGAAGGAGCCGGGCTTGATATCTATGGCTCTGAGGTCATCGGCTGTTATCCTTTCCTCAACACCTGTGAAATCATAGACGCGGCAGGGCGTGACAAGGCGGCTTATGTCGATGGTTTCAAATGTACTGCCTCCCTTGATCATGTGGAGAGGGGCGTCGATATGGGTTCCTGTGTGCAGGTTCATGCTGATCACGCTCTCGTGCACGGACCCGACGCTGTGATCATTGACAACGGTTATGGCAGGGCCTTTCCCGGCTTTGTTGCCATAAACAGGGATACTTTCATTAATAGGCATTGAAATATCATAAAGCTTCATTCAGATTACCCTCTCTTTCGCTTGTTCG
>JAAYPO010000003.1 GCA_012519745.1 Clostridiaceae bacterium | reverse complement strand
CGGCAGTTAAGCTTCTCAGTGCCGAAGATACTTGGCTGGAGACGGCCCGGGAAAATAGGTCTCCGCCGGATTTATTCCAGAGCCCTGTGTGTATAACACAGGGCTTTGTGCTGTGTAAAAAGCATACACAAAAATGTTAATTCATTGTTAAGACAGGATGTAATGACGACCTGTGGATAAAACTTGCGGTTATCCACAGGTTTTTTTGCTGAAATACAAAAAAATTTCATGATAATCTGCAAATGCCTGGTATTACAGCGTTACACGGTGAATGCACATTTTTTGTTTTATCCACAAGCATGTGGATAAGGGAGTGAAAAAGCGCTCTAAACAGGAATAATACTGGAAAACCAGGATGTTGATAACAATAATCCAACAGAATTTAATCAATTATTAGTGAAAGAAAATGGAATAGTGATCGGGTATATATTTGTATCTGCATCAGATATTCTGCTGTAAGTCATGCTGCACGAAAAATTTTCTTTGAATTGAAGTGTTATAACCGGGAAAACTAATCTGGACTGAGTAATATATGGTGAAGGAGGAACTGAAGTATGAAAGTCAGGGATATCATGACAAAGAATGTGGCGCATATTAAGCCGGACACTTCGATAATCGATGCAGCAAGGCTTATGCAGCAGTATAATGTCGGTTCCATACCGGTCTGTGACCAGAGCGGCGTTGTTGGTATGGTTACGGATCGGGACATTGTTGTGAGAAATGTAGTAATGGGCACTGACCCCAAAGCTACTCCGGTCAGCAACATTATGACCACTGGTATTACATCTGTATCACCCGATACCGATGTAAATGACCTGGAGGATATAATGTCACAAAAGCAGATCAGAAGAATACCGGTAGTGGACCAGAATCACTTGGTAGGCATAGTAGCATTGGGAGACCTGGCAACTGACTGGAGAGTTGATTCCCAGGCATCTGATGCTCTGACAGACATATCTGAGCCGTAAAAATTAAATCTAGTTTGAGCGAAGTTACACAGCAATTAGGTCCAGCGGCAGCAGAAGAAAGAATCCTTCTGCTGTACGGCTGGTCATTATATTGTGAAAACGTATTCCGGATACTACAATATTATTGTAACGAACTTTATAGAGTATATATCACACATCATCAGATCATCTGAATCAATAAGCTTTAACACAATGTAGCTTGCACCCACGGCAACCAATGTACCTGTACGATCTGTCAGCAGATTTGTCCCTAGCAGGAATTCTACTCTCATCCTTCGCCCTATCTGAGTTCGTAAAAATCCGGGAGTAAAAAATGTGTTCTCAACGGTGGAAGGTACCTGATTCCCCGGATGTGTCACAGAGGAAGGCAGTATACCCTGCATTGATGACGGCACAGAAGGCATACCGCCGGCAGATACTGTCGTGGGACTTGCATAGGTTATAGCTCCTGCTGCCGGTGTGGAGCCCGGTATTTGCATGCCCCCCTGCTGACCGGCCATCATGCCCCCATGCATGCTCTGGGATTGCGGCATGGAATGCATACCGCTGAAGGTTCCGGCGGAGGGCATGTACTGATTTAATTGTGTCTCTGCCGTCTTTTTTCCTGTGTAGTCATTTCTGTATAACATAAAACCACTCCTCGTATCACTTATATATTAATAATGTAACTATTTTTTTAATGAACTGTCATTAGTGTCGTACGTGCCGATGCTTCATGTCTGGTAGTATAGCGATGTAGGCTGGTAGAAACAGTGCTGTGCGACCCTGTTGAACAAGCTGCCTGAGCCGTTCCTGGGGAACATGCCCTCACAGGTCTCACTGAAAGGATTGTAATACCACAGGCATGGCGCGACTGCGCCCAGTACATTGCCTGCAAGAGCCCAATCGGCAATATCAAAATGTATCTGCTCTGCAGGGATGTTATAAACGTTCTGGGGGTTGATTTGACCGTATACTTCTGTAAGCAGGCATGTGAACTGGTATGGCTGTTCTATGACCCTGCGCAGGTTTCCCTGTCCTATGCGCAAATACTCACCATCAGCTACATGAACTCTGTTCATGACAACGGTGGCAACGGCTTTCATACCTGCTTCGCCCTCGCCCTCAGCCTCGCATCTGATAAGTCTGGCAAAAAGCTCTCTGTCTGTTAATGACATACCTTAGACCTCCCTTTATATAGTATATTAACATAACCCATAAATGGTAACCTATGGTATGATCAATAAATTGATTTAAGTTTGATAAAAGCAATAAAACCAGGGAAATATAATCATGTACGCTGAGGATTGGTTTTTCCAAAAGGAGGCGCTTATTGTGAGTAGACACAGGAGCTTGATGTCAGAGCAGCTGAAGCATGAAATCGCAAAAGAACTTGGAGTCTACAGTACAGTTGAGGCTGAGGGCTGGGGTGCCGTTTCTTCCAGAGACTGCGGCAATATCGTCAAAAAAGCTATAGAAATGGCCGAGAGAAGCCTTGAAACCAAATAGCCTCTTTGTTTCCAGCGTAACAGGAGCCGGTTTATCCGGCTTCTTTTTTATCCCTGTTTTTATTAAACTTGTACTTTATTATTGAAACCTTTACATTCCGGTGGTATAATTATATTTGCTAAAATCTGGGGAGAATTTTGCAGTTGTAAGTACCCGGATAGGATGCATCATCGCAGGCATGTTCACCATAGGCATAATATATCAAAGTGACTGGGAAAGTGCAGTATTGCTTTATTGCAAATCTGTTACATTTTCTTTACACTTGGGATGGATATGTTGACTGGTAAAAATGCCGGTGATATAATCAACTTGAATTCAGAAGGGTGAAGCTTGCCCTTGCTGAAGTAAGTTGTAAGGCGGGTCGGGCTATCAGACAAGGGAGAGGCGTAGTCCGGCTTGAGAGACAGGCCTATCCCAAAAATTTACGAGGAGGATTTGAGAGTATGAGAAATCTCAAAAAGTTACTTGCAGTAGTCGTCGCTATTTGCGTGCTTGCAACAATGACGATTCCTGCATTTGCCGCTGAGACCAAAACCGACGCACAGATCGTAGAAGCTCTGGGCGTGCTCAAGGGCGACGGCGCTGGTGTCACGGACACTTACCTTGCAAAAGGTACAAACAGAATGCAGGCTGCTCAGCTCTATCTTAGGTTGATAGGATTAGAGGATGAGGCTCTTGCAGAATTATCCACAGATAATTTCGATGATGCCGATCTGGTTTATGCAGGCGGACAGAGGATTCTTGCATACCTGAAGGCTAACCCCGATCTGGGCTGGAACGGCGTAGGCGGAAACAAATTCGAGCCTACAGGCGCAGCAAGCGCTCAGATGATCTACAAAGTTATGCTCGAAGCTATGGGCTACAAGCAGGGCGTTGACTTTGAGTGGGCTGACGTTCTCACATTTGCTGCTGACAAGGGTCTGTCCAAGATCGCTGATGTCACTAACCTGACAAACAACGATATGGCTACAGCACTTGTTGAAGCTCTCAACGCAAAGGTGAAAGACAGTGATACTACTCTGGCAGCTAAATTGGTTGCTGATGGTGT
>JAAYPO010000055.1 GCA_012519745.1 Clostridiaceae bacterium | reverse complement strand
CAGCATGCGTATAACGCAGCTGCAAAAATGATACAGACCATGTCTGAGATATATGAGACATTGATAAACGGGTTGTTTGTGTAGCAGTGCAATAGCTGGGACAGATAGTGCACAGTATAAGGGCAGGAGGTTCGGATCATGAGAATAACAAATAACATGCTTCTCAACAATATGGTCAAATATATAGGAAACAATCTGACAAGAATGGACAAGTTCCAGGCACAGCTTGCTACAGGAAAAAAGATCCAGGTGCCGTCGGATGATCCTGTAGTTGCGGCAAGAGCGCTGAAGCTGCGCACCGATGTTGCGGAGATAAAGCAGTACCAGAGGAATCTGAAGGATGCACAGTCATGGCTGGAAATAACAGAATCTGCCTTGAGCGATATGGGAGATATATTCCAGCGGGCCAGGGAGCTTATTATCGGCAGTGACGCCATCGAGAGCCCCGAGGACCTGCAGGCAACGAAGAATGAAATAATACAGCTCAGGACTCAGCTGATAAATCTGGGTAACTCAGCATATGCCGGGCGCTATATTTTTACCGGGTTCAAAACAGATCAGAAGCTGCTTGATGAAAACGGCAATTTCCTTCTGGAAATAAGCAATAATGAACAAATCAACTATGAGATCGGGATGGCTGACAGCATCAATATAAATGTGCTCGGAGGGGATCTGTTCAACAATGGCGCTGAAGTAACTGCAGGGGATGTAGGTAATCCCGGAAGGTTTATAAGTGATATGAACGATCTCATAGAAGCATTTGACAACGCTGACTATAGTGCGATCAGCAGTATGTCGCAAAATTTCTCGGAAAACCTTGACAATATCCTCAGAATCAGGGCCGATATCGGAGCCCGTGTAAACAGGCTGGAACTGACCGCAAACAGAATGATGAATGACAACACCAATTTTACCAAGCTTATGAGCGAAAATGAGAATGTGGATATGGCCGATACGATAATGAATCTGAAAAATGAGGAAAACGTATACAGAGCGTCACTTGCCGGCGGAGCGAGGATCATCATGCCGTCGCTGATAGATTTTCTGAGGTGACGGATGATTTACCACGGATGGTGATCATATGGGACTGGAAATAAACAGGATACCTGCAAGACTGAATATCGAGACCACACATTCAAACCTATCGATACAGAACCGTAAGGCTAAGCTGGAGCTCAGTCATAAGGAAGCAAAGGTTGATGTCCGTACTGAGCTGCCGCGTGTAGTAATCGATCAGTATGAATGCTTTGCGACCTCCGGTCTCATGGGTCCAATCGATCTGACAAGGCAGGAAGGGCAAAGAGGGATACAGCAGGCGCTGACATATGCCAGCAAAGTCGCCGGAGACGGAGATAGTATTGCGGCGATTGAGAATCCTGATCCGATACCTGGTATCGTTGAGCGCGATGCCTTTCCGGAACATGAATTCGGTCTGGACTATATGCCAAAAGCGAGACCGAAGATAACCGTTACCGGCGGAGTGCAGATAAATGCCGAACGAAATGCCGAAGGAGCGAACAACGGGGTGCAGGGCACATATACGCCGGCCGCCATCAGTTTTAACTATACGCCGGCACAGGTCAGGATAAGCATGGCGCAGTATCCATCGATCAGTATGAGGTATACCGGCAGCAGGTTTGATAAATTTGTTTGAAAATAAACTGGAGGAATGAGCGATGGTTTTACAGACCAGGTATTTTGGTGAACTCGAGATAGGGGAAAGCGACATGTTTCACTTCAGGCACGGTGTGCCGGGCTTTGAAGAGGTAAAAAGGTTTATTCTGATAGATAATGAGCAGGAGGGATCTCCATTTAAATGGCTCCAGGGTGTGGACGAACCAAAGCCTGCGTTTGTTATCATCGATCCGTTTGCAATAAGGAAGGATTATGAGGTGAAACTTGATGACGAAGTCCTCAGGGAGCTTGATATAAATGAAGCCGGAACGGTGTCTGTCTACTGCATAGTAGTCGTACCGGACGATATAAGCAAAATGACTGTGAACCTGCAGGCGCCGCTGATCATCAACACTGCCAGCCATAAGGGAAGGCAGCTCATCCTTGACACAGACAGGTACGGTGTGCGACACTATATATTGGAAGAACTCCAGGGACGGGAGGAAAAAGAGAATGCTGGTACTGACAAGGAAAAAGGATCAGTCCATAATAATAAATGAGAATATTGAAATAACCATCCTGGATCTACAGGGCGATCAGGTGCGTATAGGCATCAATGCCCCAAAGGATATTTCCATACACAGGAAGGAAGTTTTTTTGCAGATCTCCGATGAAAACAGGAAGGCTGCGGCAATAAATATGAATATCGATTTGAATAATATTTTAAAGAATGATAAGTGATTAAAAATTATTAAAAAAAGCTAATGAACTCTCCTGATATTACCGATACATATATCAGGAGAGTCTTCTTTTTCATCAAGTCGCAACGCGCGCCGACGGATGAAAGGAAGGATCGCCCAAAGGAGCCGGCCTATCCGGCACACAGTCGGGAATGGATTCCCGGTAAGTAATTCAAGGAGGATAATCTTATGATTATTAACAACAACATTTCAGCAATCAACACCCGTAACCAGTTGTTCAACACAAACGCAGCATCAAGCAAATCAATGGAAAAGCTGTCTTCCGGTAAAAGAATAAACCGCGCAGCAGATGATGCAGCCGGCTTGTCGATTTCCGAAAAAATGAGAGCTCAGATCAGAGGCCTCAATCAGGCAGCAAGAAATGCCCAGGATGGTATCTCGCTGATACAGACCGCTGAAGGTGCCCTCGACGAAGTCAGCAACATGCTCGTAAGGCTGAAGGAACTGGCTGTACAGAAAGTGAACGGTACATATAATTCAGATGATAAAGCAAACCTCAAGCTGGAAATGGATTCACTTGCTGACGAAATCGATAATATCTTTGCAAACACCAAGTTTAACGGATCATCTGTTCTCACATCATCTGTTGGCATAATCATATCCGATGACGGTACGACTGCACTTACGATCAAGGCAACCAGCGGAACAAGTATAACAGGTTTGTCAAGCTCATCCGAGGTCGGCGATATTGAAACCGCTATCGAAAAGGTCAACATGGCAAGAGCAACATACGGAGCAAGCCAGAACAGGCTCGAATCGACGGTCAGGAACCTCAAAACAACTTCTGAGAACCTGCAGGCTGCAGAATCACGTATCAGAGATACAGACATGGCTCAAGAGATGTCGACATTTACAAAGAACAACATCCTGATCCAGGCCGGCACAGCCATGCTGGCACAGGCAAATCAGGCTCCCCAGAACGTATTGTCGCTGCTGAGGTAATTTGGTTCGCATGTATTGAGGAGACTCTGGTCAGCCAGAGTCTCTTTTTATACTTTTTCAGTTTAAGATGTAGAAGATGTAAAAATCCGTAGAAAAGGAGCGGAATTTTATGGATGAGAAGATAAGTGCTTTGAAAGATACTATAAAGGACCTGATTTTGAATATTATCAAAAGGGTCGATGATATTTACGAT
>JAAYPO010000054.1 GCA_012519745.1 Clostridiaceae bacterium | reverse complement strand
TTACTATGAAAGCATATCGAGGGCTTATGCCGAGTTGAATCTATCCGGGTGAAGATTACTGTTAAAATTTGCCGCTGGAGCCTCCATGTGTTCTTCCTGAAGAAGATCTGTGAGTACTGGAGCCGCCAGAGCTTTCTTTTGGCTTCGCTGTCCTCTTCACCACACTATAAAGATACAGATCCTTATTTGCAAAGGGTGTCATAACCGTGCTTACTATGTAATTGCTTGCCACCCTTTGTTTCGATACTGATTTTAGGCTGCTTCTCATTACTCCTGTGATTATTAGAGCAATTAGTACTCCTCCAAGGATAGAAATCAGTATCCAAATAGGTGACATAGGCTTTTTGGGCAAGTTATTTATATCATATGGCGCACCTGCTTTGGCTTGAGTGATAAAACTATCTGCCAAGTCTGCAAATTTAACAAAGCCTTCGTAGTAATCCCCATTACTTATGTACCCTATGAAATTTTCCACCATATATTTCTGTCCTGCATCTGTAAATACGGTTATACCATAGCCATGGGTAGATATGGCCCAATCTCTTTCTTCCATTGATAAAAGCAAGAGTATGCCATCATAATTATCTCCCATTCCAAAACCGCTGTAATCAAAAGTGTCATCTGCGAATTCAGTTGCTGTATAGCCCTCCAATGAATCCACAGTAATAATGATCACATCCAGATTTTGTCTTTCAGATACTTCGTCTAATTTCTGTGTAAGCCTTTCTGCTTGCTCTTGCGTCAATAAACCGGCGGCGTCTACCAATCTTGGCAATTGCCTTTCATATGCAGTGATTTCTTCTCCATATACTGATAAAGGTATGAAAGATACAAGGAGAAGTATTATCAGTAATAAATTAAACCCTTTTTTCATCTTCATACCTCCTAAAATAAGATTCTTGCCAGGGCAAAAATAACAGCTGCCCCGATCACGCTGATTATGCTGAAGTATTTCCAAAAGGCTCCTTTATCCATGGGAAGGTTTCCAACGAACTTTCCTGTTTGACCATTCATGGCAAATGTGTATTTATTTCCATTCCATGTGGTGTTGAGCACCCATACGGGATAGAGAGCATATTTTGCTTCTCCGTTTCTTAACCGTATGCTTGTACTTTCTGCTGTAACAGTAGAATATCCCCGTACTGTAGATCTAAACTCCTCCTCTACACTTTTCTTGATTCTTTCATTGGCCCTTGTTACGCTGGAGCTATCGTCCACATCATATTTGTCCGCCAGGTATCCCGCTAAATATGCCGTCTGGAAATCTACTACTTCTTTAAAATCATATGGCTCTATGGATTCCATCAAATCATCATCCATTTTTGTTGAACCATCTACAGGTATCTTCTCGAATTTTACTTCTCCTGATCTTCTTACGGCGTAATAGCTGGTTTTGGTGTAATTATAGTTACTGTCACTATAACGACTGATCTTACTGGCTTTATACCTTATATTGGCATACGCTTCCGCATCAAATAGCCAAAATGGAACATATATCCCTTTTACCTCATCAATATGGTTTTTATCCTTAAAAACCTTGGGCAGAAGCGTTTTGCCCTTCAAATGATTATATAGTCCTTCTGTTGCCGCATTTTTATCTAGCTTGAAAGGTATGATATAATTTGGTCGGAGTGCTCCTTTAACTCTGCCCATAACAACGACCGGGTTGTCACAGAAGGGGCAGGCTGTTGCAGATGTAGTTCCATCTACTACGATCTCTCCTGCGCAGGATTTGCAGACATAGGCTGTCATATTGTCAAGTTCCGCTTCTGCCCACTGTTCTCCGGCAGAAGTTTTCCAATTCATATCATCAGGTGCTTCCTTTTTCAATTCTTCATCAAATGCCCTAAGTGTTTCCATTTCAAACTCAGTATCACAAAAAGGGCATTTCATCTTTTGGATACTTGAATCGAATCCAATGGCTCCACCACAGGCAGGACATTTATATTGCTGTAAATCTGCCATAATTTCAACTCCCTGTTAAGATTTTTTTACGCATTAAAAGGTTTTCCGCATTCCGGACAGAATTTAGGCAAATTCTTTGTGTCCTCCGGTTCATATCCGCAATTTGCGCATTTTGTTGAAGGAGCCGGTTTACCGCAGTTAGAGCAGAATTTCCCGGAATTTTCCTCGCCGCAGGAGCATTTCCAGCTGCCTGCAGGAGTTGGTTGTGGATTGCCGCAATTGGAGCAGAACTTTCCTTTGTTGTTTTGGGCGCCGCAAGAACAAGCCCATCCTCCTTGAGGAGCTTGTTGTGCCGGCGATGCCTGCTGCTGTTGCTGCTGTCCTAGTGCAAAAAGATTTTGTGCATTTATCCCACCGGCCTGCTGAGCCATACCTAGTCCCATAAAGCCTGTCATGGCTCCCGCACTATTGCTTGCAGCAGCTTTCATTGCATCTGCCTGGGCGCCTGTCAAAGTAGCGGCCGCCATTGTCGGGTCACGCATAATCGCTGTTCTTTGTGCCTGCTTGATCATTTCTGCGTCTTCTTCAGGAATTGTGATCGGATTGAGTGCAATAGATACTATCTTCAGCCCTCTGATCTCCGCCCATTTTTTTGAAAGAGCAGTGTTCATAGCCTCGGACAATTGCTCTACATATCCCGGCAGCGCTGAAGGTCTGACTCCAAGCTTTGATATTTCTGCAAAAGCCGGTTGAAGTGCTGATATGAATTCTGTCTTCAATTGACTGTCTATTGCATCTCTGGTGTACCTGCCGGATACATTTCCCGCCACATTCGTATAGAACAGTATGGGGTCTTGTATTTTATATGAATATACTCCAGAGCATCTTACGGATACATCAATATCCAGACCTATGTTGTTATCCACTACTCTAAAAGGTATTGGATTTGCCGTGCCAAATTTGTTGTCCACTAACTCCTTCGTGTTAATATAATATACTCTTTGATCCTTACCTGTATCTCCACCATAAGAGAATCTTTTACCTATGGTCTTAAATGTGTTTATGATGCCTTCTCCCAACGGTCCTGTAAAGATACTTGGCTCTGAAGATGCATCATATGTATATTCTCCCGGATCTGCACAGATATCTACGATCTTGCCCTGCTCAACTATTAGCATGCACTGTCCATCCGCCACTGCTAAGCCGGAGCCATTTGATATGATATTGTCATTCCCTTTTTTGTTAGAGGATCTTTTGCCTATTACTTTTTCTCCCCTAACCATCATGACTTCCTTCGGTAAGGCTTCGCAGTAAAAAAACTCTTTCCACTGGTCTGCCAGGGTACCGCCTACCGCACCTATAGCTGCTTTGATCAAACCCATTATTTTGCCCCCCTATTTTTTATTCCAGCAGGATACTATGTATTGATGATGATTCTTCGCTGTCCTGAATTATATATACATTGTACTTCTTCTTTACATTTTTATCAATTGGAGGTAGATGAAATCTATCACCTGCCTCCTGCCTGACTCAAATTACAATATCGCTTGTTCTGCTGCGTTGACAAAATTCATGAATACCTGGGCAGCAGCTGCTCTTGTGGTTATGTTCCCGGGTTCAAAAAGGTTGCCCGACCCGCCGACCATCAAACCATAGGCCTGCATCATATAAACCGCATCCCTGGCCCAACTGCTGATCTGACTGTCATCGGCATACTGAACAGCTTCCGGCCGGGCTGCTGCGAGCTTGATATTCCTGATCCTGATATAGTTGGCCAGCATAACTGCCATCTGTTCTCTGGTGATACTGTCCTCAGGAGCAAACAGGCCGTTGCCATGACCGGCAGCTATACCATTTTCAGATGCCCATGCCGCTGCGGCTCCATAGTATTTGCCCATGTCCACATCGGTGAACCCGGAACCGGTGTAACCGGATAAATCGGCTCCGTCAAGCTTTGCCAGTACCGTAACGAACATTCCGCGTGTCATGGAGACACCGGGCGAGAAGGTGTCGGCTCCGGTACCTGTAAAAAGGCCTCTCTGCTGAGTAAATTTCACCGCCTCATAGAACCAGTCTGTCTCGTCCACATCTTTGAACGGATTGACCCAGGACTCTGCAGACGGGACTCCGACCACATACAGTGAGAAGTGAGTAACCGTGAAAGTGGCAAGCTTTGTGACAGGGTCATAGGTACATGGTATTTCGGTCATGGTACCGTCGTTTGCTATGTGCCATACAGACACATCCTCGGCACGCTCTCCTTCCTTCAGTTCATAGGGAAGCGAAACTGTAACGCTTCCTCCAAAGTTGGATACGGTGCTGTTGCCGGAAGTGACCGTCAGTGAGAACACGGTCTTGCCATGGTGACTTTCATGATGCTCATCGGAAACATCCTCTATTTTCACAATGATATCATCCGTTGCCTGACCGCTGATACCTTTGAGAGCATCGGTATACGAGCCGTGCACCTTTGTCTTCATCGACCACAGTCAGGGTTTTTTCTTCTGAAACAAGTCTCTGTATATTTGAGCCGGTCGTGCTGCTTCCATTATTGATTTGAGTTACCAACGGAGGAGTATTGCTGCCGCCGGAAGACCCGCCTGTGCTGCTGTTTTCCTTCCAGTTGGCTGTAACAGTCAAATCAGATGTCACATTATCAAAAGCTTTATCCCAACCCATAAAGGTATAGCCGCTGCGGAAGACAGCCGGAGCTGCTGCCGTACCGCCCTCAGGGACAGTTTGGGTCAATTCACCGCCGCCCGTACGTGTGCCGCCGTTCAGGTCAAAGTTGACTGTATAGAGAGCTCCAGCTCCAGCTTCAACTTTTACCCTGCGGCTGACCGTAAGATCGCCTGGCAAGGTCAGCCACTCAGGAGCATCGGTATAGGTGATAGTTCCGGTAAATGTCTGCTCATTGCCCGCCCGAGTTCTGTCCAGGCTGATACTCTCATCCCATTGGATCGTATAACCTGCACTTACATCATCGTTGACAGGAATGCTGCCGCTTATGGGGAGTACAGTTTCTCCCAGCTCGCCTGCTGTAGCAGAGGGATCGCTGTTCCTGATCACCTGGATCTCATCTAATACAGGTTTCGTCGCTGTAACCGCAGCAACATTGATAGTCATACTTAAAGTCTTGTCGTTTGAGTCAATATAGCTGCTGCCCTGGAGCGTACCGGTGACCAAATATTCTGTACCCTTGATGTTATAAGGGGTAGAAGTCGCCCATGTGATGGGAAGAATTGCCTCGCCGCCATCAAAAGCTGCTGATACTTCTGTGGGAAGGTTTGCCATGGCAACTATTTCTGAAGGATTTGATGCGCCAAATGCATCATAGGCAGTCATCGTCATATTGCTTATGCTTGTGTTTATGCTCTGTACCTTGATCTTATGAATGGTGTAGTCAAATTGCTGAGTTCCGGTAAAATTACCTATGCCGGTAATGGTCATTGTCACATTTCCGGGATTTGTACCCGCACTGGTGCCATCTGCATCTATGCTGGTGATTGCTGCAGTGTAGTCAGTGTCCTCGATCAGGATCACATTATCAAATATTACTGTAAGGTTCGGTTGCTGCTTATGCCCGTTATATGTAAAGCTTTCTTCATCCGCTGTTATATTGGCATTTTGTATATCCCGGATCATCAGACATAATCCGCCGGCGCCATTTTGCCCAGCAAGGTTTTTCAGCACGGGCAGCTTATAATCCTCAAAATCCCAATCTCTTTCATCCCACAGATATTCAATATCCCATTTGTCATATTCCGTCCAGAAACTGCTGCTGGACAGTTGAGACACACTTACATCCGCACCGTCCTGACCATCGAAAGATTTGTTTGTCCATGTACCAGGGATGCCGCTAAAGGCATAATTATTCAAGAGCATTGCATCAATGGCATGCCCTGTAACACGTCCGGCACTTGTACCGCTGATAGAAGAATTCAGAGCTGCACAGTTTTGCAATTTACTATCTGATATGCCTCCCACAACACCGCCGACATAATCACTACTGCCGCTTACATTGCCAGTACTGTAGCAGTTTCGCACGGTACTATTATAAAATATGCCTCCTGCTATACCGCCGACATAATCACTACTGCCGCTTACGCTGCCCGTGCTGTAGCTGTTTCGCACAGTACCGAAATATAATATTCCTGCTGTGCCGCCGACATAACTATCACCACTTACACTGCCCGTGCTGTAGCTGTTTTCCACGATACTGTAACTTAATCCTCCTGCTATGATACCTATGTGATCTTTACCGGTAATGTCGGCATTGATCACCTCAAGATTGTATACCTTTCCGCTTTCGTTATAGCCGAACAGCCCCTGATAATCCGCATCACGGTTTATGTAAAGGCCGGTGATGACCTTGTTGTTGCCATCAAACATTCCTTTGAATGAGTTGCTGTTTTCACTGTCGTTATATGTGCCAATGGGTGTCCAGCCTTCACCTTCCTGACACTCGGAGAGGTCGATATCATTTTCCAGTCTGTAGTATTTGAACTCATCCGCGTAAGGAGATGTTCCCTCATTGACCAACTCAGCCAATAGGGCAAGGTCAGCCGCGGTCTTTATCAGGTAGGGATCTCCGCTTTTTCCTGAGCCTTCAAAGTATATGCCGCTGATATGGGAAGGAAGGGTGTCGTCTTGTCCTTCAAAGTTTACGAGCACAGGCTGCCTGCCCTCGGTAAATGTCCACGCAGTATCATCAGCATCCACGATCCCCTCTGTTGTCTCAGAGAATTCAGGATACATGGTATTCTGCCAGCGGATCTCCTCATCAATATCAGTAAAAGCAGAGACTACGGCAATAGCCGAAGTAGTTGTCGCCGGAGTCTCCTCTGCAGGCAGGCTTACCTGCGCTGTCAATATATCCTGAAGGTCAGCCCCGGATCCATCAGTACCTGTGGGTACACTCTGTACCGCGATTTCCGGTCCAGGTTTCTTATAAGATACGATCTTTCCATTGCCGGAAAGCGCCTCTCCACTGCCCGTTCCCTCCGCGGCATAGACCGATATCAGTACAAGCGGGGCGCTGCCCAATACGAGAATAAATACCAGTAATAGTGATATCACTTGCGACAGAGTTTTTTTCATCCATATACCCCCTTGTTTAGGATAAGTTTATTCGCTATATCACAGATCCGCCTGAAAACCAGGCATGACATAACATCTCTTATCCAATAATTATAGCGGGAAAGAAAAACAAAAAAAACTTTTTGCCTGAATGGTATCATATTCTCCCTGAATGGTAATCGGACAAGGTTGGAAAAATCGCCATTATGGCAGCAATGCCGATAACAGCAGTATGATGGAGAACCCAGATACCGATCCCAAAAGCCACACAAACAGAACCGGAAAAACAGAAGCAACAAACAGATACTCTTGAAAAACGCACCAGATCAGGATTCCGAGCATAATAACCGCCATCACAGTCCGAAGGACTCTGTATCCGGTCCGTCTTTGCCGATGGGAGCCAACTATCAGCCTCAATATCATAAATAAACTTGTAGAGATGACCATACCGATGACAGCACATAGGAGGTAATGTCCCAAGATGATCCTTCCCATGCCGACGGACGGAAATGCTCGCCACTGTGCCCAATAGCTGAGCACATAGGCGATAAACGGCCAGCTTCTTTGGCTGTTTGTGAGAATAACGACAGCGTCTCCAGTCTCCGGAACAGCCTGAAAATATGTCATGATGCCTTTGCCCTGACCGCCGTGGGAAACGCTGCTTAAACCATTCGGCAGCCTCTCAATATAATGGCCTGATCCATATGCCTCAAATACCAAACCATATATTCCGATTTTATGACTCTCGGGCTGATACATATACCCGATACTATTGGCGCTCAGAACAATGTTTTCTTTCAGGCCCGCTGCAGCAAACCGCGCAATATCATCTGCTGTGGCAAACAGGCCGCCGGAAGCCTTTGATGGATAGAGATAGACCGGCACAGGCTTCCCGCCGGGGTCATACCCCGAAGGCGGGTAAGGCGCCGCCGCTGTGTCTATCTCAAAGGTTGCGCTTTCCATTCCCAGCGGCAGAAATATCTCCGAGCGCATATAATCTGAGAAGCTTTGTCCTGTGGCGTCCTCTATCAGTATTTCCAAAATATTATACCCCACATTGGAATAGGCAAATCCCGCTCCCGCTCCGCGTATGGGCACTGCCTCCCTGGTCATCACATCCCGGTTAGAAGGCATTGTCTCGCCAGGAGCGTAGATATGATTGAAATCACCCAGCGGCATCCCGGCAGTGTGGCTTAAAAGCTGACGTATCGTGATCTCTTCTGTCGGATAGCCCGAATGCGGAAATTGCCAGCTTTTTAAATACTGCGATGCCGGAGCATCCAGATCGATCAGGTTCTTTTCCGCAAGCCGCATTATCCCCCAGGCTGTAACGGATTTTGTAATAGACTGAACACTCATAGGCGTATCGACCGTCAGCACTCTGCCGCTTTCCACATCCGCATAACCATATGCCTCAGTCCACACGATTTCCCTGTCCTTCACAAGTGCAATACTGCAGCCGGGTATCCCATACTGCTCCATTAGGGCGGGAATACGCTCATCCATATGCGCCTTGAATTCATCAAGAGACATATAGGCAAGCATTGTCCGCTTGATTTGCAGACTGCCGGAGAACAAGGCAGGAAGCAAACTGAACAAAATGGATATAAGGATAAACCATGCCCATGTTCTGCGGCCCTGGAACAATGCTGTATTATTCATAGTCATGCATCCCCCTTTCCTTCAGTGTGTATCGCATATATTAATTCAACGAATCCTTCAATGTGTACCTCGTACATTCCACTCCATACGTCTGAGCCTTGACAAAGTTAATGTAATCATGAAAACCATGACCACGATCGTCACTGACAGTGGAAGCAATAAAGAAGCAAGCGACGGGGTGAGCTTTTGCGCTTGCGCAAGCAAACCGGATGGCGTCCAACTCTGTATATTTAGCAAGGAAGAAACAAAGTGTATTCCAAACGCCGTTGCCAATGTCATAAATCCAGCGGGAATCGGTCTTTTCATCAAAACGCCCCACATTATCAGACAGGAAAGTAAAAACAGCACATAGATCCCCTGCAGCACCCCGCCATACAGAATCGGCAGAACGCCGATCTCAAAGCCAAAGAGCAGTCCGGAATAACCATAATCGGCAAGCAGAGCAAGGACGGGGATAACTGTCATTAATGTGCCAAAAACCAGCAGCTTTGCTCCAAGCATCCGCCCAAACCGTTTCCCGGCACAAATCGGGAGCACCCATGTATGATCCCGGATCTCAGATGCCGTAAGCCCGCACAGTGTAAAAGCGATGATGATGGTCCCGATCTGCAGCACATCGTCCATATAATTGCGGATACAGTCAAGCTGTGTCATATCAGTCAGTCCGCCGATACCTTGAGCAGCTTCACCGGCAAGCTGACCGGATAAAACCATTGGAAGTACTACTTTGAGCATCACGGGCGTAAGCAGTGCAAAAAATAGAAAACTGGCAAATAAAATCAATAATCGACCGCTTCTAACAGCATAACGCAATTCCTTTATGATCTCGCCTCTCATTTTCCGTTCACCTCCTGTAAAAACAGATCCTCTAATCGTGCCTTGCGCAGAGAAAAGGATTCTATCACGATCCCATGCTCTGCCAAAAACCCCATCACCGACACGGAAACCTCTTTGTCCACCGCTTTGATCGTGAAGGCTTTTGCTGTCTTTGTCAGGGACACTACACCCGGCAGCATTTTCATCTCATCCAGTATTTCCGGTCTGACAGAAGAAACCGGCGTGATGTCAAACAAGGGTTGAGCGCTCTCTTTTTGCAGCTGTGCAAGTGGTTTCTCAAACATCATTTTTCCCGCGTTGATCATACCCACGGTATCACAGACACGCTCTACATCGTCGAGGATGTGCGTGGAAACAACAATGGTTTTGCCCATGTTTTTCAACTCTTTGATCAAGTGAAGCACCTCGCTTCTGCCCTCCGGATCAAGAGCCGAGGATGGCTCATCAAGAATGAGAAGCTGCGGGTTGCGAATAAGTGCTGCACCAATACCCAGCCGCTGCTTCATACCTCGGGAGAACCCGCCCACGCGGCGGTCCTGCGCCTCCATAAGTCCCGTCCAGCGGAGTATATCCCCGATGTGTCCGGTTTTTCGTACTCCGGACAAGTAAACAAGAGTTTCCTGTGCAGTCATCCATGGATAAAATTTGGGATCCTCGGGGAGATAGCCGATGTTCAAGTCACCGGGATGGGTAAGCTTTGTAACATCTCTGCCGTTCACGTTGCATTCACCCTGGGCAGGGCGGGAAAGACCGGCGAGAATGTTCATGGTTGTGGTCTTCCCTGCGCCGTTTTGGCCGATAAATCCGTAAATCTCCCCGGCTTTCACCTGCATATCCAGTCCATTTAGTGCCCGGAAGCTGCCAAAATCTTTTACAAGCCCCTTTACCGAGATCATTTGCATTCCTTCCTCCTTCCCACAAGCAGGAACAAAACCGGACCGATCACATTGACAAGCAGGCAGATGAAAAGCCACGCCCACCTGTTCAGGTTTTGTACTCCTTCTCTGAATATCTTTACACCGCAGTACACCGCCAGACTAAGCTGAAGGAGAATAAGGGGAGATATAATCAGCAGCACATCCTTTGTAATTACAAACTCATTCATAATATAAACCTCCTTGATTTAAACGGGCTGTTTTTCAAAGCTTGTTATCCTGCCTTCAGTATAAAGAAATGACGGGTCATTTGATAAGTTACCGGAGTCATATATGAGGGTAATAAAAAAACGGGAGCCGCAGCTCCCGTTACTAAAAACCGTACCCTAAAATCCCAACTCCTTGAAGTACAATATGGCATTAGCCCGGTCGGTGATTCCTGCCTTGCCATAGATCTGGCTGATATAATTCTTGACTGTGCCGACAGTCAGAAAAAGTGTCCGGGCGATTTCCTGATTGCTTTTTCCCTGCATCAGCAGACGAATGATATCCTGTTCCCTCTGGGTAAAGTCCGAAAGAGATGCTTCAGTCCATCTTTGCCTGCCAATATGTTTTGTGATCTTTGCGGCTATGTTCCCCGGCAAAATGACGCTGCCCTGCACTGCGTCACGAATGGCTTCGGACAGTTTCGCGCCGCTGATGTCCTTTAGCAGGTACCCCGAAGCGCCATTTGCGATAGCGCCGAGAATGGATTCATCGTCGTCGAATGTCGTTAATACCAGGACCGCCGTCTCGGGGAAATCCTGCTTGATCAGGCGCGTCGCCTCCATACCTCCCATCTGCGGCATTCGAATATCCATGAGAACGACCTGCGGGTGATGGACGCCCGTTTGTTCATAAGCCTCCATACCGTTTTTGGCTTCAGCCACCACATGAATATCAGAGTTTGCTTCGAGCAGCGCACGCAGCCCGTCCCGGATGATGGTCTGGTCATCCGCCAATAGGACAGTGATCCGATTCACTCGGTATCCTCCTTTCGCTGTGAGGCGGGAATAATAAGGCTGATGGTGAATCCTTCTCCCGGCGCACTATCAATTTCCAGTGTCCCGCCCGCGCTTTGTATTCGCTCCCGCATGATGGACAGTCCGGAGCCATATTTTATAGTATCAGTTCCACAGCCATTATCGGTAAAGGAAAACCGTATCTGCCCATTATGCTCGCCGATCAGGATATCCGCCCCGGTTGCGTGCCCATGCCTGACGGCATTGGTTGCGCACTCTTTGACCACTGAAAGCAGAATGCCCGCCGGAAGCACGGGGAGAGCGGTCTCTGATTCCATGATGATATGAATATCCAGTCCGGTATCAGAACGGATTTCCTGCAAAAGCTGACGAAGGGCGGCAGTAAATCCTATTTCGTTTCCCGCCCGAACCACTTTGACAGAGGCACGAAGCTCTGAAAGCCCGCGCCGCACCTGCTCTTTTCCCTGATGCAGTTTCTGCGCCGCCTGCGGCTCCGACACAAGTCCCTCTGCCGCTTCCAGCGTCAGCACGGCTGCTGTCAGCGTATGGCCGACAGTATCGTGCATTTCGGCAGCAATACGGTTTCGTTCTTCGATCACAGCTAAACCCTTAAGTTTTTCAGATTGTTCATTGACCGTGCGGAGAGCGGCCTCCAGCCTGATGCTTGTGATCATCTGCTTTTTTAGCGTGTAAAACGCAGTCAGGGCAAGAAGTACCACGATCGTGTTGACGAAAAAATACCGAACGATTTCACTCAGTTCGGAGCTTTGGGATAAAAACAGCGTTCTTGTCGTGCTGCCCAAAAGATAAGCACCCAGAGCACCGATCCCATACACCTTCGCCCGGGGCAGCGGTGCATGATTTATAGCGCTGAAGCCCGCGATTATGGAAAGAAATAAATTGTCCCCCGAGACGTCCAGATATTGGATCGGAATGCATAATATAAGCTGTAGCATCGGTAAAATGGGCTCGGCAATAATTAGCTTTTTATCGGGAAGCAGATTGTACAGGAGCATAATGAGAAAGGAAATCGTCAGCAGCCAAAGCAATGGCGTATAAGCTGCAGCACCAGTATTCTCCGCCAGCAAATGCATTCCCATCACCTGATATGAGATCAGAAGAAGGAGAAAAATACCCTTGTTTGTGAGATGGTTAGCCCTTTCCACTTCGGCGGCAGTAGTATCCCTGGGTGGAGTTTTTTTTGCACGGAGCAGATGAAAGGCAATGGCTGCAGAGCCAAAAACAGCAATAGATAAGATATACAGGGTTTGATGCAGCGGCTTTCGGTGATCTTCTCTCAAGCTCTCCACAATGAAGCGGATCTGCATCAATACCTGAATCAACACCCCCGGAAGCAAAAACGGCCAAATTTCTCTAAACTGCATATCGCTGCCCTGCCTTCCCGATCCGCTTTAGTGTTTAGTCCTGATCAATATGATTATATCATTTGGCATCATCTGACAACAAGAGCTTTAAATCATCGCTAACATATTTTGAATACATGTCCTCGGAATATCTTGTCATTTTCTTGTCATACACAGGATAAACAAATTCAAGTAATTCTGCTGCCTCTTTGGAAACTTCCCTGAACAACCGGTGACATAAAAATAATGATTTCCAGACATTTTCATACGAATCCGTGCAATATGCAGACAGCAGCCTGCTCCATAGATCCTCCGGT
>JAAYPO010000053.1 GCA_012519745.1 Clostridiaceae bacterium | reverse complement strand
GAACGAAACAAATAATATTATACTTTCGAACACCCAACAGGTCAAGAGCTTTTTATGAAATTTTCAGCTAATACAAATGCTTTTTCGAAGCAGCATTATCATTCTATACTTTCTTACCGCTAAGACGATATCAAGCGCCGATCAGTCCAGATAATCCTTCAGCTTTTTGCTCCTGCTGGGATGTCTGAGCTTTCTGAGAGCCTTGGCTTCTATCTGCCTTATCCTCTCTCTGGTCACATTGAACTCCTTGCCAACTTCCTCAAGGGTCCTTGCCCGTCCGTCATCAAGGCCGAATCTCAGCTTGAGCACCTTTTCCTCTCTTGGGGTCAGCGTGTCCAGCACTCCCAGCAGCTGCTCCTTTAGCAGTGTGAACGCAGCAGCCTCTGCAGGTGCAGGAACATCATCATCAGGGATGAAATCACCCAGATGGCTGTCCTCTTCCTCTCCGATCGGTGTCTCGAGAGACACGGGCTCCTGGGATATCTTCATGATCTCCCTCACCTTGTCCACAGACATGTTCATTTCCTTTGCTATCTCCTCAGGGTGAGGATCCCTCCCCAGTTCCTGCAGCAACTGTCTTGATACTCTTATCAGTTTGTTGATGGTCTCGACCATATGGACAGGTATCCTGATGGTCCTGGCCTGATCGGCTATTGCTCTGGTTATGGCTTGCCTTATCCACCAGGTGGCATATGTGCTGAATTTGAAACCCTTTCTATAGTCGAATTTCTCAACGGCCTTTATAAGTCCCAGATTGCCTTCCTGTATAAGATCCAGGAACAGCATCCCTCTGCCGACATAACGCTTGGCAATACTTACAACAAGCCTTAGATTGGCCTCTGCAAGCCTCCTCTTGGCCTCATTGTCCCCATTTTCCATCCTGATGGCCAGGCTTATTTCTTCTTCTGCCGACAACAGCGGCACCTTTCCGATTTCCTTAAGGTACATCCTTACCGGATCGTCTATGCTGATACCTTCGGGAAGGGTTAGATCGAGCTCCTCCTCAGTATTCTGCATCTCCTGTACCTCTGCATCGATGTCTCCTACGACATCGATACCCATATTCTCTACAGTCTCATATATTTTTTCTATCTGCTCGGGCTCAAGCTCTATCTCTTCAAAAGCATCCATTATCTCTTTATAGGTAAGCATGCCTTTTGATTTGCCTTTTTCCACCAATTCCTTCAGGATCGATTTTCTGTTTGTTACAGTGGTTTCATTGTCCTGCGTCTTCATCATTTGCCCCTCCCTTCCCTAGATAAATTCTTGTAATTGATCGCGTTTATTTCCTGCATCAGATTTTTCAACTCCAGTTTCAGTTTCGCTTCCTCACCTTCAGCAAGGCTGCTTTCATTTTTCAATAATTCTATGACCTTATCCCGCCTTGACTCCATCTTTAGCTTCTCAATATCCCTAATTTTACCCAAAATCGCCTTTTGATTATCATCACAGTGGCACTCTTCATTCAATATTCTTGCATACTCATCTGATTCCTCAGCAGAAACTATGTTCAGCAGCTCAGCAGGTGTTGTTCCTTTACGCTCTTCCATCCGTCTGTAGAGGATTTGCGCTGTCTTTCTATTCTCTCCTCCTGTATACTGATCTATGTCAAATATCTCTTTTAGAGTTTTATATATGCTGTTGTCAACACATAATAACGACAGTATAAATCTTTCATTTTGGATCAACTTTGCCTCAATGCTTTCTGCCGGTGATGCTGACCTCTTTGCCGCCTCGACTGCTTTTGCCAGCTTAAGGCTCTGCCTGCCTGCAGGCCTTGTTCTTCTAATGACTTCTGAAAGCATTGCCTCTTCTGATATTTCATATTCCCGGGACAGCTTTTTGATGTACATTTCCCGTTCTACCACGTTGTCGACCTTAGCCATTACTCCGGCTGCCTTATTCAGAAACGCTATCCTTCCATCTGTCTTGTCCAGGTCATGCTCATTCTTCAGCATCCTGATCTTATACTCCACCAGTGGCAGCGCGTTCTCTGCAAGCTTTCTGAATCTGTCGGGCCCATTTTTTCTGATGTAATCGTCGGGATCCTTTCCATCCGGGACTGAAAGCACCCGTACACTACACCCGATGTCATTGAGTAATTCAAGCCCTCTCAGGGTCGCTGCCTGTCCGGCGGTATCGGCATCGTATGATATGATTATTTCATCGGCATATTTTTTCAGTATCCTGCCCTGGCTTTCCGTCAATGCCGTGCCCAGTGAAGCTACAACGTTGGTTATGCCGCTTTGGTGCAGTGATATCACATCCATATAGCCTTCAACAATGATCAATCCTGTATCTTCTGAGTTTTTTGCAAAATTCAGTGCATATAGATGCTTTCTTTTGTTGTAGGCAGGAGTTTCGGGGGAGTTCATGTATTTTGGAAGAGAGTCGTCCAGCACCCTTCCTCCAAAACCAATCACATTCCCTCTTACGTCAAAAATCGGAAACATCAGTCTGCCCTTGAACCTGTCATACATCTGCCCTGATCTGCTCTGCAGCACAAGACCGCTTTTTAGCATCTCTCCTTCAGTGATGCCTTGTGCTTTCAAGTACTTGTACAAGCTGTCCCATTCATTATACGAAAAGCCCAGTCCAAATCTTCTAACAGTGCTTTGTGATATCCCTCTTTTATTCAGATAGCCTGCAGCAGCCTCTCCATGTCTGGAATTTATTGCTTCATTGAAAAATCTTGCCGCCAAAAGATTGATATCCAAAATGCGCTGCTTGAGCCTGGCCCTTTCTTCCTCCTGGGGATCATCGCTTTCAGGAAGCATTATCTTTGCTCTTTCCGCTAAAAATCTGACAGCTTCCAGAAAATCCAGCCTTTCAGCAAGGGAAATGAACTTGAACACATTACCGCCCTTACCGCACCCAAAGCAATAAAATATCTGTTTTCCTTCTTCAACACTGAAAGAAGGCGTCTTCTCCCTATGGAACGGACAAAGTCCGAAGTAATTCTTTCCTCGCCTTTCCAATCTGACATATTCCGATACAACATCTACGATATCATTATTGATCCTTATCTCTTCTATCAGTTCATCCGAATACCTTATATATCCATCATCCTTTTTACCGCCATAACGGCTGCCGGTTTTATGCCGTTGTTATTATTGGCTATAATATATACGATAACACCCAGCGAAATACTCTAATAATCTTCGACACAATTGTTTATAATCCTTCTTTTTACTCAACTTTTTATATTGCCTGGGTCCAAATGCCGCCTATAGGGGCAGGAGTCATCCATCCCTCGTTATTATCTGCAAAAATAATAAAACCCCATTCCAAGTATGCTCAGATGAGGTTTCATTCAACGGTTTCTTATATATTCTACAGACAATGTCGAAATTCCTTTATATCGATGAATTTTTTTTATTCTTACAAAAGATCGTCCAGTATATCCGGCAATGAGACCGGAGTCACTGTGTTTTCAGCAAGGAGAGCTATGATTTTTTTTATTTTCTCCTTATTGGAATGGACATTTTCGAATCCTATTGATTCTGATGGAAGACCCTGTACTTTTTTAACGATTTCTATGCCGTAGATCCTCATATCTGAATCATTTTCGTAGTCATCCGTCTCACTGGTCAATAGATAGTACACAAGTTCCATTTTATTTCCCTGAGTCTCGTCGAATATTTCTCTTTCTGCTTCCCTGCATTTCTCAAGCAACCTGTATGACATAACCGATACCCCCTCGAAATAATAAAAGCTCCTCTGACACTGGATATTATAACTTATTTGCCTGACTTGTCCCATAAAAAAGTTTCGAGGTCATCTTTTAAGAAATAGCAATATTCGACGTTATTACTATAAAATTTATGAAAATTTATTTGTTTGATGTCGTTTTTGAATAGCTTTTAGCGTAATTTTTTTTCAGAACGCCATGATCCTTCATATCACTTCTCTTATCCTCAATCCTTTTTGAGAAACAAGATCGATGTAAGTGTTCCCGGATTTGATGATGGGTCTGGATATATTGAATGGATTTATGTAAACGATTTCTCCTATCACATCATTGCTGAGTATCACCGATTCACCCAGATAATAGGATGCGATATTTTTAAGGAATACACTTGTTATCTTATTGTCCAGTGTATTGAAATGATCCACCGAAATAATCTCGATCACATCAAAGGGGCACTGCTTTGCTTTATATACTCTGGTTGACGTCATTGCATCGTACACATCTGCTACTGCTATTATCTTGCCGAATTCATGTATATTTTCGCCCTTCATGCTGAAGGGGTAGCCTGATCCGTCCTCCCTCTCATGATGCAGCAGTATGCCCTTCAATATGTCATCATTGACCCCGGCTGCAGTCTCTGCGATCTTATATCCATAAACGGTATGCTTTTTTATTTCCTCATACTCTTCATCACTTAGAGGCCCCGGTTTGTTCAATATATCAGCAGCTATTCTGGATTTCCCGATGTCATGCAGAAAACCTGAAGTTATCAGCGACTTTAGCTTAGTATAGTCAAACTTCAGCCATTTCCCTATAAGCATACACAGGAGTGCGACGTTTAGACTGTGGCTGTAGAGGTATTCGTCGATAGTACGCATTTCGCTGAGACATGATACGATTTCCCTGTTTTCATTGATCCTTGATAATATTGATCTTGTAGTCTGATCTACCCGCTGTGAATCGATTTGTTTACCTGCCGATATATCATGCAGAACACCTTTTACTGTGTTTAGATTCTCCTTATACTGCGCCCTGAAAAGGTCGGTTCCGCTGGCCTCTATCATTTCACCCGTACTATCGTACATTCTTATTCTTACGAGACCGAGTTTTTTGACCCGTTCAATGGCATATTCCTCAAGGATCGTGCCCTCCGGTATGATCACAGCTCCATATTCATTGTAGATATCCTCGGCAATCGTCATGCCAGGTTTGCAATCATTTACACTCATGAATACTCTTTTCATATGCTGCTCCCATGTACTATTTGCTATACACAAATAAAGCACAAATTGTCATTTTATTTTATTTTAGCACAAATTTTTCAAATAGTATATTCCTTCCGCTGGTAAACATTATTACTTGATACCTGTATAACATTATGTTAACATACAGGAGATAATTGATAGAAAGCAGCCAGCTTTGGAAAGGGGGGTGGGACATGCAGTCAAATCAGACAGACCGCATAAAGAAAATAGAGAAGATAATATCTGCCTTCAGTAAATTGCAAAAGCTCCCAAAAACCCTTATTAAATATGGATTATACATTTTTACCGGAATTTTTGTAATAGGTATGATATTGGTAATACTTAACAATACGGTTTTGCATTTTGACCCATATCTTGATATGGTATCAAAGGAAACCGTTAAAACAAGCTTTATTATAGCTGCAGAAGCAGTGATAGGCGGTCTGATAATGGATTACGCGTTCAGGAAATGAACAAAACCGGCACCTTTACAAAAGCGGAGCCGGTTTTTTTATCAAAATTTCAGAAACACCCTTGCAGTAACGTGATCAATAGGGATGCATCCTGACAGGCTTATATCGGTTTTTATACTCTATCCTTGCAAGATCGGTAACTCTGTTTATGAACTCGGATTTTGCCTTTGTATATGCATCCCTGTCAAATTCATATTCCTCTTTTAGCGATTGCTTTATTCTGCCGTATTCCGCGGCAGTCTCAGGATGATTTATGAGATAGTCCCTGAAATAAAGCTCATTCCAGTCTCCGCTGTATCTGACATGCACATGGAATGCCTGTCCCCTGAAGCCTTCAGGTGTGTAACCCTTCATAAACATCATATGAGGCGGAGGATTTTTCTCCTGCCTGCTGAAAATATAGCCAACAGCTTTTATATTGGCTATAAGCTTGTCAAGATCAGTATCTTCTTTTATCTCGAGCAGAATATCTATTGTAGGTTTTGCAACAAGGCCGGTCACGGATGTGCTTCCGATATGGCTGATCCCTTCGATGTTTTCTGCACCAATGCCATCGGTCAGCAGCTTCATTTCATCCAGACCCCTTGTCTTCCACTGCGGATCATGCTCCCTCAGTATTATCGGGAAAAGCCTCCAGCGTTCCTCATTTGTCATGTCTGCCAGTGATTTTGTCATATCTTATTTTCTCCTTCCTGTGATTTCTGCTGGCCATTTGTCACTGACATTTTTTTCGCCTTCAAAATAGTCAGTCTGGTCTGCTTTTTTATATATTTCACGATACGGTAAAATCTTGTCCGCGTGGAAATTATTATATCCTCAGGCTTCAGCGCACCATATTCAATGAAGCTGTTCACTAACATGCTGCCCATACTGCCGTATCCTATAAAACCTACCTTCATGATACATTACCCCGCTTTCCCTCACAGTCAATGCCAGTGTTCAGTATAGTCAATGCGACTATATTTATTTCGAAAGCAGCTTATTCTCATTGTATATTATACCGCATGTCTCAAATCTGCAAAGCAGACCTTCCCCTGCAAATGTCTTATGATGCATTCCTTTAAGTGATCCATCCAAGATCCCTTCTACACCTCGGATAAGCTCGGAAATCACTGTCTTAGGTATCGGCGCCCTGCAATGAGCAGGCAGGAGCATATCAAAGCTGCCGGAAACCGCAGACAGTCTCTTAAGACTGGACAAATAAACTTCCAGCGGAGCAGATTCATCCAGATACATCCAGATATCTCCCTCAATTATGGAATCTCCGGTGAACAGCATTCTTTCCTTTCTGTCAAGCAGAGCAATGCTGCCAGGAGAATGTCCGGGTACAGGGATCACCTCTATTGTTTTGTTCCCCAGGTCAAATATATGGTTTTCCTGTATATGTACTATACCCCCTGCTTTAGCAAGTACCCATTTCTCCTCGGAAAATCCATCAGGATATGATCCCCTTACAACATACTTTATTGCCCAACTACGTTTATCTCTATCAAAACATCCTTTTAACAGCAGCTCATCCTCTTTGTTTATAAATATGCTGTCGAATTGGTAATTGCCGCCGACGTGGTCGGGATGGCCATGCGTATTGACAACGATCAGCGGTTTGTCTGTCAGCTCTCCGGCGACTCCCGGAAGATCCCCAATGCCCCAGCCGGTATCTATCAAAAGAGACCTTTCACTTCCCTTAACGAGATAAATACTGCTTTGGCCCCTGTCATCCAGCAAAATAATATCATCCGTTATTCTCTCCTGCCTGAACCATTCCTTGCCTGTCATAATAACGTCATCTCCCTTTTGTCGAATTTGATCGGTAATCAAACCATTTAGAAACTGTTATATAACCAGCGCGTTGGAAGCAAAAAAGTCCATGGTATAGTTATCACGGCAATCGTCAGGGCAGCTTTGAAGCGAAGCCTTTTATCTTCGATCAGCCGCACAAAAGTGAAATAGTAGTTGAAAATAAAAATGAACAAGCCTGATATAAGCATCGCAAAAATCACTATAGCCAGTCCGGCAGGATGGCTGAAGGGGTCAAAATTGACTGCCGACGTGACTTCGTAGGGCAAACCTATTGAATCACCGGTTATTCCCATAACAAACAGAATAATTGCTCCTATCAGATCTGCGGCAAAACCAAAAAGCCATACCTTTATGATACTTCTTTTGTAAAATGACTTAAGCTCTATTTGATGCACAGCCATTTTATACATTGTGAATACGGCAATAATGACTAAGGAATCTATAACAAAATTGCCAAACAGTGTTATGAATATAACAGGAGGAAAGAACAGCATGAACCAGATTGGAAATATTACATTATATAGCTTGATTTCTTTCATTTACTTTACTCCTTCTTTGCAAATACAGTGTTCTTAGAAAATATAATACCATAACTTCCCACATGTTTCCATTGAAAAGAGCTGCCTCATTTCGAGACAGCTCTTTTGATCCATACTATTTATTTGCTTATGCTCCTATTATGCCTTGGCAGGCTTGCGGGGCGCGGCTTTTTTGCCTATTTTCCTCTCCTGCCAGACCATATAGAGGGGGCTGGCTATGAATATGGTGGAATAAACACCGCTAATGATACCTACGACCAGAGGCATTGTGAATTCCTTGATAGACTCGATATTGTAGATAGCCGAGAATACATACAGCGTCAATATTGCTATCAATGTAGTGATAGAAGTATTGATAGATCTTGATACTGTTTGAAGAACGCTTTTGTTCACCAGCTCCCTGATCGGCATTTTGCGATATATCTTCATGTTCTCCCTGACCCTGTCATAAATAATGACAGTATCATTTATCGAGTAACCGATGATAGTCAGCATTGCCGCAACAAATGAATCATTGAGGGGGATCTTGAACAGGACATATACGGTAAACATTACAAAAATGTCGTGCAAAAGCGCCAATACTGCAAATACTCCTGCGGACAAACCATGCATGTTCCTGAATCTTATCCACACATAAATTATGATAAGAATGGATGACACAAGTATCGCATATGCTGAATTTGTCCTTATCTCATCACCTATGAAGGGCTCAACGCTGTTGACTGTGACATTGGCGTCTTCCGATATATTGAATTCAGCTCTCAATGCGTCCAACACACTTTGTCTTTCCACGTCATTGAGTGTCTCATCGCTTGCGATATTCAAAACCATCAAATTGATGTTTTCGGCTTCGTTTTCAGCATTGTATGTTGAGGATCTCATAACATTTGCCTTCTTGCCTATGGCATCCATTACTATATCCTCGGCACGGTCAGTACTGAACGTGTCATCAGGCATTTCGATCTGCATGATGGTACCGCCCTGAAACTGGATGTCCATCTGGATGCCGTTTACAAATATACCCACTATGCCGACGATGAAGATGAGTATGGACAATGCAAAGAAATAATTCTTTTTTCCCATCAAATCTACCATTACTGCACCTCCTTAACGCCATACAGCCAAAGTTTCTTTGTAAAGCTGAAATCACCGATGGCAACGAGCATTGCCTTTGTAATTGTGATCGCAGTAAAGAAGCTGATCAGCACTCCGAAGAACAGTGTATATGCAAATGATATCATAGCTCCTGTTCCGAAGATGTAAAGTATCACCGCTACTATTATTGTCGTTACGTTTCCATCGATGATAGCTGCCAGTGCTCTTTTAAAACCAAGATCAACAGCAGCCTTCAAAGTCTTTCCTGAACGCAGCTCCTCTTTGATCCTCTCAAATATGATGACGTTGGCATCGACACCCATACCAACGGACAGGACTATACCTGCCAAGCCGGGGAGCGTCAAAGTGATGCCCAGCCATGAAATAATGTTCAGTGACAGGATCGCAAGTGAAAACAGTGCTATCGATGCCACAAGACCCGGTAATCTGTAGTAGATCATCATAAACAAGCATACCAGCATAAATGCAACTATGAATGCCCTGATAGTGACGTCCAAAGCGCCTTTGCCAAGCAGCGGACTGATGGCATTGACCTGCTTTGCCTCGAGCTTGAAGGGCAGTGCGCCGGATCTGATCGTATCGGCAAGCTCTTTTGCCTCTGCTATCATCGCATCTTTATCACCTGTGTTACCCAGTGTGATGACTGCCTCTCCATTTGGTATATGAGATTGGACTGTAGGCGCTGAGATGAACTGGTCATCCATGAATATGGCGATAGGTTGTCCGATCAGCCTTTTTGTAGCTTCAGAAAAAGCCTTTATACCGTTCTCATTCAGGTCGAGATCTACCATTATATTGCCCTGCTGGTCAAATACAGGCACGGCATTTACTACGTCGGTACCCTGTAATACTATCCTCTT
>JAAYPO010000052.1 GCA_012519745.1 Clostridiaceae bacterium | reverse complement strand
GACCTTCGGCAGCTGCTCCTTTGTGATCAGCCTTGTCTCAGTGCTATGTACATTGACGTTGTTCAATACGATCCCATTGAGGCCGATGGATGCCAGCAGCCTGGCGTAATCGCGTATCCGTCTGCTGTTTTTCAGTATCCTTCCATCCCTGTAAAAGATCGAAAGTCCGGCATAGCCTCTTTCGATACTGCCATCCATGTTGTCCCATTGATTGACCATACGAAGTGCGAGAGACGGGTTTTCGACAATATGCGTGCCGTGGCTGAAGTCACCACATGATATTCGCCGTATAAGGGCAAAAGCTCCGTAAAGCACGCCCGGACCGGACTTTGCTGCAATAAGGGTAAGGCTGCCGCCATGGTCATCAGAGATGCAGTGCTTGATGATAAAGCCTTCTGTGCCGATGATTTCCGATTCCTTATCTGTTATAAGGGACGAGCAGACGGAATGAGCAGCATCATGGCCGGATAGCAAGTGAGCTCTCTGGGGAATAATACCCAGTACGACCGTTCCGGAGGACTTTGGCTTATCTACAGATGGAGGAGCTTTGCCGAATATTTTTCTTATCGCGGCTTTGAGCTCGCGTTCTGCAGTTAATACCACCGGATCATCCGACTCCACACAAATGCTGCGAAAATCAGCTGACATGCGTTTTGTATCAGCCGTACCGCAGATCTCACTGTTTAGCCATGCATCGTATCCGGTGCTTTTGTTTTTAATATTCATTTTATCCCTTCCTTGAGTAAAGTATATTTTTATAGTAAAATAGTTCAAGAATACAAAAATAACGAAATATGGTGTAATAATGCAATATAATAATTATTCCAATGTTATCCCCGATCTAATATATTTTGTCAACAGAAAATGTGCTCCCAGCTGGAGTATCATTAAGGGAGAAATCAAATTTCATGATTTGACATATGTCTACAAGGGACGATCTACATATCTCATCAACGGTGTTGAGTACAACCTGAGCCAGGGTGATTTTATCTATGTCCCCATCGGTAATGTGCGCCAAGCCTATACTGATGCAGATGAACCCATGCAGTGCTTTGCCGCCAACTTTTTGCTAAGTGATGCGGCAACGAGATCAGAGGGTATAACGCTCCCGTGGGAGCCGGTGATCAAAACCGGGGTCTCAGCCGAACTGATCAGCCTGTACAGTGAGCTGGATCATATTTGGGTAGAACAGTCGTTCAACTACAAAATGAGAGCCCGGGCAGTATTCATGCTCATACTTGACAAGATCATGTGCCGCATTGCATCGGGTATCCCAATGCAGCAGGAAGATCCAAGGCTGCTTAAAATCAAGCAATATATACTGCATAACTTCATGGACCGGATAGAGATATCAAAACTGGCTGATATCGTGGGGCTCAATCCCGTCTATCTCGGCGCCTTTTTCAAGAAGGCCAATGGATGTACCATCAAGCAGTACATCACCCGTATACGCATCAACAATGCTGAAAGCCTCCTTTCCACCGGCGGCTACACTGTCAGTGAAGCCGCAGCCCGCAGCGGGTTTGATGATCTGTTCTATTTCAGCAAGGTATACAGAGCATACAAGGGGTACGCACCGTCGGTGCTTCTAAAAGGAAGGGGTCTGTAACGAGGCAGGGACTGTCCATTGACTCGTTACAGATTTGCAGCAGTCAGTACCTTCCATAATTTTGTATTGCATACATCACAGTCAGCATGCTGGTCAGCAGGCTTCCGTTATTTATTGAGCCGGCGGTGGAGAGATTCAGTCCTCTGCATTCGCGGGCCATTTCACAATCACGCTTGACTTCCTTTATGATATTTTCCGTGTCGTTGTTCATGAAAGTAAATGGAGCAAGACAGCCGTCGATCCTGGTTTTGGGCATATACCGGCGGATCTCGTCCACAAGGACCGTCGGGCCGAAGTTGCAGCCTGTAAGGTCCAGCCTGCCCAGTATGGGAAGCAGATGCCCCATGGCTGAATCGGAATGCTGGTAGCGCATGTCGCCGGGATTTGGACTCCAGCGTTCAAATACAGACCTCAGGATAGGGAATCCAAACTCTTCATACATATCCGGGGTGAGCAGATAGCAGTTGTCATCGGCAAAGCTGAAGCCTCCGGGACGATTGGTCTGGTCATATCCGGCTTCCTCATCCATGATGGATGCGATGCCTGTGATGACCTTTAGTATCGTATCGGAAAAACGTCTGGCAAGGTCGGGTTCATCGATGATCAGATATATGAGGTTTTCGACACCGAAAATAGAGGTGGCGAGAGTCACCGGTCCTCTGATATGCCTCATTGGTGACGGCTTGATGCCATACTTCTCAAAGATGCGCTTTTTTTCCTTCTCCCAATCAGGAGGAAGTATGAACTCACGCAAATCAAGCTTATCCACCCTATCCAGCAGGGCCTCCAGTTCAGAGGGGGAGTCTGCCGATGGTTCCAGCCACTCGGCTACCTCGTTGTGGACATATTTGCCCTCAAAGACCTCTCCGATCCTCTTGACGTACGGAAACTCCGCATCGGGTTCCGGGAGGCTTTCGGGAAGCAGCCTGCGGCCGACGATCTCTTCGGCCTTGTCATTGTAGCGCCTGTTGAGCTCGATACGTCTTTCCCGGGGTGTGTACCCCCACGGATTGCCTTGCTCACCAAGCTCTGCAAAGACACATTCCTCGCTCATCCTAATGCCGAGAGCCACCTGGGGAGCTTTAGGGCTGAAACAGTTATCTTCATGCGCAAGTGTGTCATCAGCCCAGAATTTTTCTAGATCCACATACATAGATACATCCCTCCTATAGATATAATAATGATTTTAGCAAATCTAAGCAATAGAGCAAAAAAATAATAATTTGTAAAAATTAAAGATACCATATAAAGGGACATCGTTAATTATGACAAATAACGGCATAGAACGCATAAAAATAAAGAAAATCCAATTGTTAATAATTTATCCATGTCACATGCCTGAAACGGTTGATATATCAGATAATCAAAAGTGATAGTAATAAGCAAAAGTCATTATTGATATAAAATAACAGCCTGCATATAATTATTTTGTAAATATATTTTATTAAAAAAATCCAAAGAGGGAGTTGCTTTGAATGTCAAAATTAAAGGCCGACACACCCGCTTTACAGAAGGCAAATGTTTCACATCTGCAGCAGACGGAGGTCATCAGACCTAATCGCTTCCTTCTATATCTGAGAAATAATTACATGCTCTATCTGTTTCTTTTGCTTCCGACGGCATATTTTTTGATATTCAGGTACGGTCCTCTCTACGGGATACTGATCGCATTCAAGGACTACAACATATTCCAAGGGGTATGGGCAAGTCCCTGGAACAATTTTGCTTCATTCAAAGAAATTTTTTCAATGCCTCAGTTCCTGACCGCTGTCAGGAATACATTCCTTTTGAACGGGCTTGACCTGCTCCTGGGATTTCCGGCCCCCATCATATTGTCCATCATACTCAGCGAAATATATGTAAAATGGTTCAAAAAAATATCACAAACGGTACTTTACCTGCCTCACTTCCTGTCATGGGTCATCATCGGAAGTATATCACTGCAGCTCTTATCACCGGAATCTGGTCTGATCAACAATCTGCTTTTAAAAGTGGGAACTACAGAACCTGTTCCGTTCCTTACAGAACCATTTGTCTGGTTGTTCACATATACGGCGCTGGGTATCTGGCAGAGCGTGGGCTGGAACACCATCATATACCTGGCTGCTATAGCCGGTATCAACCAGGAGCTGTACGAAGCGGCGATCGTGGATGGGGCAGGAAGGCTCCGCAAGATATGGCACATCACATTGCCCGGACTTAGACCTACCATAATAATATTGCTTATCATGCAGGTGGGAAGGATGCTTTCCATAGGCTTTGACAGACCGTATGTCATCGGGAATCCCCTTGTTATGGAGTTTTCCGATGTTATAAGCACATTTGTCTACCGTATTGGACTGCAGTCATTCCAGTTTTCCATAGCAACAGCGGTAGGCTTGTTCCAGTCCGTAGTGGGACTGATATTCCTGCTGACGACAAACTACATAGCCAGCAAGGTCGGAGAACAGGGGATCTGGTAAATAAAAGCAAAGGAGATCATGGTATGAAAAAAGGGTTTAAAGACAAGGTATTTGATTCCACGATGATAATCATAACGGCGGTGATTGCAATAGCCTGCCTGCTGCCTATGCTGTACATGGTCTCTGTTTCATTCAGCTCGAATTATGCTATCACCGCCAGACTCGTGACTATCTGGCCGGTAGAATTCACGCTGGAATCCTATAAAGCCGTGCTTGCAGACAGATCGATAGTAGGATCTATGATATTTACCATATGGCTGACAGTGGCATGCACCATACTCAGTATGATCATGACGATCCTTTGTGCATACCCCCTTACAAAAAAGAAGCTCAAGGGCAGAAACATATTCCTGGTCATGATAGTCATTACCATGTATTTCAGCGGAGGCATCATACCGGAGTATATATTGGTAAAGGATCTGGGGATGACCGATCACTGGTCCGCTCTAATGTTTCCCTATTGCCTGAGCGCATTCAATATGATCATATTGAAGACGTTTTTCAGCAACCTGCCGGAAAGCCTTGAAGAGTCGGCATATCTGGACGGAGCATCACATCTTACCATACTGGTAAGGATAGTGATACCGCTGTCGAAGCCCGTACTTGCGACACTGGCTCTGTTTTATGCAGTGGGCCGCTGGAACGGGTTCCAGGATGCGTTGATCTATATAAACAGACAGGAATACTTCCCGCTGCAGCTGAAGCTGTATCAGCTTGTCTACAACAATCAGATGTCTGAGATCGCTCTGATGGAGGGAATGTCAAATCAGAATGTGACACCGGAGGGATTGAAGGCGGCGGCTGTCATGTTTGCAACTGTTCCCATACTGCTTGTGTACCCGTGGCTCCAGCGATATTTCATATCGGGCGTAATGATCGGCGCCATAAAAGGCTGATTTTTTTCATACAAAAAAGAAAAGAGGAGATCACATTATGAAAATCAAATCCATTTCAGCGTTACTCATTATCTCTCTATTGACTCTTTTGTTGTTGGCCGGCTGCGGGGGCCAAGCTGAGAACGGTTCTGTATCTGCAGATATTGCCGATGTGCCTTCAGAGCCTGTTGAGCCAGTCCCTGAGGTAGTGGAGCAGGTCATAGCCGAGCAGATAGTCGAGTCAGCAGACAAAGAGGCAGACACGGATGCTTTTGTAGGAGACTGGGTAGGTACAGATGATGAAAGCCTGTTTGTGAAGATCACAAAGGACGGCGATAAGTATACATTTGAGGATAATGACGGACCCTATGAGGCCGTCATGGAGGAAGGGATCCTGAAGGTCACTGTCACTGAGGGTGATTATGCCGACGTGTATGTTGACAAGGATACAGGAGATCTGGTGCTGACTTACTATGACAGCATCATATCCTACACAAGGAAGTAATGAAGTCATAATAACGGACATCTATCAATGGCATATTACTGGAACGAAGCATATAAGGGGGTGTTAAGCGGATTTCTTTAGTAGTTCTTGTTAACCAAAATATTTTTATTCAGGAGGGTGTTTATGAAAAAGGTCGTTTCAAGGTTACTATGTTTATTGATCGTATTGTGCATGACGGCGTCAGCTTTTGCGATCACAGTGGTCAGAGTCACTGGTATCAAACTTGACAAGGCTTCACCTACGATGACAGTAGGAGACACACAGAAACTCAATGTTGTTTTCACTCCGGCAAATACTACTCAGAAGCTGCTTAAATTCTCTACCAGCGATAAGAATGTCGTTTCAGTAGATTCATCAGGAACATTAACGGCACTTAAGGAAGGTAAAGCTGTTATCACAGTCACCAGCAGCAGCAACAGCAAAGCCACTGCTAAACTCAATGTAACAGTAAAGGCAAAGGAAAAGGTAACGCTGACTCTCGAGATATTCGACAGAGGTAATGTGGGCGGTACTGCTCCGGACAACAACTTCTATACCGATTGGATCAAGACGGAATTCGGCAAGAAATATCCGCATATCACTTTGAAGTTCGTTACAGCGCCAAGATGGGAAGAGGTCAACAAGCTGAATGTATGGATGGCTTCCAATCAGGCACCGGATATATGCCTCACTTACGATGTGAACACCGTATTCAACTACTACAAGAGCGGCGGACTTACCCAGCTGGATGACGCCCTCAACACATACGGCCAGGATCTGAAAGAGTTCCTCGGCGAAGAAGTTCTCATATACGGTAAATATTATGGCAAACAGTGGTCCATACCTGCCAAGAGGGTCATAAATGCAAGGTTCAATACCTGGATGAGACAGGATTGGCTGGATAAGCTCAACCTCAAGACTCCTACCACCCTTGAAGAGTGGTATGACACAATGAAGCAGTTCAAGGAAAAGAACCCGGGTAAAGTAGACAGAGTCATTCCGTTTGGTGTAACACGTGACATTCTGTATACTGCAACTAACTTGCTCGAGTGCTTCATCACTGACCAGTCTGATTATTCCAGATACATAAGCGGCGAAAATCTCCGCTTCCTCGCACCCGGATACAAGGAAGGTGTCCGTTTCCTCAACAAGATGTATAATGAAGGTCTTATGAGCCAGGAGTTCCCCCTTGACAAGGACGGCAAGATCCTTGAGAGCGATTTCTCCAACGGCTATGTGGGCTGCTATATACAGAACTATGATATGCCACTGAGGCCCGGAGCTGCATACCTGCCGACAATGCAGGAAAGATCCCGGGATTTGACCTGCAGCCGGTAGACCCGTTCAAGGACATGAACGGAAAAACAACCAAGCAGGTTTATGACCAGGCAGGACTCAGGATAATAGTTCCGAAGACAAGTGAGAAGAGAGTCAATGAAGCTATTCAGTACCTGAACTGGATGGCAAACAAAGACGTTATTTTCTTCCTCCAGTATGGTGAAGAGGGTGTAGGTCACATTATAAAGGATGGACTGCCGATATACCAGGCTATAAATGAAGGTCCGAAGCAGTTCAACTCAGTACAGAATATCGACTACACATATATCATCAACGGTATCGATGTGGGTGATCCGGTCAAGAACATACAGATCAACTCCCTCGCCTACGGCGGCCTTGAGGATCTCTACATCAAATCCTACAATACAGCTCTGAAGGACAGCTTTATTGCTCCCACGCTGTCAATACCATGTGATGCCGATGCCAAGTATTCCAATACCCTCAGAGAAAAGGGCTACGAATTCTTTGCAAAGACTATCACCTGTAAGCCCGCAGACTTTGAGAAGACCTGGTCGAGAATGCACAACGAATTCATGAGAATAGGCGGCCAGGAAGTCCTTCTGCAGAGAATAATAGCAGAGCACGCAGGCATCAGCTATTCACATATGAGGAAGGTATTCAGGGATGAGACCGGAGATAATATATCAAATTTCATCAACCGCAAGAGGATCAAGGAAGCGAAGGAGCTGCTGAAAGGTACTGACATGACTGTCAGGGAGATAGCAGTGAAGGTTGGCTATAACAATGAACAGAGCTTGATACGGTTCTTTAAGAAGTATATGAGCATGTCTCCGGGCGAATACCGTCTGGCCCTGAAGATATCGGCCATAATGACTGACGAGGAGGGAGCACAGGCTCCGTCAGAAGCATTGACGGAGACAATATCAGAAAACCATTCAGAAAACAACATCAGACAGTAGTATTATTATGGTATAATGTGGTGGGATATCTCCAGGGAGCTATGACCCGGGAAGTGTCTCACCGGACAACGGGTCAATAAGGACTCAAGGTGAAAAAGTATATCGACGGGGAGAATTCAGATGACAGGTGAAAGAGAAAAGCTGAAGAGGGCAAAAAGGATAGTAGTAAAGGTAGGGACTTCGACGCTGACATATGAAAACGGCAAGGTGAATTTTTCGAGGATAGACAAGCTGGCGATGGTTCTGTCAGACCTGCTCAATCAGGACAAGGAGATAGTGCTGGTTTCATCAGGAGCTATAGGGGTGGGTGTCGGGAAGCTGAAGCTCAGGGAGAAGCCGCACACAGTCAGGGGAAAGCAGGCTGTGGCTGCAGTCGGACAATGCGAGCTGATGCATATCTATAGCAAATTCTTTTCCGAGTACGGACATGTGGTGGGGCAGATACTGCTTACCCGGGATGTAGTCGATGAGGAACATACAAGACAGAATGTAATCAATACATTTGAGACCTTGCTGGAATATGGCATCGTTCCCATAGTAAATGAAAATGACTCTGTTTCCATTGATGAGATAGAGTATGGCGAAAAGAGGGTTTTTGGCGATAATGATACACTTTCGGCCATAGTGGCTGTACTGGTCAAGGCAGATCTGCTCATAATCCTCTCGGATATAGATGGATTCTGTGACGACGATCCCCACAAGAATTCCCAGGCTCACAAGCTGCCCATCATTCGGGATATTACTCCGGAAATAGAGCGATGTGCAGGAGGGGCAGGCACAAGGCGGGGGACCGGAGGAATGATAACCAAGATCACGGCTGCCAGGCTGGCAACCGAAAACGGCATAGATATGGTGCTGGCAAATGGGGCAGACCCGGGCAATGTTATTTCTATTATCGAAGGAAATGATACGGGAACACTTTTTGTAGGGAAGAGCTGATGGATATGTTAAAACCGCAAGGATCGTCGATCCCTGCGGTTTTTTATTCAGATGGTCAGTTTATTCCAATGGAATCACAGTGTCCAGTTCATGAGTGCTGCTCTGGTCAGCCTGGCTGCCATCGCCTGAGCCGGGGATATTGTCATCACCGATGGGCCACAGCCAGTCGTGGATATCGTCGATACCCGGTATCTCCAGTTCCGGAGGCGCTCCATGCACTGTACAGAATTCTCCTGCAGGCAGTTCGTAGGCAGTATCCTTGGGTGGTTTTTCATTGGGCTTCTCGGGCAAATAAGGCGGATCGCGCTGTATGAACACCTTTGAAACCACAGTGTCGGCAGGACAATACGGGCCTGCAAGAAGATTGCGCTTCAGAGTATCCTGGCTCTCTGTGCAGACCTGAGCCTCCACATGGAGCGTACACGGATCATCATCCCTGGGTTCTGTTCCCTTTATGAAATACTCAGTAAATGTTGCATTGCCTCTGGGATCACGTTTGCAAAGATCTGTTGCTATCTTTCCCGAGTAGATGCATATCTGCTTCTTCACTATATCTGAGGGCATTTCATTGAATTCCTTCCTTGGAAGCCCCTCATGCACCTTTTGCATGACAGCGGTAAATATCTTGTGAGCCTGGTACATTTCTGCCGTCTTGACGGGTATGGGCTCAGCTCCCGAATTATCATAACCGTACCAGACAGCTGCGGAATAATAGGGGGTGTAGCCTACCAGCCATTTGTCGATATTGCTCTGGGTGGTTCCTGTCTTGGCAGCCACCGGCATGCCTATCTTATCCTCGTTGACATTTGTCACTGCCGTTCCTGAGTGAGGATAGGTAGATGTACGTCCCTTTGTTACTTCCTGCAGCATATCAGTCATAATGAATGCTGTCTGTTCGCTGCATGCGATATTGAAATTGGCAGCCTTCCTATTGATCAGTTCGGCGCCGTTGCTGTCCTTGACCAGGGTGAAGGTCGATGGTTCGTAGTAAATGCCCTCACGTGCAAACGGAACATATGATGCTGCCAGCTGAAGCGGATTTATGCCCTGCTCCCATCCACCCAGGACAAGGGAGATGTACCTTTCCTTTTCTCTGTCGATCCCTACCTTCTTAAGGTATTCGATCGATGCGTCAGCTCCGAGGTAATCTCTCCATACTGCGGCAGCGACTACGTTGACAGAGTTTTTAATCGCATTGCGGACAGTTGTCAGACCGTCGTGCTTATTATCATAGTTAGTCGGATACTGACGTTCGGCATCCTTGCCCGTCAGCATATAAACAGGTTTGTCCTCGATAACAGTTGCTGCTGTTACAGTTTTCGAATCAATAGCCGGGGCATAAACGACAATGGGCTTTGCGGTAGAACCAGGCTGTCTCCTCATCAGTGAAGATGAGGCTCTGTTGAGAGTATTGCTGGCTTCCTTTTTTCCATAACCGCCATACAGTGCCTTTACATGCCCGTTTTGCACATCTATTATGGCCATTGCCGCCTGCGGATGCTCCATCTGCCTCTTTGCAGTTTCATTTACCAGCGGGAAGTATGTGTCGTCAAGGAACACCGAATCCATATCGGCCTGTATTTTCGGATCCATGGTTGTATAGATCTCGAGACCTCCGCCGTATATCATGTAGTTGGCCATTGTAGCAGATATATTCATCTGCTCCATCAGCGCCTTTCTGACATCCACTATGACCTGATCCACAAAGTAGCTTTGTACGCTCACTACCTTTTGTGAGCTGGATTTAGGGATGTATTTCAGGTCTTCCTTTATTGCCTGATCATATTCGGCCTGAGTGATCCTGTCCTGTTTGAGCATCAGGGAAAGAATGATCTCCTGACGTTCCTTTGCATTCTTGCGGCCTTTTTCCGTGAATGGGTTGTACTTTCCGGGAGAATTCTGAATACCCGCCAGAAGAGCACATTGTGCCAGTGAGAGGTCGCTGACCGGTTTGCCGAAATATTTCTTGGAAGCGGACTGAACGCCGGTGCAGCTGTTGCCCCAGTAGCCCAGATTCATATAAAGCTCAAGTATCTGCCACTTTTCCAGCTTTTGCTCCAGCATTATTGCGGCATAGCCCTCCTGGACCTTTCGCTCGATGGAACGCCTGTCATCGCCGGTGATATTCTTGATGACCTGCTGTGTGATCGTACTGCCGCCGCGGGATTTTGACTCGCTGCCTGTCAGTATGCTCTTTGCAAATCCCAGTCCCGCATTTATGACACCCTGTATGTCCACTCCCGGATGGGTCTCGAATCGCTCATCCTCGATGGCGATTATAGCATCCTTCAGGTACTTGGGCACTTCCTTGTCGGTGATGGGTTCGCTGTCCATGTTGTCTCTGCCCGTCAGCTTCTGTATGACATTTCCTTTAGCGTCATATATAAAGGTGGTCCGGTTCGATGATTTTGCCAGCAGCTGCTCCTCTGTGACCGGTTTTGAAGTTTTGATGTACCCATAGACGGCTCCGCCCACCAGACCTGCCATAGCAGAGCCTATCGCAAGTACGAATATAATCAGGCAGAGGATGAATGTCAATATGAACTTCTTTATGAATGAAAATGTTTTCTTTGCTGATTTCTGCTTCTTCGGCTTCTTAGCTGCTGTGTTTTCAGCAGACTTCTTGCTGGACTTCATGCATGTCCTCCTTGTGTTCCTGTAAGTTTAACTATATATTATACTTTAGACTACTATTATTCATTATTGGTTCCAATCCACAATTTTACCCATCTGCAGGGCCGTTGATCCGGCGAGCAGCGCATGTTCTGAACCCAGCGGGTCCGCGGGGCTGCCGTTTGTCGGGCATGACGATCCTGCCATCCATAAATGCTCATATATTATAGCACATTTATCACAATGCTGTAAAACAGGTAAGGAAATTCGCAGGATACACCCTGCACTCTCTACCGGCAGGCCATGTGCCTTATCACCTGGAGACTTATTACCTGGAGTCAGCCATGCCAATTATGTTGTATTATTTTGATTATTTATATAAAATAGTTGTATACTGTGTCAATCAACACCGGCATGTTCCGCGAAACAGCAGGACATAAGCGTTAACCAGTAAGGAGTGGTTGATTTGCAGATCAAGGTAGGAGAGATCATCAAAGCAAAAAGAGAAGAGTTGAACATATCGCTGGTGGATTTCGCGAAACAGACGGGAATCTCGCCGGGATATCTCTCGCAGCTGGAAAACGGAAGGAAAACCAATCCGAATCTTGAATTGATTTTGCGGATATCAAGTGAGCTGGATATTGATTTGGAGGAACTGCTTGGGCTGGAGAAGGAGAATGAAGCTCCGGCAGTCAGGGTGCCTTCGCTGCTGAGGCTCGTTATTGCAAAAGACAGGAACATGAAGGTGCTCGAGGACAGGGAGACACAGAAAAAAATCGGCAGTCTCCTGGATCGTTTATTGGAGAGCAAGTATCTCATAGAAGACGAGGGACTGTACAAGCTTTTTTTGGAGGATGTATATGTACAAGCCGAAACAGCTTTGAAACGCTATATGTCAGTTGAGATATTGAAAAATTTAAATTTGAAATGAGTCGGCCGGTTCAAAAAATAGCTTAATAAGTGTAACCAAAAAAACACCTCCTGCATACTATAACTAAACGGTGGTGTTTCCAGTTCGGAAACGATACGAGTCCTGTCGGTATTCCTTTCGAGCCGGGAACGGCATAGGAACAGGAGGTGTATCCATGTTCAGGAACAGCAGACTGTACCGCAGATGGTGGTATATGAAAAAGCGGAACATCAAAAGGATCCGTATGCTGCTCCGCTTTGCCATCACTATATTGATAATATGCATAGTATATCTGTTCTCTCAAATAAGTATTGCAGAACTGCTTGGCCTGTAGATCTATATCAATGAAATCTATCATCGGCTACTATATCTGCATCAACGTTCGGCCGTTATACCGGCATTAACCCATATGTCTGAGAAAACCCTGTGATACGGAGAATGCCCTTCTGATCATTGGGTATCCTCATTGTAGACCGTTTCCTCATAGAGACTGCTCTTTCTGCTTTTTCTCCTGGATTTTTCCGAACTCTTTTCGGACGTCGGCACATCCAGCATTTCGCACTTGCCCTGGAACAAAGCTCCCTCATCGGCAACAAAGCTGTTGATTTTGATATTGCCGTAGAGCTTCGCAGTGGACAATATTTTCAGGATACCCCTTGCTGTTATATTACCTTCTACCGTGCCGGCAAGATGAACGTTGGATGCCACGATGTTTCCGTTCACTGAGGCCTGGTTTCCCACATAGCAGTCCCCTGTCACATTCACATCACCGATGAGCTTGCCGTCTACTCTTACTGTGCCGTCTGCCTCTATGCTGCCTGTAAATGTAGAATTACTGCCGATCAAAGTGTCTACGCCTTCCCGGAAGCTTGCTTTCTTTCTCAAAATATTACCTCCTCGCTTTCTATTCCAGATACTGAAGCGGATCTACAGGAGTTCCGTATATCTGGATCTCCAAATGGAGATGGGGCCCTGTGCTTCGGCCAGAGCTTCCTACCTTTGCGATGACTTCGCCTTTTTCTACGATCTGCCCTTGCTTGACCAGTATCTTTGAGCAATGTCCGTATAGCGTCACAATACCGTTTCCATGGTTTACCTTGACGGTATTGCCTGTACCGTAAACATACTCGACTGATATGACCCTGCCGCCTGCCGCAGCTTTTATTGATTTGCCGTAATCTGTGCCTATATCAAGACCTGTATGGAACTTGGTCTTTCTAGTGAACGGATCCTTGCGGTTGCCGAATTTATCGGTGATAGTTCCGGAAACAGGCCACATCGTGGGTATGGTTTCCATGAATTCATTTATCTTTTCCTCAGCGGCATCCATATCCGCATTGGGACGGCCGGACCTGCTGTATAGCTGGGTAAGACTGTCGAGGGAAGTTTTAAGATCACGCATGTCGTTTGTGAAAGCGGTCTCGGTCCTTTCTCCGGAACGGCTTACCTTCTGACTGCGCTCTTCGAGGTATTCATCTGTTATTTTGTTGAAGTTTTCCGTGAATTCTTCTATCTTATCGTTTACGACTTCCTTGAAAGCAGCGCTTTCATTTTGGAGCCTCTTGATCTCGCTGGATCTTGTGTCAAGCAGCTTGCTTTGCTCGACGGTGGTGCTGTACAGCGAATTTATATTTTGCTTGAGAGATGCGTTCTCTTCCAGCATTTTGGATATGTACATACCGCCGCTTACAAACACGGCAATAAGGATGACAATACAGGCAATGAGCTTTGCATAAAAAGAGGTAAATTTGAATACCTTAACATGGCTTGATGAATGAGGCACCAAAACAACAGAGAAATATTTTTTTTGTGCTCTCCTGGCTTTCCCTTTCTTCATGTCTAACCGCCTGTATAAATGATAATACAAAATATTTTTATCCTTTGTACAGTGATGGCCAGAAAAAAAGGCAATTTAGTATAATTCTACAAAAAAACTACAAATCCTTTTTTCCCGGAAAATATTTTCACATTATTTATTTATATCTGATAATCAATATATTGTCAAAACATATAATGGAAGATACGAGAAGGAATTTGCTGTGTTTTATCGAATAATACTGATAGTCTATGAATATACATGGGGAAATATGGAATACTAGTAATATGGCATACTGATTCTATCTGATATTTTTCTGCTGCCCCTGACAACGGGGCTATTTTTTTGTTTGGAGGGGTGAGTTGAATGCCGGTTTTGGTAAAGAACAATAACTATATCATTGAAATAACAGGCATGACCCATGATGGCCAGGGAGTCGGCAGAATTAACGGGTTAGCGGTTTTTGTGGATGGGGCGCTGGAGGGTGAGGAGGCTGAAATAAAAATTATCAAGATCAATAAGTCGTATGCTGTCGGAAAGCTTATCAATGTGATAAAACCCTCCTCTGACAGGGCAACCCCGTTTTGTAATGCATATAAGCGCTGCGGAGGATGCAGTCTGCAGCATATGGACTACAAGGCTCAGCTTGCGTTCAAAACCAAGCTGGTCCGTGAAAATCTTGAGAGGATAGGCGGTCTATCGGGAGTAACGGTGCATGATACTATAGGCATGACTGTGCCAATGAATTATAGAAACAAGGCACAATTTCCTGTGGCGGCTGTAAATGGCCGCGTTGTGACCGGCTTTTATGCGCCCAGATCCCATGATGTGATCGAGTCAGAGGAATGCGGCATCCAGGATGTGATAAGCGACAGGATAAGAAAGCTCGTCGGGCGTTTTATTGCTGAAAAAGGCATACCGGCATATGACGAAAAAACAGGAAAAGGCTTGATCCGCCATATAGTGACCCGTGTCGGTTTCAACACAGGTGAGGTCATGGTGGTGCTGGTCATCAACGGCAGCAGTCTGCCGTATGCAGACGAGCTCGTGGGGATACTTGCTCAGACCGGCGGAAGCGGGGACAGCAAAGAGGGCACAGGCGACGGAGCCGGCTGCGGCAGAGATGACGGTGTTGGCGCAGAATGTAGTGTCAAGAGTATCTACCTTAATATAAATACTAAAAACACCAACGTGATACTTGGCGATACAAATGTATTACTTTATGGCAGTGAAGCGATCACTGATATGATCGGCAAATATAAGTTCAAAATATCACCTCATTCATTCTTCCAGGTCAACCCAGTACAGACAGAGGTGCTATACGAACTGTCACTGAAGTATGCCGGGCTGAACGGCACTGAAACTGTTTTTGACCTTTACTGCGGTATCGGGACCATATCTCTGTTCCTGTCAGATAAGGCGGCCAGGGTCATAGGTGTGGAGGTGGTGGAGGCTGCGATAAACGATGCCCGGGAAAACGCGAAAAACAATGGTGTGACCAATACAGAGTTCTATGTCGGTGAAGCCGAGAAGGTGGTACCTGAACTCTATGACAGAGGCATGCGTGCTGACGTAGTCGTGCTCGATCCTCCCCGTAAGGGCTGCGACGAGTCGCTGCTGCAGCTGCTTGCCGACATGCAGCCTGACAGGATCGTGTACGTATCGTGCAACCCGTCCACCCTTGCCCGCGACCTGAAGTTCCTTGCCGGACACGGCTTCAATGTAATAGAAGCCCAGCCCGTGGACATGTTCCCCTGGACCGGGCATGTTGAGAGTTGCGTATTGATAACAAGGGATTAACAAAGGGGCTCCGGAGAGGCTCTATATAAGCCTTTTGTGTAATTGAATGGTCAGAGTCTGAAGCGTGAAAAACATGATTTTTTACTTCGCGGGAACAAATCAAGACAGGCCTCAACCTTAGTGACAGAGCGGTTTAGATGTCGGTGCTTCCTGACAGAGCAAGTTAGATGTCAGGGGTTAGCGACAGAGCAGAACCGATGTTTTTTTAAAAATACAGGGTTGTGAGAGCAGGTTGGATGTTAGGGTTAAAAACTTGAAGAATAGACTAACCAACATAAACGAAAACTATAGATATGATAATTAG
>JAAYPO010000051.1 GCA_012519745.1 Clostridiaceae bacterium | reverse complement strand
TTTCGCTGTCCTAAAAGCCTTTTGATGCTTAAGCTTCTTTGCCTTTATTTCAGCCAGGCACCAGATGATAATAGGAAATATGACCTGAAATGGAAAAGCATAATAAGGATACACTTTCATTGCAAAGTCGAACATTTCCATTATGCTTTCAAAGAGCACATATGCGACAAACGCCATCAAAAGGCCGGTTTGAATAACTATGGATCTGTAGTCGCGCAGACCAATGACCTTGCTTATCCCTTTGCAGGCTACAAACAGGCATACACTGGTTTTGATAAATACACCGACAATAAAAGTAAAACCAACAGTGACCTCTATTCTTTGTAAAAACTCTCCGATACTTATCATGGCCACAGCAGTATGTGAGCTGAAGTATAACCTATTCCTCATGAGCCCCAAAATCATAATATTCCTGATGGTCAGCAGAATGATGGTTGCTCCCGCGATGAAAATGCCATAGAGATATACTTTATAATGGGACTTTTTATTCTTCAGAGCATAATGAGTTCCTGTCATAAGCACTGTTTCTGCAAAGGGAAAAGAAAATGCAAAAAAGCCGCCTTTAAGGATAGGGACTATTCCTCCTCCCAGTATGGGTTGCAGGTTGCTTGGCTCCAGCTTAGGGATTGCCAGAAACTGTACAACAACGATAATGGTTATGAAAATGGGCAGGAGATATGCAGCCGTTCTTGCCATTACTTCTATACCATTTCTTACATTTATGATGCAGCAGAGCGATAAGATCAGTATTGGGCTCATCATTGGAGTCTCCGGCATGGCAACCGTGCCTAAAAATTCACCGAAATTTCTGGTGACCAGTGTACCGATGTGGAAGGCATACCAGATATACAAGACCGCCGCGATTTTGCCGATGACCTTGCCCATTGTTATTTCCAGGATATCAAAAAGATCGCTGCCTTGAAAAAGAGAGAGCATCCGGGAATATATCAGTATCATCGGAAGAGACATGAGGATCCCTGCTATCCCGGCAAGCCATGCATCGTTTTTTGCCTCGCTTCCTATACCAAGGATCAGAGTGCTCCCGGTCACAAAAAGCGTTATTAGACATATACCTTCTTTATCGTTTATCTGCTCTCTGCGCATATCATGCCTACACTCCCATAATTGAATCGATCACACTCTTGATGAATGGAGAAGGGCTTGGTATTTTGATATCAAAGCACAGCAATATCGCGGATGTGAATGAAAGAGCCCACAATACTGTGTTTGACCAGAAATCCTTCCAGAGCTTCTGTTTGTATAACGGGACAAATTCATATACTGCAAGCAATGCATATGAAAAAATAACCAGCAGGATCATATTTAGTAGCCTACCTCCAATGGTTTTGACAGCATCGTGCTGTTGCTTATTTGTACCTCTACTTCAACATTAGTCTTTAAATCTTTAAAAGTATTATGCCAATCCTGCTCCATGATGCTCCAGGCAGATGGGTGCTTCTTTCTGAGCTTGTCTCCGAAACCGAAAATATCAGCGGCATATTCCTTTTGAGCCTTTTCTATTATGCCCTCTATGCGGGCCTTTAACATATTTTCAGCCGCGAGCCTGAGTTTATTTCGCCTGTCTTCAGTCATCATATTTATTGAAGTATTGATTTCATCGATAGCGACATCTGTTTTGACACTTATGTCTATCTCCACGGAGCCGTTCCTTATAACCGGGCTTACTTTTGTTTTACTATTTAGGATCTCCAGTGATGCTTCATTTTCCTTTCCTCTGTCTTCTTCTTTTACTACCAATATACCGCCCGATATTTCATCACGGATAAAAAGCAGGCACATCGTATCGATACCGTCAGCAAAGCCTGAGAGTTTGTCGCCTCTGAAAATTGCAGTACCGTCAACATTTGGACCTTTGACGCTATCTACTGACTTTAGCTCAACCACCGGAGCTATTGCAGCAATGCCCTTGCTCTCCATTTCGTTTGCGAATTTCCATACTTCAATGTCCGGAGCATGGTTTAATCTCTTTTGGCTGTCCAGTATCTTATGTATTTCATATGACACCACCGTCTCTGATATGGGATGTGACATCAATATTTCACTGGCGGTGACCCCTTTTGATACAAGAATATTGATATCGGTCCTTGTCTCAGAATCCCTGCTGAACCAGTCAAGCACTTGCAAAACACCATCTTCGGCAAGTTCGGGACATATGATGACTACCTTTGCATGACTCCAATACAGCCTCTTGCCTAACATAGAAACAATGTGTCTTACTGCATCAAATATTGTTTCACCTTCCATGGTCAGTATTCTTGGCTTTGGTTCTGATTCTTTGCCAAATCCTACTTCTACGGTTTCCACAGTGATGCGCAGCCTGTCATTCTGGCCTTTATCTATCGCGACACCGGCGACTACTGCCAGTTGGTCTATCTCAGTGAGATTCCAGCACCCTGAAAGCAAAGTGGCGGACATAATGACAATTGCAGTCAGCAGCGCTGCCATCCTTGTCCTCATTTCCATCGCTTCCTCCTGTCTTTCCCGGATGCCTGCCTTGCGAGATTTCTCATGCCAATGATTTTTGGACGCAGTGTCATAGTCCACCACGGTGCCCTTATCCAGATATCCTGGCCGTCATGATCCCTCACAGTGGTGACACCCAGCATGTAAGGGACTCCAAAGGAACGGATGCTCATCAGATGCACAGTAGTTATAATGAATGCGAAAATGAAGCCGTAGATCCCAAAGAAAGCTGCTGCGGCCAGGAATAAAAATCTAAGTACAATGGTCACGGTTACAAGATTTCGGTTCAGTAATGTCAGTATACCGGTCAAAGCTGTGATTATTACAACGGGAGCACTTACAAGTTTTGCTTCGACTGCTGCCTGCCCCAATACCAATGTGCCTACGATGCTTATTGTCTGTCCTATCGGCGCCGGCATCCGTATACCGGCCTCCCGTACGATGTCAAAAATGATCAGCATCGTAAACAGGGAGAAAACTGTCGGGATAGGTACCCCTTCACGGGCTGCGGAGATGCTCAGTAGTAGTTGGGTGGGAAGCATTTCCTGATGAAATGTTACTATTGCCTGAAATAACGCAGGTACAGTAAAGGACATTATTGCGCTGGTTGTCCTGAGAAGCCTGTTGATCGATGAAAATATATAGTTGTTGTAATAATCTTCATTTGCCTGGCCGGCTTCAGCCAGTATAAAGGGAACGGTAAGGACGAAGGGACTGCTGTCGACAAACAGGGCGGCCCTGCCCTCAAGCAGCTTAGAGGCTATAACATCAGGTCTCTCACTGGCACCTACAGTTTCAAAAGGTGAAAAGGGCTCATCTCTGATAAGCTCCTGTATATAACCCGAGTCAAGCACCGCATCTATGTCGATCTTGTCCAGACGACTTTCCAATTCCTTCACTATGCCGTCCATCACCAATCCTTCTATATAGCAGATACAGGTCTCTGTCTGTGTCCTGGTACCGATTTTTCTGAATTTGATTTTCAGGCCCGGGTCTTTTATCCTTCGGCGAACAAGTGAAAGATTGACCTTGATGGATTCTGTAAAACCATCCCTTGGACCGCGGACTACCCGTGCTGATTCCGGCTCGGCGACGGTTCTTTTCTCCCATCCCTGAGAGCTGATGATGAGAGCTGTATCGTACCCTTCAAGTAAAAATAGAGTTTCCCCGGAGATCACGGAACCGATAATGGTGTCGATATCTGCAGAGACCTTGATTTTGTTGGCTGCAATGACCTTATACTGCAGTTCGTCCAGAAGATTTTCATTGTCTATCTGTTGTGACAGATCATTATCTAATACAGGGATTATTATGTTCTCGTTCAGCACCTCTATATTTACCATACCGTCGAAATACAGCACACAGCATTTGGCGGCAGGCAGATGCTTGTTTTGGAACCTCCTTGTCACAAATGTAGCGTCGCCTTTAAAGATGCCCTCAAACAGTGATATGTTCTGCTCAAGAGATGTCGTCAGTTCACGATTATTCAAGGACTTCTTATACACAACATCACCCTTATTATTTGTTTGCAGTTTTGCTGTTGTTTAGTCATAAAAAGGGCATATGCCGGCATAGCAACATTTGTTTATACTATTTGCCTGTCTTCTTCTCGAAGAAGTACTTTGTAAATTCTTTCACATGTCCCAGCTTACCGTAAAGGTGAAATGTTTTGTCATATCCTCCTGTGAGAAAGGCCGTCCTTATTTTGTTCTCATAGAGCTTTCTCATACAGGCCTTGAGGATCTTCTGAGAATATCCCCTGTTATAATAGTCGGAATGGGTGCACACTCTTTCGATCTCTGCAGTATTATTTTCATGGTCGATAAATGCTTCACAGCCCGCCACATGCCTGCCTTCATTATTCACGAGGACAAAATCAAAATGTGCATTGTATATAGGGCTTCTTCTGGTATATTCCCTGATCCGGCGATCCATCTCTTCACTGAAGTCTTTTGACCAGGCGTTTCCCCTAAGCCTTGCCTGTTCGTCATAATCGCCATCCTCAGCCATGCTCAGGAAGGAGACAGAGGGATCATCGATCAGGTAGTCTTTGAAAATACTCGTATCAAATATTCTCGTCTTTTCCATACAGTCGTTTTTTTGATAACCTTCTGCCTCAAGGACCTTAATAAGCTCTGCTTGGTGTTCTACTGCCGATGTGATCAGCGAATCGTACCTGCAGCCCCACTCCTTTTCGACCCAGCGGAGCAGCTCCGGATACAGGTGGGAATAGCTGTCTTTCAGGAATACAGAAAAATCATTATTGAAATCCTCGGATATTACAAAACCTATTAAATTATGAAAATAGTCAAACCATAAATGAGCACCTTTGCTGAAATTGTCCGGGAAGTGCTTCTGCAGGTTGAAGAGGTTGTATTTCCAATCCACGATCCGCCCTATATGCCACACAAAATAGTCCTTTTTACAGGTGTTATCCTGAATGATGAATTTGCACAGGCTGTCAAAGTCACGGCTCTCATAAATAAAATCACGGTGATATGTTCTCATTTATACCTCCATAGCATTTATGCTTTATTCAATTCAATTATACCGGGTACGGCAGGGCATATATATGCCGAATACTTTTATTAATTGATTTATACCTTGATCAGCACCGGAAAATGAAAAATCTTAAGAAAATACCGAGTTGTTATCGTATAATAAATAGTGTCGGTCCGCTTCAGGGGCCGGACTGAAAAGGAGGCTGATCGTATGATGCCGTTGGGCGGAGGAATGTTCGGGATTCTCCCGATTATTTTCTTTATTGTGTTTGGTTTGGTCATCGTCATATTCATTGTCACTGCAGCCCGGGGCGTGGCCCAATGGAGCAGGAACAACCACTCGCCTGTGCTGACAGTTGAAGCAAGGGTGGTTGCCAAAAGGACAAGTGTGTCCCATAACCATCATCACCATGACGACAGTATGGACCACATGAATACTTCCACTTCATATTATGTGACATTTGAATTTGAAAGCGGAGACAGGCTGGAGCTGCATGTTCCGGGCAGTGAATACGGATACCTTGTCGAAGGCGACATTGGAAGACTGACGTTCCAGGGTACACGGTACAAGGGATTTGAACGATACCCGGATCAATATCAGTCATAGATCGATAGACTAGTTATGCCAACAGCCCTCCTCGTTTGATACATTTATGGAATGCGTTAAATGAGGAGGTTTTTTTATTTAAACGGTAAAGATGTATTGTACAAGGTCGATTAGATAGTAAATAAACCTGATAAGTATCGGGTATGTCAGATAGACAGTTATTCTTCCGGCAACCAGGAATAACTGTCTATATTCTTTGTTTTTGTCCGCCCAATAGTATAGATAACAACCCGTAATTATTTTACGGATGTAAAGTAAAAATATTACGGGAATTGTTGTTTTCATCGTATGATTGGGTATAATAGAATCAGTTCTGTTCTCTGCACTTGTGTATTTTACGTTATAGATTACAGCCCAAAACTAATTAATGAGGCATAATGTTACGTTGCAGGATATGTTCCATGAAGTATTATGCGGCTTGAAAGTCATGTTATAGCAAACGAGCTCACCATTATTTATTGAGTTGGATATATTCATGTCTCCATCTTCATCGATTACATTTCAAACTTTACTTTGGAGTGATTATATCATGGAATACCTGACAACTGAGTGGCATATTTATTCATGCTTGTATAAAAATGATGGGGCTGTCTCAAAATCAGATAAAACCTGATTAAGTTCTCGAGTAGTTAACACTCAGGGCTCTGTCATGCGAGAATGATGGTTAAAGTGTTCAAAAAATCAAGTAAGTTATGGTAGAATGGGAAATAATTAGTCAAAATCATGCTATTTTGCGTTATAATGGCATTGACTCAAGCGTTATGTCAATTATTTCCTAACTTACTTGCAAAAATGAGCAAGCGTCCGGAAAAAATCATAACTTACTTGCAAAAATGAGCAGACGGCTGGCCAGAATATAACTTACTTGCAAAATTGAGCAGGCGGCTGGCTAGAATCATAGTCGTCCTCCCTATGATCCAAGGGATCTGCTAAAACTATACGTATATGGGTATTTTAATAAAATACGATCCAGCCGTAAACATATGATGGAATGCACCAGGAATATCGAATTATTCTATCTTCTCGGAAAACTCACACCTGACTTTAGAACAATAGCAGACTTTACAAAGGTAAACGCAAAGGCTCTAAAAAAGGTCTTTAATGCTTTTGTAAAGCTGTGCGTTGAACTGGGGTTGTATCAAAGGGAACTCCTTCCAATAGACGGATCGAAGTTCAGGGCAGTGAACAGTAAGGATAACACGTACAATGCGCAGATACTGGAGAAGAAGCTAAAAAGAATAGATGAAAAGAGCAATTAACTTGATAGGAACAAAGAAATTGATAGAAGCGATGCAGAGATGAAAGAGGATACCCTCTTTTTTTCTTGCTAAAAGCTCGCCAAAGCACAAAAACTTATTGTGTAAAAGTGCAGAAAACCCGCTACTTTAGCGGGTTTCCGGACAAATTGTGGCGGAGAGAGAGAGATTCGAACTCTCGGTGCGCTATTAACGCACACACGATTTCCAGTCGTGCGCCTTAGACCAGCTCAGCCATCTCTCCATGACCGTATGCTCTACAGTACAGGCACTTGCTGTGCCGCTTAACTATAATACAATAGTTTGGCTTTGATGTCAATCAGAAATAGGCACATGGCATAATGTGGGGGGATGGCTCAAAAAATCCCGCTTGTACAGATACAGGCGGGATTTATATGCAACTGGGATATTATGCTGCGGCCTTATGCCTCAAGGGCTTGCTGGATATCCTCGATGATGTCGTCCACATTCTCTATCCCTACAGAGAGCCTGATCATATCCGGTTCGATCCCGCAGGCAAAGAGCTGCTCGTCGGTGAGCTGGCGGTGGGTCATGCTGGCGGGGTGCAGTACTGCCGTGCGGGCGTCCGCTACATGTACCACGATGGCTGCCAGCTTCAGGTTATTCATGAACTTTGCCGCTGCGCCCCTGCCGCCTTTGATGCGGAATGATATGACGCCGGAGCAGCCCTTGGGAAGGTATTTCTGAGCAAGCTCGTAGTATTTGTCGCTCTTTAATGTGGGATAGCTGACAGAGATAATTTTATCGTTCTGTGACAGATACTCAGCGACCTTCTGTGCGTTTTCGCAGTGCCTTTCCATTCTGAGGTGCAGTGTCTCCAGACCCAGATTTGTTAGGAACGCATTCATGGGGCTCATGTTGTTGCCCAGATCGCGCATGTACTGGTAGCGCGCTTTGACAATATATGCGGCATTGCCGAAGGTTTCTGTGTAGGATATGCCATGGTAGGACGGATCGGGATCTGTCAGGCAGGAGAACTTTCCGTTGGTCCAGTCGAATTTGCCGGAATCCACGACAACTCCGCCCACACTCACTGCATGGCCGTCTATGTATTTGGTGGTTGAATGGATCACGACATCGGCTCCGTACTCAAAGGGCCGCAGAAGGATCGGTGTTGCAAAGGTGTTGTCGACAAACAGCGGAACTCCGTTTTTATGCGCGATCCGTGCGAATTTTTCTATGTCCAGTATGCTTATCTTCGGGTTTGCGATGGATTCTCCGAAAAGTATCTTCGTATTTGGCTTGAATGCCTTCTGTATTTCTTCCTCAGAGGCGTCCTGATCTATGAATGTCACGTCCACGCCCATTTTTTTAAGGGTTACATTGAGGAGATTGAAGGTTCCGCCGTATAGGGTGCTGGAGGCTACTATATGGTCGCCGTTCTGGCAGATATTCATGATGGAAACAAAGGTAGCCGACTGGCCTGATGCTGTCAGCATTGCGCCGATGCCGCCCTCTAATGCAGCAATCTTTTTTTCCAGAGCATCATTGGTGGGATTGCTGATCCTTGAATAGATATGGCCCTTGTCGGGACGGTCGAACAGCATGGCTACTTCTTCAGAAGAATCATATTTATATGTTGTGCTCTGGCAAATGGGAACCACCCTGGTTTCGCCGTTTGCAGGCCTGTAACCCTCCTGGAGGCACTTGGTCTCGATTTTCCATGAACTCATAAAAAACACCTCTTAAAAAATAAACTATTATTAGACATACTACACTATTGTCAGGTCTATAGCAAGATTATAGTTTATCGAATACATGCAGATGCTCTGTAGTTGACGCACATGGATGTTAATGGTAATATTTTGTTAACGAAAGCTGTTTGTGATGAAAGGAATTGGGCATGAGCTATGTAACTAACTTGAATATAAGTTATGTCAAAAGGAAAACTCCTGTCAGGAAAATTGTCATAATATCTGTTATTGTTCTTGTAATACTTATCATCGCCGGGCTTGCTGCGATACCTCCGATCATAATGAAGGATATGATCCATCTGCACGTGGATTATGAGATGCATTCACCTTCAAAATACGGAATAGAGGCAACTGAGGTCGGACTTACCACCGAGGACGGGCTGCGCCTTGCCTCCTGGGAGGTAAAGGACGAGGAGCCCCGGGGGATCGTTATATTCCTGTCCGGCATACACAATCCGTCGGTCACGGCTTTTTTCGGGCATGCCAAAATGCTGGCCGACAACGGCTATTCGTCGCTGCTGATCGAGATGCGCGCCCATGGAAAGAGCGGGGGGAACAAAATATATGTGGGGACCAGAGAATACCTTGATACGAAGGCAGGAGTCCAATATATAAAGAGCAAGAAGGAATATGAAAATGTGCCGGTGATCGTTTTCGGCGTATCCATGGGCGGCGCCACGGCTATCAACTCCATCGGAGAGGTACCGGAAATTGACGGACTCATAAGCATTTCGGCGTTTTCGTCATGGCCGGACACATTCTGTGACAATATGGAGCTCATGGGTATGCCTTCTTTCATCACAGAAATCGAAAAGCCCTTTGTAAAACTTTACATGGGCTTTGAATACGGCTTTGGAAGCCTGAAGATAAATCCTCTGAACGAGATCAAAAAGCTCAACGGCAGGCCTGCGCTTCTGATGCATTCCACGGGTGACACTCAGGTGCCCTACGAGAGCTTTGAAAGACTGAAGCTGGCTGCCCCGGGGCAGTTCGATACATTCACCCGCCAAGGAGATTACCACTTTATATGCAGGGAAGAATCCTTTGCAGAGCCCTGGACCGATGAGGAATATTCAGGTGCGATCCTGTCATTTTTAAAGAAGAACTTTTGACCATCTCCTTGAGTCATCTGATGTCAAGTTTTACTGAGATCCCTGAGAGTATATCTATGATCCACCCAGGCAGCTTCGGGAATGCGGTCCTTATCAGTGCAGAAACTTCAGCACTTGTTTCCGGGCCGAGGTGCCTTGTGTGCAGCACATAATCACCTGACACTTTGTCACCGATCGCGACGATGCCGTGAGCGTATCCTCCTATTGCTATATTTCCTACAGAAATGCCGCCTATCGCCAGAAGGCCGACAGTGATCCCGCCTATCGCAGCGGCTCCGATAGCAATTCCCCCTATTGCCAGCAGCAATCCGATCGATACACCGCCAAGTGCTATAAGACCTATGGGCAGACCGCCAAGGCATATTATACCCAGAGGGATAGCCCCTATTGAGACAACACCGACTGAAACAGTCCCTATAGCTATGATCCCCTTTGCTACCGAAGGCTTGCCATATCTGCTTATCTTTACATGTACCAGCGGCACACCGAGTATCGATGCCTTTGACTTGTATTCATAGACTCTTTTCATATATACGCCCTTGTCAGTGCGATCTGAAATCACCTCGTCAAGGAGCTCGCTCTTATCCTCATACATGGAATCCATAAACTCCCTGGCCACTTCCTTTGGATCACCCATTCGAGCCAATACTTCATCGATATCCTCAACAGATGCCGATTCATTGAGCTGGGAGGTCAGATCGTCTCTTATCCGTGCCTTCATTTTGTTGTCTGTTATAATGTGGGACAAAACTTCGTTTACATAACGGTCTATTCTGCTCATTCCAAAACTCCTTCTCGTATAATATTTCTCGTAAGGTTTTAATAAACAATTTTCCAGTTACAAACCTTCGTGGTATCGACCCCAAATTCACTGGAATATTCTTTAAAGTCACTTCGAAGACCCTCTCAAAGGTCTTCTCC
>JAAYPO010000050.1 GCA_012519745.1 Clostridiaceae bacterium | reverse complement strand
TTTTGCATAAAAAACTGCTAACGGGTGCATTCATAATGGACCCATGATTGATTTTGTACGCCTCATTTGCCGGCCTGGTCAAACTCCCACTATGTTCATACCTGAATCCACATGGATCGTTTCCCCGGTAGTGCCTCCGGACATGTCGCTAAGCAGGAATACAGCAGTATTCCCTATTTGGCCGATCTCAACATTCCTTCTCAGAGGTGCTCTCTGCCGGGTATGCTTCAGTATAGAGCTGAAATCCTTTATTCCCTTGGCAGAAAGCGTCTTTACAGCGCCGGCCGAAATGGCGTTGATCCTTATGCCCATAGGCCCAAGGTCACCTGCCAGATACCTCACCCCTGCCTCAAGGGCTGCTTTTGCAACACCCATCACATTATAGCCCGGCAAGACCTTTTCCGATCCCATATATGTCAATGTCACAATGCTTCCTCCATCAGTCATCAGTGTACTGGCTCTTCTGCTGACTGCAACAAGGGAGTAGGCACTTATGTCCAGAGCCAGCGCATAGCCTTCCCTGGAGGTGTTCAAAAAGCTGTCCTGCAGATCCTCCGCCCTGGCATATGCAACTGTGTGGACAAGGCCATGGATCACCCCGTACTTATTCCTTGCATTATCAAAAAAGCTGTCGATATCATCGTCGGATGCCACATCCATCCTATATGTATCCACATTCCCAAGTTCCTTGGCCAGACGCTCGACATCATTTTTTTCGCGATCGCCCAGATAGGTGAAGATCAGTGACGCGCCCTCCCTATGGCAGGCTTCTGCTATGCCCCATGCAATGCTCCATTTGTTTCTGACACCCATTATGATGATATTCTTATTCTTCAGCAGATCTCCCATTGAAACCTTTCCTTTCAGTACTTATTGTTTGCATTTTCTCGATTGCTGTCATAAAACATCATACCCCTTCAGGGATCAACTTAAACTGCCATATCGCTGATCCACTATACTACAGCTGATTTATCTCATCAGCCCATTGCTTTGATCCTGATCCTGTCAGCACATTGGGGGCGAAGCGGCAGAGAGGCTTGTATATGTATCAGTTGAGCCGTTTATTCCAAAAACGGGGTAGCTTTTCTATTAGTGCATCCTTATTATTCTCAACTTCTTCACTAAGAACCATTTCCAAAAGTTGATTCAGGATAAAGCCGATTTTCTTGCCTTTAGGGATGCCAAGCTGAATCAAATCATCCCCATTGATCGCTAAATCCCGAAGGGTGAAACAGCAGCTTTCGGATATGATTTTGTTTAATATTCGCTCAATATTAGTTATTTTCTCCAGCCTCTCATTTGCATATATAGGGTTTTGAGCCAGTACATCAGCCCTTTTCACTCTGAGAAGCCTTCTAAACTGTGCTTCTCCAATCTTGCTTAAGAGCTTTTTGACACTCTTAGAATTGACCCCTATCTGCGTATCATGATATTTTATAAGTTCAATAATCGTACGAATGTCAGTAGTGGAAAACTTCATTCGCTGAAGGATTTTCTCGGTCATTTGAGCTGAAATATCTGGGTGACCATAAAAGTGTCCAACTTCATTTTCGTCTATTGAATAGCAGCGTGGTTTTGCTATATCATGAAAGAACATAGCAGCTCTTAGTGTAATATCAGGCTCTATTGATTCTACTGCCTTTAGCGAGTGCTCAAATACGTCATATACATGATATTTATTATTTTGTTTAAACTCAACCATGTCCTCGATTTCCGGCACTATACAAGCAAATATTTCGTGAAATTCTAAAAAAGCATTCCTAACATTGATTCCAAGCAGTGTTTTGCAAAACTCAATTGCTATTCGTTCCTGGGATACATTTTTCAGCAGGTCTCTGCACTCGAACATTGCCTTTTTTGTTTCTTCTTCGACCTTGAAATTCAATACTGATGCAAAACGGATCCCTCTTAGTATTCTAAGAGCGTCTTCAGTAAACCGCTGCACCGGATCACCTACACATCGTATCAACCGATTTTTTATATCATCATGCCCTCCAAACGGGTCAACCAACAAAGTGCCTGTGGTCGCACAAGCATTGATAGAGTAGTCTCTTCGGGCTAAATCGTCAACTATGTTTGTAGTAAAAGATACTGTATCCGGTCTGCGGCCATCGGTATAATCACCGTCTATCCTATAAGTTGTGATCTCGATCCGTTCTCCATCAATCACTACCATTACTGTACCATGTTTTATACCGGTATTTATTTGCTGATAGTCAGTAAACACATTTTGAATTTCATTTGGGACGGCAGAGGTCGTAATATCCCAATCATGAGGCTCTTTACCTAAAAGAGCATCACGGACACAACCACCCACCACAAAAGCTTCATAACCAGCATCATGTAGTTTTCGTAATGCACTTTTGATTCTTGTAGGAATCTCGATTTTAAAATTATTCACCCGCTATATCCTCTCTACACTCAACGTTTACTCTTCCTTTAGCTTGGATGTATACATATCTTACCACAACCCATCATAGAAAATTATTGTTTTTGAAACAAAAATGCGATATCATCCGTCATAGTAATTAATGGCATGCCAGTATTTTCTGCACTGGCTTGCTCAACGATGATCGTCTTGATTATGATGAATTTTGAAAGGTGAGGTCGGATATGATCAGTAGATTGAAAAACATATTTAAAAACAAAGCAGCAGTGATAATATCAATATCGGCTGTAATACTGCTGGCAGCAGTTATCATCGCAGCACTGACCGGGGTCTTTGGAGACAGGGACCGGTCCGCCATCAAGCCGGACGCACCCGACACCCCAGGCACAGGACAGGACACAGCCGTCGGCCGCGCCCCGGGGAACGGTCTGGTAGATTCGGTGCTCGATATATCAGCCGACGAATCAGACAGCCTTGGTATCAGCACCACCACGGCATTCAGGATGGTTTTCAGCAAAGCCGCCGACGAACAGGCCGTGGCAGCTTCATTGAACGTGGAGCCTGAACAGCCCTACAACGTCAGGAAGCTCTCTGAGAAAGAATTCGCCGTAGAATTCGACGCCCCTCTAAAGAGCAACAGCATATACAACCTCACTTTGAACGATAAGGATACCGGAGCTAAAAAATCCTGGGCATTCCAGACCAAAAGACAGTTCAGTGTATTGCGGACCCTGCCCCGGGACAGATCTATACAGATACCTCTCAACACGGGGATAGAGATCACGTTCACCCATGACGGGGTAGAAAACGCCGAGGAATATTTTGAAATATCACCTAAGGTCAACGGCCGCTTTGAGTGGAACAAAAAGACCCTGATCTTTGTGCCGCAAAAGCTTGAAGAAAACACAGTCTACACAGTAACGATCAAAAAGGGCCTTGGCGTGAGCGGAAGCGAGGATAAGCTCCAAAACGATCACGTCTTCAAATTCCAGACAGCATCTGAAAGCTCCGGCTCGTACAGATATTTCTCATTCGCCGAAAATGTCTATTCCATTACACCTCATACAGTCCCGTCATTGCAGGTATACATCCAAAGGGACATCTCCGAGAGTGAATTGCCGGTGGAGGTGTACAGCTACCCGGATATCGAAAGCTTCAGGCAGGATCTCGAAAAAGCTACCGCCGGACCCAGCTGGGCGGTCAGCTACGACAATGATATATACGACCCGTCGAAGCTGGCAAAAACGGCTTCATTCAATGCACAGCTGGTGCCATACAAGACTGCATACTGGGAAAACTATTACCTGCTCTTCCCATCCCAGCTGCCTGAGGGCTATTATCTCACAGTCACGGAAATGGACGGAAAAAAATACTTTACCCAGCTGCAGATCAACAAGGCTGCTGTATATATCATGACCACAAACGAACAAAGCCTGCTGTGGCTCAACGATGCTGCCAGCGGAGAGCCCATCTCCGGAGCCTCCTTCAAATATGGAGGCACTTTGGCAGCGACAGACAGCGATGGTCTCGCCGTGATCGATGCTGACCTGGCAGATTCCGATGCCTCGACACATTATTTTGTGATAGAGCCAAAATCCGGACTGCCGTTTGTGGCGGCCGTACCGCACAGCGTATATTCCCCATGGTACTGGTATTCCGATCCGACAGTCACTGACAACTACTGGACATACATGTATCTTGACAGGAACGTCTATCTGTCAAATGACACAGTCAATATATGGGGCATTTTCAAGCCGAGGAGCGATGCCGCCGGCGAAACTAAAGCAACCCTGGATCTGATCAGCTATAATTATTACTATTCGGATATAGACACCGCTTACCCCTTGACATCTCAGGATGTGGTCATATCGCCGGACGGCACATTCACAGGCAGTCTGAAGCTCGACAACTTCAATCCGGGATCCTATGAAGTACGGCTAAAGGCTGGCGACAAGGTATTATTCAGTCATTTCATGCAGGTGATGGATTATACAAAGCCCTCATATACCATCGATGTCACTCCCGACAAAAACCATATGTATGCATGGGACACGGTAAATTACGATATTACGACCTCCTTCTTCGAGGGTACGCCCGCCTCAGGCCTTAAGCTGGAATACACCAAAATAGTCACCGGAGTGGCAGGCAAAAGCGGAACGCTGGTTTGCGACAGCAACGGAAAAACGCAATTTGCTGTAGTGCCGCAAACGCCGGAATTGGGCTGGTGGCCTGTCTACCTTATGCTGACCGTAAAGAACGCAGAGGCAGAGGAACAGCAATCGATACAATACAGTGATGTCCGTGTATTTCCCAAGGATACGATGATAGAGGTCAGCTCAAAGACAGAAAACGGGACCGGCACATTGTCATTTGCCACCAGCAGGATCGATATTTCAGGCCTTGACGATATGGACAGCTATTACACCCAGGATGATTTCAGAGGTGATAGCGTTGATATACCTGTAACAGCCAGACTTTATGAAAGATATTATGTAAAGACAAAAACAGGGGACTACTACGACCATATCAACAAGGTGAGACGCGATATATATCAATATAATGAGGAGCAAAGGCTGCTCCGGGAATACAGCTTCAATACAGTAAACGGCAAATATGAAATACAGTATGCCTCAGAAAATGATAAGAGCTACTATGTCGAAGTATACTGCAATGACTCCGAAGGCCGTCTGATAAAGGATTCCCATTATGTTTACAACTGGAAAGGCTTCGATCCGTACAACACAGACGCCTACACACTGCCATCGGATTGGGATAAGCGCTACAAGCTCGGCGAGCAGGTCACAGCCGAAATAAAATACAACAGGGAAGAGCCCTATACCGGCAGAGACAGAAGGTACCTGTTCGTACGCATGCAAAATGGCATCCTCGATTACAGGGTATCCGATAACGCTGCATACAGCTTCAGCTTTGAAGAAAAATTCATTCCCAACATTTATGTAAAGGGAGTCTGTTTTGAAAACAACGGGATATACAAAGCAGGCATGGCAGTGTTCAGATATGACAAGTCCGAGAAAAATCTCAATATAGAGGTGAAGCCTGACAAGGAAAGCTACAAGCCCGGTGATGACGTCAGGCTCTCCGTCCTGGTAAAGGACGCAGCAGGTAAGCCTGCAGCCGCCGAGGTCAATGTAAGCCTTGTGGATGAAGCATATTTTGCGATGTTCGATCAATATGTGGATACGCTTGGCTCACTATACGACACGATGGTAAGCTCGGGCTTTGTTTCCGAATATCTTTCATATGACCCCACGGACAATTTCGGCGGAGCAGGGGCCGAAGGCGGCGGAGAAGGCATGGATCAAAGCGTCAGGAAGGATTTCAGAGACACGGCAGTGTTCGCTGCTGTCCGTACCGGTGCAGACGGAAATGCGGAGGTCACATTCAAAATGCCCGACAACCTCACCTCCTGGAGGATAACTGCCCAGGCTGTCACAAAAGACCTTTATGCCGGCAGTACGATAACAAATATATCATCAAAGCTGCCCTTCTTTGTTGACAGTATATTCAACAAAACTTTCATGACCGGAGACAAACCATCTATAATGGTCAGGGCAAATGGCGAAAAACTGGCTCCCAACGATGAAACAAGCTTTAAGGTAACGATTTTCGGAGCTGACGGACAACAAAAGGAATCGTACTCCGCAAAGGGGACCGCAAACAGCTTTGAGGAGATACATCTCGATCCATTAGCACAGGGCACCTACACGGTGAGGATCGAAGGATCAGGCGGCGGTCTGTCTGACGCCATGGAACGCAGCTTCACAGTATCTGACAGCATACTCGAAACCACAGTTACCGATATCGTCGAACTATCTGACAGCGCAGTTTTTTCGAACAAAGCAAAAGGCCTTACTACATTGGAGTTTTACAACGAAGACTCCTCCATCCTGTACCACGAGCTGCATCAGCTGTACTGGAGAAACTGGGGCGTAAGGCTTGATCAGGTCCTGGCAAGAAAGGTATCCGGAAAATTGCTGCAGAACTACTTCAACAAGGAACTCTATGGTCAGGATGAGCCTGATATATCGGATTATCAGATGAACGACGGTGGTCTGGCCCTTCTGACCTATGACAGCAGCAGCCCGGAGCTGTCGGCGAAAATGTGCTCACTGGCAGCCGACGGCATCGATCGCGGCGCTCTGACCTTCTATTTCAGAAGGCTCATCGAAAACGATGAAACAGTACCCGAGGATGTAATATATGCTTACTGGGGCCTTGCCGCACTGAAAGAGCCGGTGCTGCTCGACATACGAACGATCCTCAAAGACGAAAATCTGGCCCTGAAGTCGAAGCTTGTGCTGGGAGCAGCCCTTGCAGACGCCGGAGACCATCAAGGGGCGGCTGAGATACTGAAGGCTGCAATGGAAAGCTCGGGAACTGTCACCGACACCTTTGCCTGGATCGATAGCGGCAGCAGGGATGACAGCATCGATCTTACGGCGCTTTGTACATTTATTGCGCTGAAAACCAATGCCCCTGAAAAAATGAAGCTGTTCAACTATATAACCACCAATTCCACATCCACCCTTCTGGTGAATATGGAGCGAATGATATTTGTCTCCAATTATATAAAGGATGCGTCACTGGTCAACAGCTTCACATATGAGCTGGACGGCGTCAAAAGGCATGTGGAACTGCAAAGGGGCAGCTCCTTCAGGCTGACTCTCACACCGGAGAAGCTGGCGGCTGTCAAATTCAGTAATATAACAGGCAAAATACAGGCAGCAAGCTCATATACGGTACCTATCAGTGAGCATATGAAAAACAACAGCGATATCGTTGGTATCAGCAGGATCTATGAGCATAGAAACATACCAGGGTCAGCAACAGACTTCCAGCGCTCTGAGACCGTCAAAGTGACACTTACTCTGGATATTGATGAAAACGCCCCGGACGGGTATTACGAGGTCACCGATATACTTCCTGCCGGCCTCAAGTATGTGTCTGCGGTGTATGTCGATCGAAGCAGCGACATATACCGGTGGTATCCCAACGAAGTTATAGGCCAGAAGGTAGTTTTCGGCTACTATTACGATAAGACAAAGCGAAACAGAACCAACAAGATCGAATACTATGCAAAGGCAGTGACCCCTGGCTCATATACTGCAGACAGTGCTGCTGTACGCCATACAGACAAGGATATCGCAGGTTTTTCGGACAAAATGAAGATAACGGTCAGCAAATAAGGTTATAGTAAGCTTTGGATAGGCTTCGGGGTGGGAACATCCCTTTGCCGGCAAATCAAAAACACCGCAAATAGTTGTGACAATGGTGATGACCGATGGGAGGGAACAAAATGAAAATGCATGGCTGCAAAACATTATTCATAGTGCTTGCAGCTGTGCTTTGCCTTTTTGGGGCCGGCGGAGCCATATCCAGCAAAGTGTTTTCACCGGCAGAGGTATCCGCCGGGACGGCCGATCCTGCCGGAGCCGCCGGAGCGGATAGAGTCGTCGGAGCGGACGGAGTCGTCGGATCGGATAGAGTCGTCGGAGTGGACGGAGCCGCCGAAAGCGCGGGATACGATGACAGCGCAGGGTCCGATGACAGTGCTGTTCCTGCCCTCAGCTGCAGGTACTATAATGAAAGGGATTTCCTCAAATCGGTAAACCAAGCGGTCCCAACGGAAAACATTGCCGCCGGACCCGTAAATACTGCCAGGAGCCCTGCAAAGGGCGGTATTGTTCCCCATCACCTGCTGGCCGGCAGAATGATAGCAGCCTTCTTTGACGATCTGGCCCAGGATCCTCCCGGCACTATCATATTGCTGGGACCAAACCACAGGCTGGTCGGGTCCAATGAGGTCCACACCTCATCTGCAGACTGGCTGACAGCCTTCGGCACACTGAAGGCCGACAGCAAGCTGACAAAAGTGCTGACGGACAGGATCAACGCTTCTGAGAACAATAGGCTGATGGAGGATGAGCATTCCATATCCTCACTGGTACCGTACATCAAGTATTATATGCCCGACACAAAAATAGTCCCCGTGCTGCTGCACGGCAGTTATACGCAAGAGCAATCAAAGGAGCTCGGAGCACTGCTGGCTGAAATAGTCACTTACAGACCCGATGCTGTTATTCTGGCTTCTATTGATTTTTCGCATTACCTGAATGTTATAGAGGCAGACCGGATGGATGAGATGACACTTGCCGCAATAAGCTCCCGAAATTTCGATGAATTGGGGAGAATGAACAATGACAATCTGGATTCGGTGCCTTCGGTCATCACGCTGCTGACTGCCATGGACACCATAGGGGCAAAAGACATCGATGTCACCGGACACGACAATTCATCCAGGATCACAGGCAGCAACCAGGACTATACCACCAGTTATTATACGATGTTTTTCAGGATTTCAGATTAAGTGCACATGTTGCTATATTTTAACAGCAATCTCTAGCACTTTTCTAAACATTATGTTAAAATTTTGATTAACATTTTCGGTAATAACGGGTATAATAAAGGTAGTTATACGAAAATAATAACGAAAGCGGGAAAACAAATGAGATGGCTTGAAGTAAACAGCTCCAAACCACTGAAAGGCAAGATCAGGGCCCCCGGTTCAAAAAACAGTTCCCTTGCACTGCTGGCAGCATGCTGTCTGGCTGATGAACCTGTACATATTTCAAATATTCCTGATATTTCAGACATAAAAGTAGTTCTTCAAATATTGAGCAGTATAGGTGCGGTATATGAAAAAACCAATGGGACCTATATTGTAGACCCACGTCCTATCCATTCGGCGGAAATCGACACAAAGCTGTCTTCCTCGTTCCGTGCAGCCTATTATTTCGCCGGAGCTCTGCTGGCAAAGCACCGCAGGGTATCCATAGGCTATCCGGGAGGGGACAATTTCGTATCACGGCCTATAGATCAGCACATCAAAGGTCTCAAGGCTCTGGGAGCAAGAGCAGAGATGCACTCGGACCACTATTTGCTCGAAGCCGATACCTTAAACGGAGCAGAAATCTTTTTTGATGTAGTCACCTGTGGTGCTACAGTCAATGTGATGCTGGCAGCTGTGCTTGCCAACGGCAAGACCACCCTTTACAATGCTGCAAAGGACCCTGAGGTGGTGGACACCGCAGTTATGCTCAACAGAATGGGCGCCAAAATATATGGTGCCGGTACAGATACCATACGTATCCAGGGAGTGCGGCAGCTGGGCGGCTGCGATCACACCTGCTCGCCTGACAGGCTCATATCCGGAGCATATCTCATAGGAGCAGGCATATCAGGCAGCACCGTTACCGTTAAGGATGTCATACCCGAACACCTCCAGCCGTGTATATCAAAGCTGACCGAAATAGGACTTTCCTTTGAGCAGACAGAAAACAGCATTACCGCCCATGGCGAGGGCAGGATCAGAGCCACAAGGATACGCACCGGCAAATACCCCATGTTTGAAAGCGATTTCCAGCAGCCTGTAACGGTTTTGCTGCTCAAGGCCCTTGGCAGGAGCACCATATCCGACCGCATATATCCAAAACGCTTCAATCACTGCGATCAGCTCAACAGAATGGGAGCCGATATAACCGTGAGGAATGGGATCGCCCGCATCAACAGCCACAGGCGTCTTACCGGCACCTGGGTACATGCCGGTGATATCAGGGCAGGAACTGCACTGGTACTGGCCGGACTCATGGCGGAAGGCACCACCAGGATTACCGGAGTCGAGCATATAGAGCGTGGATACGAGGATATAGTCAGGGATTTCAGGCTTCTGGGTGCGGATATCTCTTTGCTGACGGGAGACGGTCTAAGAGAACGGGACACGTCGATTTCCGGTATCTAGCAACACCTGAGCCTCCAATGATCACAGCAAAAAATCCCGGGGTCCAAAGGCCCCGGGATCTTTATATATAAAGCAGCAAGGTCCTATGGACCCGCTGCCGTGTCCATTCAGGACATATATCCGGCTAACTTTCCGCTATCTTAAGTCTCTTCTCCAAAGGTGAGCCTCAGATCCAGCTTCTTACCGTCACGGTCCACCGTCACCGTCACGGTATCTCCGGGTTTATACGCCTCCTTGACCTTATCCAGGTCCTTTACAGTCTCTATGGTTTTGCCTGCCATTGCTACGATTATGTCTCCCGGCTTGATTCCGGCCTTGTATGCGCCGCTTCCCCCAGTGACTTCAGTCACATATATACCCTTTGAAAGCCCGTAATAGCTGGCATATACACTGGAGATCTCCCTCCCCGAGATGCCTATGAGCGGTCTTCCCTTCACATAGCCGTATCTGATGAGTTGGTCGATGATGGGCCATGCATCGTTGATAGGTATTGCAAAGCCAAGACCTTCCACTCCTGAGGCGGCAATTTTGACGGAATTGATGCCGATGACCTGTCCCTGGGAGTTCAAAAGGGCTCCGCCGCTGTTTCCTTCATTTATTGCCGCGTCGGTCTGTATCAGGTTAAGCGTCCTGTTCTCCATCTCCATAGTTCTGTTCAGCGCACTTATCACTCCCACGGTAACCGATCCTGCAAACTCCATGCCCAGAGGATTGCCTATTGCAACAGCCAGCTCACCTACCTCCAGCTTTGACGAGTCACCCAGCTCTGCGATGGGAAGATCTTTCAGATCTATCTTGATCACAGCCAGATCTGTCTTCTCATCGCCGCCTTTAAATTCGGCCTTTGCCTCTCTTCCGTCCGGCAGGAAAACCTCGAGTATCGTTCTGCTGCTGGTGGCGTTCTTTGGATCTGCTCCATAGACCACATGATAATTTGTCATTATATAGCCGTCTTTTCTGATTATTATCCCCGAGCCTTCCCCTATCTGGCTGTTGGTGCTGCCAAAGTAGTTGTACCTGGTCCCCAATATCGTCATCCTTATACCGACGATAGCCGGCCCGGCCTCCCTTGCGATCGCCGTTACGGCGGATCCTTTCGGAAGAGCCGTGTTCATGATGCCGCCGCTGCTATTGCCGCTTCCCTGCAGCACATCTGTAGCTGTGGAGCCACGGTCGTCTTCTGTCAGAGCCTCTGCAGCATCAACGACATCCTTTCCATCCGGACCCTTCCGTCCGATGTCTGAATACTGTACCGCATCTCCCCGTCCATTGACTGTCTGCACCGCCTTTGCCTCTCCCTGTTGATTATCTGCTGCTTCCATGGCATACAAGGCAGACTGCTTCAGATCCGCTGAAAATTTACTATAAAGCAGTACGCCGACTGTCGTGCTGCTGATAAGAGACGTAATAAGGATGACCGCTATGTACCTGGCAATACCCCCCTTGTTTCTGGGCGGTCTGTTATATTGATAGTCAGAGTTGTGGTGACCAAAATCGTTATACATACAAAAGACCTCCTGTAAAAATAACTCTTATATTATTCTACAACTATATATACCACTATTTTATGTCATATTTTCGAAGTATTTTTGAACAATTTGTTAAGATCAGGTTAAAATTTAGTTACGAAATGGATCTAGTGCTCCCACCGGTGAAAGCACCTCTCTGGCATGCTCTGTCTGCATGCATTCCACATGTATGACAGATGATCTGTATATCATTTTCATCACCAGTCGAATATCATTGATTTGACGAATGCGAAATATTCACGCAGATACTTGGCCCAAACGCCGTCAAAATCTTCGGACGCCAGTGCATAGGCTGTCAAACCGTTTCTGCGGGCAAGTATCCTGGAACGGAATATATGATATTTGTTGGTTATAAAGGTTATCTCCCCGACATGCCCGCCGGTCCTCTCCTCGATGAGCTGTCTGGAATACCTGAAGTTCTCCATGGTGCTCGTAGCTCTTGACTCCATTATGATCCTGTTTTCTTCGATACCGTTTTTCACCAGATAGCGCCTCATCGCCTCGGCCTCGGTGATATCCTCTCCTCTGCCCTGCCCTCCTGAAACTATGACAGTGGTGTCCGGATGCTCCCTCAGGTATCGGCTGCCTGCCCTAAGTCTCTCAAGCAGCGATAATGAAGGTGTTTCGCCCTCAAGCCCCGCACCGAGTATTACCAGGTAATCAGTTCCTGTCTCGTTATCCGATACGCCCTCAATATAGATCAGGCTAAGTATGACGGCAAACTGTAGAATGCAGGCAAAAATCAGTGTCCAAATTATTCTCACTAATTTTGACTTCTTTTTTACTCTTGAAATAACTTCAACTCGCCTTATCCTGTTCACACAGTCCCTCCGACCAAAAATCACCACAGCCTGTCAGTAAATGGTTCCAAAAGAGCCATTGAAAAACGCACTCCATCCCTCCGACCCAAGATCACATCAATCTGTCAGGGCTTGCAGTACCATTATTTAAGTGTTATTAGTGTGCCCAATACATATCCGGTCTTACCACTTGATGTGGTTATTTTATACCACCCGTTGCTTTCCTTTGAGATCAGCGTTACCGTTTCGTTTTTCAGAAGCTTTCCAAGGATAGTCGATTTGGTGTTGGGCTGTGACCTCAGATTCAGGACCGCCGTATTGACAACCGCCTTGCCAAGGGTAGCCGGTGGTTTGGTATCTTCAGGCTTCGCGGTCCCTCCGCTTCCGGTTCCTGTCGACGGATCGGTCTTCACCGGTGTTGTTCCGGATTTTATCGCATTGATCTCATCCTGCAGTGTCTTTATCGTTTTTTCCTGTTTGGTCAATTCAGTTGTCAGTTGAGCATTCTGGCTCTTTAGGACATCATTTAGTTCAATGAGCATCTGTATTTTAGTGGACAGCTCTTTAACGGCTGCATCCACATAGCTCTTGCTGACGATGGGATCCTTGTCCGAGCCCGGTACAGCCGACTGATTTACTGCGGATACAATATTAAGGCTCAATGATATTACAAGGAGAACTATAACTGCGGTTGCCGTTATTTTAAATCTGAGTTTCATGTTTGACCCCCTTCTCATTTGTGACAGGCAGGATTCCTCCTAAATACTCCACATATATTTATATTATAACAAAATCATGGTGTTTTTTGGTTACAGAATCCTTAAAAATAGATGACATCCTGTGAAAAAAAATTGTGAAAGATATAAAAGTCCAAATGAAGAAGATTGTTGCCGACTGCTCAACTTCCCAACTGCCCAACTGCCCGACTGCCCGACTGCCCGACTGCCCGACTGCCCGACTGCCCATTTTTCAAGTAAGGGATGCTGATTTACGTCCAAGTGGATGATTTTTCAAGTAAGGGCTGCTGGTTTGCATCCAAGTGGATGATTTTTCAAGTAAGGGCTGCTGGTTTGCTGCTATATGGTGACATAATGATGAATATCGAGAATTATGTCATCTCAATATGGAATAATTACAATAAAATATTTATTGATTCTGCCCTTACTTGAAAATTCATCCGTTTGGACTAAGGTGTAGTGCCCTTACTTTAATTTCATCCATGTTGGCTGAGGTGTAGTTGCTCCTACTTGAAATACATCCACCCAGGCCGAAGACTCCGTCCTCTCATTTGGTCCATCCAACATATCGAAGAACAACTATACTAGAATTTGGGTCTATGCTCTGTAGAATCGTCTATATTGATGTGTCTATCAGCTTTCGTACCAACTGCCACTGCTCCAGCTTTTTTTCGAAGGGCAGCGTATACGCCGGGCTGGTTGACGGAAGGTGGTAAAAGTCCAGGTTCCCCGCTACTCCCTTCTTCACAACATATCGCTGGTAAAACCTGGCGGCAGGACCCCCGTTGAAGCACACAGCCCTTATCCCCGGATACTTCTGATAGAGGCTTCCGAAATCATTGGGCTCTGGTTCTCTTATTTCACTGTCGCTGCTGCCCTCCCGCTCACATGCCTTGAGTACATCCCACAAGGCAATTCCGTGTCTTAGCAGGAATTCCTTGCGCAAACCGTAATCCTCGTCCGGTTCTGAGTCAAACAGATCATAAATGATCCTCCAGAACGCATTTCGTTCAAATCCGTAATATTGCTGCTTTTTTAGAGACATCACTCCCGGCATCGTGCCAAGGATAAGCACCCTGCAGTTTGCATCAACTATCGGGGCAAAGGAATATATTCTCATGTTCCGTTCCTCATTCATAGATCGGCTGCAGGCGGAGCGATCACTGCCTGTTGGATGATGGCCCCCTCGATCTCCTTCCACACCTGGTCCCTGCCCTGCCTGGTCTCAGATGAATATGCGATGAGCTCTGCTCCCGGCCTGATGTCCAGAGTCTTTCTGATCTCGGACAATCTGCCCTGTATCCGGCCGCGGGTTATCTTGTCCGCTTTGGTTGCAATGACCATATGTGCCAGGCCCATTTCCACGATCCAATTGTACATCATCCTGTCATCCGCCGTGGGCTGATGTCTGATATCCACCAGCATCAGTACCATTTTCAGCTGCTTTCGTTTGTTCAGGTAGGTTTCGATCATCCTTCCCCAGGCGGCCTTCTCTGCCTTTGAAACCTTTGCAAAGCCATAACCCGGCAAATCGACAAAATACAAGGTATCGTCGATATTGTAAAAATTGATGCCTCTCGTCTTTCCCGGCTCAGAGGAAACTCTTGCAAGCCCTCTTCTGTTCAGCAGCGTATTGATGATGGATGACTTTCCCACATTGGACCTGCCTACAAGCGCTATCTCAGGCATTTCCACAACAGGGTACTGGTCGGGCTTCACAGCTGTGAGTTCGTATCTTGACTTGTTGATATCCACTATGTAATCTCTCCTTGTTTGCCTTTTCATTAACTGATAACTATATTATACTAGAAAATGCCGGTTTGTATAACGTGGCAAAATATATCCCTGTCCCCGCAGTCAAAGGGCAGCAAAACGGTTCAGTAAAACATGAAGGGCGCAGACATGCAGAGTAAAAAAAAGATCTATGTATCGGTGCAGGAGCTTGTCGAATATTCACTCCAGTCAGGAGACCTAACTGCAGGCGGGTATTCACCGTCAAGAGCAGCAGAGGGCACCAGGGGCCACACTGCCGTCAGGAAGCTGGTAAAAGAAGAGCTTTCAGACAGCGAGACTTATGATGCCGAAGTGCCGATCACTTTCCAATTGGAGGGCTCCAAACTGCTGCTTGAGGTAAGCGGCAGGATAGACGGCCTGCTTACGGATGCTTCCGGTACGACTATACACGAGATCAAAACCACCACACTCCCTCTCGATCTCATAGAGCACGAGTACAATCCTCTGCACTGGGCACAGGCCAAATGCTATGCCTTCATGCTGGCTAAAAGGAACGGGCTTGACTACATAGCAGTGCGTCTGACCTATTTCCAGCTGGATGAGAAACGGGATAAATCCTTTATTGATCTGTACAGCTTCGATACCCTTGAAGATTTTTTCATGCCTCTGGCCAATGACTACCTGGCATGGCAGGAAACCGTCAACGGGTGGAGCATCTCAAGGGACAGCTCCATCAGCGGGCTAGACTTTCCATATGCATCATACCGTCAGGGCCAGCTGGAGTTTATGGAAAATGTATATGACACCATAGAAAACAATGAACTGCTGTTTGCCCAGGCGCCCACAGGCACAGGCAAGACCATTGCCTCACTGTATCCCTCGGTAAAGGCCATGGGCGATGGCCTGATATCAAAAATATTTTATCTTACCGCAAAAACCACCACCAGAAGCCTGGCTGAAAAATCCCTGGCCGATATGAGGCAAAAGGGTCTTAGTATCAAATCCATAACACTAACAGCAAAAGAAAAGATATGCTTTTGTCAGGAGCAGATCTGCAATACCGAAAACTGCGAATACACCACGAACTATTACGGCAAGATCAAAAAGGCGATGGCAGACACATTGGAGGAGGACACACTGGACAGGCCGACTATCGAGCATTATGCTCGAAAATACAAACTGTGCCCCTTTGAGCTGTCACTTGACCTGTCCCTTTTATACGATGTCATTATCTGTGATTACAATTACCTCTTTGACCCCAGGGTGTATCTGAAAAGATACTTCACAAGGCGGGGCGACTACTGCTTCCTTGTGGATGAAGCCCACAACCTGGTGGACAGGGCAAGGGACATGTATTCGGCAGAGCTCTCGAAAAGGGCATTTTTCAGGCTGAAAAAGGCTGCAAAGGATGAGCTGCCGGAAATCTATGATTCTCTGGACAGGATATACAGGTATTTTCTCGATACGTCAAAATCAATGGTGGAAGAGGATGATGACCACGGGAAGGGGTTTTACCGTGTAAGAAGAAAACGGCCCGACGAACTGCACAGGCTGCTGGAAGGCTTCACAGGCATAATGGAAAGCTGGCTGTCCCGCAATCCGCCGGTTTCCTTCATGGACACGCTGCTGGAAGTCTATTATGACAGCCTCCATTTCATGAAGATCACCGAGCTTTATGACGATAAATACGTCACATGCTTTGACAAATCATCGGCGGATTTCAGGATCAAGCTGTTTTGCATAGACCCCTCAAAGCTGCTGAGGGATGTAATGGACAAGGGAAGGGCATCAATATTGTTCTCTGCCACCCTCTCTCCCATGGAATACTTCATTGGGATGCTCAGCGGCGGTGATGCACGGTCTCTGACAATACCATCTCCATTTCCAAAGGAGAACCTGTGCGTATATGTTGATGATTCCATATCGACAAAGTACAAAACAAGGCAGTTCTCTTATGACAAAATTGCCAAAGCAGTGCTTGATACGGTCACAGCAAGACCCGGCAACTATATGGTATTCTTTCCTTCCTTCGAATATCTAAATGAGGTCTATTACAGATTCATGGGGATAAGCCACGGCATCCGTACACTGTACCAGACACCGGGCATGTCGGAGGCTGCGAGGCAGGAGTTCCTGCTTGAGTTTGAAAACACAGGTGAATCGAGTCTGGCAGGGTTCGCAGTAATGGGAGGCGTTTTCGGAGAAGGCATAGACCTTACGGGAGACCGGCTGTCAGGCGCGATCATTGTGGGCGTCGGCCTTCCACAGATATGCAATGAGAGGAACATAATCCGCAGGCACTTTGACGAGCAAGCCGGAAACGGCTTCGAATATGCCTATACCTATCCGGGCATCAACCGTGTACTGCAGGCTGCAGGCCGCGTTATCCGCACTGAAGAGGATATGGGCGTAGTGATACTGCTCGATGAACGCTTCTCCTACCACATCTACCGCGAACTGCTCCCGCCGGAATGGAGCCCTATAGCCAGAGCCTCCGACGGCTGCAGCCTCACAGATGTCCTCAATGACTTCTGGAGGTGATCGTAGGTGACGGTCTCCAGATCACCGGGCCGGACCTTTCATCATCGGGGTCGGTCTTTAAATCATTGCGGGTTGGTCTTTTGATCACCGGGACCGGACTTTTCATCGTTATGGCCGCTGTCTTGATTATCAGGTCCTTTTTTAATTCATTTAAGGCACAATTCCACAGGACAATGATCCGAGCCCATTATGTCAGCATGGATGGCAGCTCCTTCAAGACGATCCTTCAAGGCCTCCGATACACAGAAATAGTCTATCCGCCAGCCAACATTGTTTTGACGGGCATTGAACATGTAAGACCACCAGGTATACGCATTTTCCTTGTCAGGATAAAAATGCCTAAAGGTGTCGATAAAGCCGGCATCCAGCAGTTCTGTGAACTTTCCGCGCTCCTCGTCGGTGAAACCGGCGTTTCTTCTGTTGGATTTCGGATTTTTTATATCTATGTCCATATGCGCCACGTTCAGATCCCCGCAAAGGACTACGGGCTTGCTGTCTTCAAGCTTTTTAAGATAGCTCCTGAAGGCATCCTCCCATTCCATTCTGTACGGCAGACGGGCCAATTCCCTTTGCGAATTCGGAGTATATACCGTTACAAGATAGTAGCCTTCGTATTCCACTGTAATTACCCTGCCCTCATTATCATGCTCATCGATATCGATGCCATATGCGACACTCACCGGCTCGGTCTTTGTGAAAACAGCTGTGCCGGAATAGCCCTTCTGCTGTGCATAGTTCCAAAACTGATAATACCCCTCCAGCTCAAGCTGCAGCTGTCCTTGTGATACCTTTGTCTCCTGCAGGCAGAACACATCGGCATCCACAGCCCGGAAGAAATCCATGAAGCCTTTGGTCAGGCAGGCTCTGATCCCATTTACATTCCATGATATGAATTTGGTCATATTTTCCCCCTTCGATCACTTTGATGATTGTTTAATTGTGCGCCTCGCTCAAATTTGCAAGTAATGGGGAAAAATGAAAATATCACATTATAGCTGCTTTACAATATCCCCGGATACATTTTACCTTTTTTTCAGCCGGTTGTGTACTGTTCTTTTTTCAGCGGCGAGTGCTGCCCTTTACTCCTGCCGGCTATGCTCTGCCGCAAACCTCTCATTTTGCCCATCGATCTGAATGGAACAGTTATTACAACGGCTGCAATTATAAGCATACACCCGGCTATTGCAGAAATGCCGCCAACACCTTCACCTATGACAAAGTATGCAAGTACTGTTGTAGTGACAGGCTCCAGGGTATATATGACCGTCGCCCTTTCCGGCTTGACAAATTTCAGAGCACTGGACTGGATAAGGATCGTCGTGACCGATATGAGTATGCTCAACACCAGCACAAAATAGGCTGTTGCATCCATATTGGCCAAACCTGTCTGATTTCTGTCAAAGATCACAGCCATACCAAGAAATATGACCGTGCTTGTGACATGCTGTATAAATGAAAATTGAGCTGGGTCGGTCTTTGATGCAAACAACTTCTGTGAGGCAAGGTATAATGAGAAGAACAAAGCATTGGCAAGCGCGAACAAATCACCGGGATCCAGCCTGAAGCTGCTGAAGTCAACTGTTAACAAAAGCAGTCCCGGAACTGCTGTCAGTGCGCTTATCACTGAACGCAGCGAAGGAAGCTTTCTTTGTGCAAACGCCATGATCATTGGCGTCAGCACCACTGACATCTGTACGATAAATGCGGTATTTGAACTGCTGGTACTGCCCAGAGCCATCATGCACGAAATATTGCTGAGTACGGAAAAAAGGCTGATTCCCATACTCGTCAGTACAGTCTTTTTATTCATTTTTCTCAACCTGCCAAAAAACAGTACGGTCAAAAAAAGAAGTCCGCCAAAAGAGTAAAGGAACAGGATCGTATAGAATGGCAGATAGCCGATAAGAAGCTTCGACCATATATATGACGAGCCCCACATCAAGGCATTGAGCAATATATAGCCGGCAGCATTGTTTTCTTTTATAAAGCTCATAGATGCACCTTCTCCCTGATCTCGGCTGTTTACATAATCGGAACTATTTGTAGTTCAAGCATTAGTCCGGTATATTGGCTTCTGGTATATATTATTCAGATTTTTTACTGTATAAATGGCACAAAATGCTCTGTAGTTTGCATATCGTGCGGATAGAGCAAGTAATCCCGTGTGGAGTGATAGCTGTGGAGACTGACTTATCGGTGGATGCCAAGAGAGGATATCTGAAGGGCGATTTCGCGCTCTTTCATCTCAGTGACATGAAAAACATCCAATTCGAATATCATTATCATGATTTCAATAAAATAATCGTGTTTATTTCCGGAAACGTCACATACCTGATAGAAGGCAATGCATACAGACTAAGGCCCTGGGATATCCTGTTCGTCAGCAGCAGCGAGCTGCACAAGCCCGTCATCGACCCCTCCGTCATATACGAGCGCATTGTAATATGGGTGGATCCTGGATTTTTATCAAGCCATAGCAGAGACTGTGACCTTTTCACATGCTTTGATCTGACAAGTGCGAAAAACAACCTGCTGCGGCTCGACGGTAAAACAATGGGATATGCACGGGTACTTTGCAGCAGGCTGGAGGAAGCCTGTAAAAGCATGGAATTCGGCTCTGTGCTGCTCAAGAACGCCATCCTGCTCCAGTTGATGATAGTGCTGACAAGGGAGTTGATAAAAGGCGGAGGAAGCTGTGATATCAAGGATATCAGCACTGACATATATATTAGGAATATACTGGACTATATCAACGCAAATCTGCAGGAAGATCTGACGATAGACTTGCTGGCTGCAAGGTTTTATATGAGCAGGTATCATCTGATGCACAAATTCAAACAGTTCACAGGATATTCGGTCCACAGCTATATCCGGCAAAAAAGGCTGATCAAGGCGGACACGCTGATAAAAAGCGGTGTTCCTGCAATGCAGGCCTCTGAGCAATGCGGCTTCAACGATTATTCAAATTTTGTCAGAGCCTATAAAAAATTATTCGGAGCCTCTCCCAGAAACAGGCTGAAATGACATCCGGGCTTTCTGTCTCCGGCAGTATCACTCGGCAAACCTGTATAACTGATCCTTTGAGAATGTCCACTCCGGAGTGACGAGCTCATCACCGAATTGCACCGGGTACCAGGGGTTGCCGTCCTCGTTTGCAGGATTCTTCAGTATATGGATATCCTGGGCAGGCATATAGCTCTGGGCTGTCAGAAATACCTTCTCCCCTGTTTGTGGGTTCTCCGCCATGTCGATTATTATCACACAATGGCCCGGAGAGCCGCCCTTTAAAAACACATCCCCCGGCTGCATCTCCTCAAGGTCGATTTTTTTCATCTCCTGTGACAGGGACAAGGTCCCCGCGTATGTAAAAACCACGTCGAGATATTTCCTGAAGCTCTCATAATCGGTACCTTTGCTGCCTTTCTCCACCCATACGGCTTTATTGCCCGTTACGCTGATCCTGTAGCCCTGGATCCATTTACTGTATTTTGCATTGAATCCGTTGGTGAAGTTGAAGTGTATCTCATCGTACTTGCCATTCTCATAAAGGTATTCAGCCCTGAGTCTGATGACAGCGTCAGCGCACTGCTGCAGATCTCTCTTGCCCACATCCATGTCCACTACCGCCACATGTACATCCCAGGGCTTTGTTGCGCCGTCATAATACTTGACCCGGGAGCCATGGGGCTTTAGTGCCAGGTTCCGCAGGTATTCACCGAAGGAGCCCTCATCCAGGGGCGGTCTTTCGAAGCCTGACGGTGGAGATATCCTTTCTGCTGCTGTGGTGCCGTCCACGTTGATAAGCGATATTAAATCATCGACCGGGCGCTCATCATCTGTATCCACATCCGGGTCGGCTTTATCCCGGCCGGCTTTATCAAGCCCGGCTTCATCAGCAGCGGCTATAGCCTCGCTGACAGCATCGGTGTCGGATGCATCCTCTGTGTCACTCACGCCGGAAGCAGTCCCTGACATCGCTGTACTCGCACTGATATCACCCGGCACGCTCTCATCCCTGCGGGCCGCATCAGTTCCGCCAGGCTGTCCGGATCCGCCAAAGCCGATAAAAATCACCTCTGCGGCCAATAATAATGCAAAAATAATAATCAAAACAGTGAGCTTCTTATTCATGCCTGTCCTTTCGGATTCGATATTTGATCGGCATCTCCCTCGCCGCCTCTCACCTCTGCGCGTTTCAACCCTCGTTATATTCAGACGCCGAAAACAAATTATTTGTTTCACGGGACGGTTATGTTGGAAATTATAACATATTGCAATAAAAATATTAAATCAGCCTTTGAGGGATAATATCCAATTATAAGGCTGATCAATATGCAGAAGGGAGCAATATAAAATGAAAGCATCGATCGACAGAGATGGCTGTATTGCCTGTGAGCTTTGTGTAACTACCTGCCCTGATGTGTTCCGAATGGCCGATGACGGGCTTGCCGAGGTCTATGTGGAGGAAGTACCTGCAGGTGCTGAGGAAAGCGCAAAGGAAGCCGAAGAAGGATGCCCTACATCGGTAATAAAGGTAGAATAGCATGAACGGGACGGCAGAATATTCTGCCGTTTGTCGTATATTATGAAAATCCCTATATGAATTGTCTTATGTTAACGTTATACTACTTATATACAGTTATACATATGGGAGAATCGCAGTGAAAAAGGACAGACACTTTTATTGGAGACTGTTTTCTTCAACATTTACATTAAGCGCCTTTACCTTCGGCGGCGGTTATGTCATAGTTCCGCTGATGCAGAAGCGTTTTGTCAAGGAACTGAAGTGGATCGAGGAAGATGAAATGCTGGACCTCGTGGCAATAGGGCAGTCAGCGCCTGGTCCTATCGCTATCAATACATCCATCCTTGTCGGATACAGGATGGCCGGCATACCGGGTGCTTTGCTGACCGTTACAGGGACAGTTCTTCCTCCGCTGATAGTCATCACCATCATATCCTATTTCTATATCGCATTTAGAGACAACCATCTGGTCAAAGCCCTTTTCAAGGGAATGCAGGCCGGCGTAGCAGCGGTCATCGTTGATGTGGTGATAGAAATGGCTGCCCGGATCATCAGAAACAGGCGGCTGTTAGCCATCATAGTGATGGCACTGTCATTTATTGCGGCAGTACTTCTAAAGATCAACATAGTCATCATCCTGTTGTTTTGCGGGATCCTTGGAGCATACACCACCCTCCGCTCAAAGCATGATGCCCGTTCTTCCCCGGACTCCGGCAAAGACGAAAGCTGCGCCGAGGGCAGCGGTACAGGTGGCAGCGCAGGTAAAAAGGAGGGATCGGATTGATATATCTTCAGCTGTTTTGGAGCTTCTTTCTTGTTGGATTGTTCAGCTTTGGAGGCGGCTATGCATCCCTTCCCCTCATCCAGGAGCAGGTACTGAAAATAAATTCCTGGCTGACACCGGCGGAATTTATGGACATACTGACCATCTCTCAAATGACTCCCGGCCCCATTGCCATCAACGCTTCGACCTTCGTAGGTACAAAGGTGGCAGGTCTGCCGGGGGCTGTCATTGCCACAGCAGGCTGTGTCACCCCCTCCTGCATCATTGTGCTGACACTGGCTGTGCTGTATTACAGGTTCAAGGGCCTTGACATGGTACAAGGAATCATAAAGGGACTGAGGCCGGCAGTTGTTGCATTGATCGCTTCAGCCGGGTATTCCATACTGCTGACGGTTTTATTCGACAGTGACGATTACACATTCAGGCTGTCCGATCTGGATTTTATTGCCGCAGGCCTTTTTGCGGTCTCTCTGTTCCTGCTGAGAAAATTCAAGCTGAACCCGATATATGCCATGCTTGCCGCAGGGATTGTCGGCATGGTGATATACGGCTTCCTCCCTTCCTTTTAATGTTATGCATCGGCAGTTTTTGTTCATGTTTTTGAAAAATCACCCCTAAAATCACCCCCCATTGCTGCATATATTGTCATTTAGGTGATTACTTCACTCATTTGTTTCTTTATAATATATTATGTAGGAAAGTGAGGTGATACCGTGGCATTTTATAAAGAGCCATGCATTCATTGCGGGAATTATCTTCCCAGAGATTCACATTTCTGTCCGAAATGCGGCAGCATGAGTCCTTTTATCTACAGCTGTCCGGCCTGCCTTCTTGAGGTCGGCAAGGGAGATGCTGTATGCCGGGGATGCGGAAGACCCCTTTATATCCTCTGCCCCAAATGCATGGAAAAAACATTTGTTCAGGAGAGCTGCGAGCATTGCGGAGAGAGCCTGATGACCCAATGCCCCAACAAACGCTGTCAAAGCAGACAGTTTTTTGAGAACAAAAAATGCACGGCATGCGGTAAAGTCATTTCAAAAAAATAGTCAAATATAAATAATTCCACAGGAGGAGATCTCATTATGCTAAACTCATTCACCCGCAACTATGAAGATAACAGCACTGAAGCCGGCTTCCAGTTCACCTTTTACTGTGACCTCTGCAACGACGGCTTTAAATCATCCTTCATCGAGTCGGAAACATATAAGAAGGGCTCGCTGCTGCGTGGTATTTCCGGCGGCGCAAGAGCGCTGGGAAGCCTTTTCGGAGGCGCGATAGGCGATGTTGCAAGAAGTGCAGGCTATGGCAGCGATGTGCTGTCCGAAAGATTCCACGGCATGAGCCCGGAATGGCAGAAAGAGCATGAGGCAGCCTTCATAAAGGCCCAAAATGAAGCAAAGCAGCATTTCAACCGCTGCCATGGCTGCCGCCAGTGGATCTGCGACTCGGATTTCAACGAGGACGAAGGCATGTGCGTTGAATGTGCCCCGCGCCAGAACGTTGCCGTTGCCAAAGCAAAGGCAACCAGAATGGTACAGCAGATCGAAGAGGCAGCCGAAACAGCCAATGTCTTCCGGGGCCCCATCGAAAGCAAGACCATCACCTGTCCCAACTGCGGAAAGCCTTCCGGCGGAGGCAAGTTCTGCAACAACTGCGGACAGAATCTGTCGCTGAACAAATGTCCCAACTGCGGCGAAAAAATCGCACAGGGTGTCAAATTCTGTGGAGAGTGCGGCACCAGGCTTTAACGCCGGAACAGCCGCCAAATCTCTGATGTATGTCAGTCATCAGCTGACTAGAGTATAGGGGGTATGTTATTACTATGAAAAAAATCATATCAGTATTTCTAATCACGGCCTTGCTTGTGGGCAGTTTTTCAGGCTGTCTGTTTAAACGCAAGGACGCTGATAAAGACGGAGGCAAGAAGACCACCGCAAATGTGGAGGGTCCAAAAAGAGGTCCGGTGGGTGTATGGGATATCCCTGTTCCGGAAATCAATCCCCTCGGCTCCCAGGATCTCTATTCCGGTACATCTTATTCAAAGGGCTCCCATAATCTGAAGTACATAGAAAACTTTGTAGAAAATCAGAAGACAGTCCTTGGCGAGATCTGGGTGCTTCTAGTCGCTGACCCGTCAGGTATCCCGCTGGAGTTTCTGAAGGAATATGTTGCCGAGCTTGGCGGTAACATCTACTCCAGCGCATTCGGCGACAGGCTCACCTTTACGTACAGCAAGGATGAAAATAGCCTTTGGTGGGGCGATGCCGTTCTGGAGGATGAGGGCTACACCCTTATCGTCGTAAAGGAACCCCGGGTCCAGGCAGGAAGGGAAACGAAGCTCTCAACTGCTGTGGATCCCGATGAGTATGATCCTACGGTGACCTTTGTGACACAAACAGAGGGCAAAAAGTTTCAATCGGCTGAGATATATGTTCCCTCAGGCGCACTCCACCTTGAACTGACAGGCACTGCCAAAACCGGCATACTTACGAGGAATGTTTTTTACAGGCGGGAGCTTTCAGCCCTCAAGTCCAACAAATTCGTCCTCGACGATCTGCCGCAGACCTCCGATCCCCTCACCTGGTGCTTCAGGTGGGAGGATGGACAGGCGCCGGCAGAATTCACCTTCAAGCTCAATGAACTGGGAGAGATCCCTGAGATAAAACAGGGTGACGAGCTTGGCGCGCTGAAGGTTCGCGGTGTTCCCTTCATGAATGCTAAGGTCGAACCCCAAAACGGTATGGAATATGAATATGGACAGGAGTACTCTATGGAGGGAGATATAACCCCCGAAGGCGATACCCTTTTTTGGCTCCCTGCCGGCTACTGGAACGTCATGCTCCCAACAGATGCAACGGGAATGGACTCGTGTATTTCCAGACTTGTACCGGTGAGCTCGGGACAGGAGACAGTCTTGACCATACCCGATTCGCTTGGCAGCGCATATACGACCCTCAGCCAGTATTTTGCCGAACCCGGCGACCTGACAGGGGGCATAGTTATCACCGAAACAAAGGATGAGGGTGATACTGCCTCCATATCCATGCTGGTAGAGGACCCGCAAAACAGAGATGTTTTCCCCGATAAAAAGAACACAGTCATTACCGAAGGCGGAAAGCAGGTCGAGATACTGGATATCACGCGGCAGATATCACCTCCGAGCGTAGTCCTTGTGCTGGACTCCTCCGGCTCCATGGGCAGTCATATGACCGCAACCATAGAGTCTGCTAAAAAATTCATAAACAGTCTGCCGGATAAAACCTATATAAAGGTCATCGATTTTGACTCAACTGTCCGTGTACTTAAAGGCGATACCAAGGAGGCTGTCATAAAAAGCCTCTCCTCGGTAAAGGCATCCGGCTCCACCGTGCTGTTTGATGCTACCATAGAGGGGATACAGCTGCTCCAAGACAAGACCCGACCTGCAGTCGTACTGTTTGCGGACGGAGCAGATTCCAGTATCGACGGCCAGGGCGAAGGCAGCGGCTCCACCAAGGATGATGTCATCTATTGTATAAAAGAAGCCGGGATACCTCTGTATACCATCGGCTTCAGAGAAGGAGCCGACAAGCAGGCCCTTAAGGATTTTGCAGCAGCCTCAGGCGGTGAATACTATGATGCCAGGGACAGCAAGGCACTGGACAATGTATTTGAGGCTATCGGCAGCAAATTCGGCAATTCCTTTGTAATGAAATACAAGCGCCCCACAGAGTCCGCTCTTTCGGACAAGCCTGTCATAAGCCTGATATTGGACGCCTCGGGCTCCATGGATACGGACCCTGAAGAAGACGAGGGCTGCGGCTATCGCATGGATAGGACCAAGGTACTGTTCCACGATTTCATAATGAAGCTGCCGGAACAGAGCCTTTTCCAGATGACAAGCTTCCAGACCGGCGCCCTCGGGGGCAGTATAATAAAACAGCAGCAGATGACCACAAGCGATAAAGTGAGGATGCTCCATGGCCTTGGCTCCCTTAATGCCGCCGGAGGCACCCCCATACTGGAAGCAATCAGAGTGGGTTACCTGAACCTGATGTCCGTACCGACCAGCAAAAGAGTAATGGTATTCATGACAGATGCCGCTCTTGAAGTGGAAGAAGATGATCAGGCCGATTTTGAGAAGCTGCTCGGGGAAATAAAGAAGGATAATATATTAGTGCTCTGGGCCGGTATGGGTGTAGAGGACAAAAAGGAAGTCTTCGAAAGGGCTGCCCAGCTGTCAGGCGGGCGTTATGTGGTAAGCGAGGATGCCGAAGGCTTAAGGTCTTCCCTTGAAGAAATACTGGGTCTTATCACTTCGGGATCGGGTTCGCCAAATGTGCACCTGACCGTTTCGATAAATGAGCAGACAGCATCAGGCGCATCCTTCAAATATGCCTCCTCAGTGGATGTGGAATTCTCAAGGCCCGCCAAATCAGGAAAAGCAGCCGATCCCCAGCCTGTGATGCTTACTGTCGGCACTGCTGTGAAGCAGTATGACAAAGAGGTTGCCTCTCGCCTGACCGGTACCAGCAAGCCTGGCGAAGAATCCATAATGAACAGGCGTGTTTCTTACAACAAGAAAGCAAAAAACAACGCAATGGAGATAACTGTAGGGGACGCCTTCTATTTTGATAAGTTCAGAGGTCTGGAGGCTCCCTATGGCAAATGCTTCCTTGCCCTTGAGCTGGATATGAAGAATGTGACCCCCAATAATATCACATATGAAATACCAAGCTTTCATAATCACTTTTATATAACAATCAACAACAACGGAAGCTTCCCGGCCTCTGATGCCACATGGCTGACAGAAAAGCCCATAACCGTGCCGGGGGATCCTGCCATTACCATCCCGGCAGGACAAAGCGCATCCGGCATGATAATGTTCATTGTGCCGCAAGATCCCGTGACCCAGGCATCACTCCACTTTTACGATGTCTCGGAGGGGCATGTCCATATGCCGCTGACAGGAAGGATGAGCACTGAGCTATTGCAGCTTGACAGCATGCCCACAGCGGCTCCGGCTGATATCACCGATGCGTTTACAATAAAGGTCACTGCAGTAAAAGATACCGAGACCATCGATATTTACAAGGCGGCTGACAAAACAGCCTTCAGGGTAATCGAGGCACAGTTCGACTCAAAGGTACAGGCACTGCTGGATATCGAACCCGCCGAACGGTTCATGCTCAAGATCGATACCAACAGCGGCTCTTTGATGACCAGGCTGAGTAATGCAACGGCAGCTCTGCCCCTTGGCTTCATGTCTCCTGTAAAGCTGGCCCCATCCTCTGTAAACAAGGTGCGCTTTGCATATCCCGTGGCAAAAGCCCTGTCAGGGACAAAATCCATGCTTTGGGCAGACCTGCGGGATGCCAGCCTGGAGCTGCCCATCATACAGGGCAAGGCCTATGGCAATGCCGTAAACAAACCCTCATTATCCTCTCAGGGCTTGCAGCTGAGAGTGAACCAGCTGACTACCCTTGATCAGGTTGAATACTTCGGCCCGGGATGGGTCGTAGCAGACGTTACCTTCTCCTGTCCCCCGGGCACGGAAGGTGCGGTCATCCCGGAGGACATCCTCTATCTGGTCCGCAAAGATCTTGCCGGCTCGGGCAGGATGGACCTTTCATCTGTGGCCCGGCAGACTGCAGAAGGCTCCGATGAGGAAGAAGAATACGAAGAAGACCAGGATGATGAGTACTACGAGGAAGAAGAATACAAAGAAGAAGAGTACTACGAGGATGAGGAATCCTATAATGATATCAGCTCATCCACCGGCAGTATCGGATTTGATGACTTCGGAAATACAAGCACAACGGACGGTGTATTGCTCCCGTATTCGGCAACAGCCGACCTGCTTTATGGCATTGATGAAAACTGGGGTGTGTACAGCGGGATGCAGCGAAGAGGCCTGGTATTGTTTACGCTGCCGGACGAGGAGCATGACTGGGTCCTCAAGTCCGGTTATTTCACCGATCTGAACGAGCCGATGGCCAGATCTGCATACAGTTCATCAGAGCTTCTGGTGCAAAAAACCGATATCATGCTCTTTGACGAGGAATTCCAAAAGCAGCTGTCGGAGGCGGTCAAAAAGGCAGAGCAGAAATATCAGTCATACAAGTCCTCAGAGGGATTGACCGGATATACAAAAACCATCGATTTCATCCAGCCGGACGGTAAGAACCATATACCTGCCCCGACCATTGTAACACATGGTATATCAAAATTAAGATCCATCAAAGAGCTCAGTCAGGTATTTAGCACACTGCAGTCATTAAAATGGCTGCCGTCTGCCGATGACAAATGGCGCTACCTCTACTCCCCCGAGGCTGTGCTTACACAGGGCTGGGGCACTGAATGGGATATTGGTCAGCTGGCCGGCAGCATGCTGGCAAAATGCGGATTTGTGCCTCGATCCAGACTGATAGCCCTCACTGAAGAGGGCAAGGCCAGACTCAAGGAATTGTCAGGCGTTAATGAACTGAAAACCGAATTTGTTCCCGGTCTGGCATACAATGACGGAACCGGCACCAAATTGCTTGTGATCCCGTTTATGAAGGACATAAGCGAGCTGGAGGGACTGGTTTACATCACGACACATCAGGATATCGATGAATACAAGCCTGTAGACGCAAAAATCACAGTATGGGCAATGACGGAGTCAAAGGGCAACACAGCGTCTACATCCCTCAACGATATATCCAATGTACTTGGAGGCGGCGGAGATTCGTCCACCACAATACTTGAGGACATAGAGCTGACCAGTATGACAGTCTCATTGGCCGATCTCAGCACGGATACGGCAGAAATCGGCTTCTTAGAGATCGGGAAAGGCGAAGGTCCTTTGTTCACTGCTGCCATCAGCGCACCCGGCGGCCTGCAATCCGAACAGTATTCGGTGGATTCCGGCCAGTGTAAAATAATCGCCATAAAGGTGGATATAGAGTTCTCTGAGAGCAAGTTCACTCATGTGAGCTCGATACCCGAAAGAGATGGGCCGGACAGTGTTTACCTCAATGTAGCAGTAAATCTCCCCGACCTGCCTGAGGATGCCGCAAGATCACTTGAGGCAGCATCCTCCAGTGAGTATAAGGCAGCCAGGGATCCCAGTGCCTTGTCCGCACTGGGGTGGTATGGACGAAATATAATAAATCGGTTCATCACAGGCCAGACTGTACACGACAAGGAGGTAGGCGCTAAAATGGCCCTGACGCTGGGACGTACAAGCCAGCCGCGCTGTATTGTCGTCTCCTCCCGTTTGAGCAGTAAGGACGGAATACTCAGAACATCGATGGACCTGCTGCAGTCACTGAACCAATGCCACAGCGGAGATATAGATACCCAGAACGCATATAATGTCGGAGCCGGCATATTCGCATCATTACTGGAGGGCGAAATGATACCGGGAGACAAAAATACAAACTTCCAGAAATTGTGGCAAAGTGCTCCCAGCGGGACCAGGCTGGTATACATACCCGTCGGGGCAGAGCGGGAGGAATTTGCCGGACCTATGCGCGAATATGGTTTCCCGGAACGTCTGATAAGCAGTGTTTTGAACACTAGAAATATTATTTTTGCCACCGACAAACCAACTGAATTCGGCGGTGAAAAACGCTGGATGTGGCTTGAAATAAATCCGGAGACCTATGAGACCATTTCAGTATCCGATACAGGAGAGCATATGGGAGCAGGCTATATCCAGACATTGATGAGGGCCGTCGTAAAGGGCGGCGCACAATTCATGGCCGGCACCTTCTTCGGGGTCGAAACCGCTGTCTGGGCAGTCGCAGCCTACTCTCTGAAGTACGCTGATTATGAAAATGTGCTCAAAGCTGCTGAGATAACAACAAAGGAGATCGGAAAGCATGTCTCCAAGGTCCAAGCCTGCTATGAGGACCCGGTAGGTACTTTGAAGGATATCATAAAAGATGAATCCGGACTGAATGACATTACTTCGGGAAATATCGGAGGATTTGATGTTTCCTTCGGCGAAGGCGGGCTCAGTGTAGGAGGCGGACCTGTTACAGGGAATATCAATGTGGCAAACCTATGTAATATGGAATTCGAGGCCAGTATGAGTGTGAATATCATCCCAGGCTTTGGCGACGGCTTCAACAAAGCTGCCGAGTTCTACTTTGAGCTATGCAGAAAGTAATTAGATCAAATGGGAGGTAAAGATTATGGCAAATGACATTTTAGGCGGTTTACTGAAAGGCTTCAGCTCATTTATGCCTCAGGACGATCCAAATACAAAGCTGTTTCAGCTGGGGAATGAGCTGAATGATCTGCAGCAGCAGGAAACGCAGGCTTATGCAGTCATTGGAAAAAGGGTGTTCAGCAATGTGAGCAGCGACCCGGAATTCGGCGATCTAGTCCTTGAGATCCAAACGCTGCAAAGAAGGATCGCACAGGTCCAGAGCCAGATGAAGGCCACCCAGGATGAAAAGGAAGCAATGGAAAAAAGGGCACAGGCTCTCAGATGTCCTGAATGTGGCAGCGAAAACCAGGAGGGCGTGAAGTTCTGCGGTGAATGCGGCGCAAAGCTGGGCTCCTCCGCATGCAGCAGCTGCGGCACTGAAAACCCGCCCAACACACGTTTCTGTGGCGAATGCGGCAATAAACTGCTGTGATCCTGACGAAAAGGAGACAGGGGGATGTCCCCTGTCTCCTATATTTATGACCTATTTTGAAGCCATTTGGGTCTTTCATCTGTTTCTATATATTTACCCTCTTCCAGAAGGTCGGGGCAAACAGCAGCATCACCGGAAAGATCTCCAGCCTTCCGGCTATCATGCAAAATGAGAAAACAGCCTTGCTCAGGGCCGAATAGGACGAGAAATTCCCCGTCGGGCCAACAATGCCAAGGCCCGGCCCTATATTGCCTATCGTTGCCGTAACCGCCGTAAAGTTCGAAATCAAGTCCTTGCCTTCCAGTGAAACTATCAGCAAGGCCGCAACAAAAATGAAAATGAAGGCATAGAAAAATGCCATGACTCCGGTCAATACATCCTCATCCACAGCCTTCCCATTTATTTTTACAGTATATATGGATCTGGGATGGATTATTTTATATACCTCACGACGCATCACCTTTATCAGCAGTATGATGCGTATACACTTTATGCCGCCTCCTGTCGAGCCTGCGGCGGCGCCGATGAACATCAGCATTACAAGTATGGCTTTGCTGAATGAAGGCCACAGGTTGAAATCAGCTGTGGCATAGCCGGTGGTAGTTATTACGGAACCGACCTGAAATGACGAATGCCTGAGGGATTCCCAGAATGAGCCGAACACTTTTCCTGTGATATTGACCGCAATAAGAAGTATTGAAACAAGGACCAGGCCCAGATAAAACCTGAACTCCGTGTCACGGAAATACGACCTGATATTACCCTTTATAGCCTGATAATGAAGTGCGAAATTCGTTCCGAACAGAAGCATGAACACCAAAATGATAACTTCAGCAAATACATTATTGTAAGCACCTATGCTGGCGTTTTTTACTGAAAATCCGCCAGTCCCGGCGGTCCCCAGAGAATTGACGATGGAGTCATACAGCGGCATACCTGATATCAGCAGGAGAATTATCTGCACCAGCGTCATGGCTGTGTATATGATGTAAAGTATCTTAACGGTCTGCCCTATCTTGGGCACCAGTTTACCGGGATTGGGTCCGGGGCTTTCCGCCACCATGATATGGACCGTACTGGCCTTGACTGACGGCAATACGGCCAGCATCAATGCCAGAACTCCCATGCCGCCGACCCAGTGGGTGAAGCTCCTCCAGAACATTATGCCCCTGGGCAGGCTTTCCACTTGCGTCAATATCGTTGCTCCGGTGGTAGAAAAACCTGACACCGATTCAAAAAAGGCATCGATAGGAGCAGGTATAGCCCCGCTGATCAAGAAGGGCAATGCCCCGAAGACCGACACGAAGAGCCATGACAATGATACTATCGCAAACCCGTCCCTGGCATACATCTGGGTGTCCTTCGGTTTCAGCAGGTGGAGCAGGCAACCGACAGCCAGCAGTATCACCATCGAAATCAAAAACGCATATACATCATTCTGGTTGTATATGAGCGAAACCATCAGAGAAGGAATCATAAGCGCTGCCTCTATGCACAATACAGTGCCGAGGCTGCTGAAAATCATCCTATAGTTCATCCGGCAATCCTCCAGGTGCAATAACGTCGTTAAAATCTGAGAATTGCTTGTCCTTAACAATGAGGATTACACTATCACCAAGCTTCACCATATCCTTGCCATGGGGTATAATGATCTCGTTTTTTCTCACTATGGCGGCAAATAGGACACCCTCCACCAGCTTGAGATAATGCAGCGGTATATTCAGGAATTTCGTTGTCTGTCCGGCAATAAACTCAATTGCCTCTGCCTTGCCGCCAATGATCTTGTAAAGGGTCTCCACCGGATTGCCCATAGCATTCTTCAAGCCTCTGACAAACTGTATTATCCCGTTGGCCGTTATCTGCTTTGGGCTGACAACACTATCCACACCCATGCTTTTTATGAGTGTGGCATAATTGATCCTGTTTATTTTTGCTATGACCTTCTGGACACCGCATTGCCTTGCAAATAGTGCTGTCAGCAGATTCTCCTCGTCCCGTCCTGTCAGGGTCACAACGGCATCCATATCACTGAGGTTCTCAGAGTTGAGCAGCTCTTCATCAGAACCGTCCCCATGGATGATCAGTGTGTCGGGAAGATGCTCTGAAAGCTCATAGCACCTCTCCCTGTCGATTTCTATGATTTTTGCCTTCACTCCGGCTTCATTCAGGTACTGGGCCAGATAAAAGGCCACCCTGCCGCCGCCTATGATCATGACAGTCCTGACCTTGTCATTATTCAATCCGACGCGGCTGCAGAAACTGTACACATTGTATGGCCGGCCGACAACATAAAGCATATCGTTTTCATTGATTTGAAAATCTCCGTTTGGAATGATCACCTCGCCGTCACGGAGAACAGCACCAATCAATATGGATGAAGTGATTTTACCCGATATGTCCTTCAGCTTCATACCGATCAGGGACATACCTTCAACGACCTTCATTTCCACCAGCTCCACACGGCCTTTTGCAAAAGGCTCCACATTCACAGCGGAGGGGTAGCTCAACACCCTTCCTATTTCATTGGCGCAGGCAAGCTCAGGATTTATGACCATATCAAGACCAAGATCCCTCTTTAGCTCGGAAAGCTCGCTGGCGTATTCCGGATCCCTGATCCTTGCTATTGTATGATCCGCTCCAAGCTTCTTTGCAGTAAGACAGCAGACCATGTTCATCTCATCGCTGGTAGTGGCCGCTATAAGCAGATCAGCATCATCCACTCCGGCCTCCATCAGTATCTTCGTACTTACACCATTGCCTCTGATACACATAACATCCAGGTATTCACTTGCCTTTTTCAAAGCCTCGGGATCCTTGTCGATTATAGTGACATCATTGTTTTCCTTTGACAAATTCTCTGCAAGAGCATATCCGACTTTTCCATCCCCAATAATAATGATCTTCATTTTCTTCTCCTGTTACAGGCTTTTCATACCTCTTATACCTTTGCCGTATAAAATACGTTGTTGATGCTCAGTTGTTGATGTTCAAAGGCAGCGGCTTCACATGCGAATAAAAGGCGAGGTACTCCTGTAAGTCCCCCACCACCAATTTACATAATATGGATATAATTAACAACTGTTCTTATTCTTTGAATTGTACAACATCAAACCAAAAAGGTCAATGGTATTTTGAACTTGCACCCGGCGCATACATGCATTTCCATATGCTTTTTATTATGCCTGCACGAATGAGCTTTGCCTCAGGATCCTCAGATAGTGATTGGCCTCCCTTAAAACATGGTCTCCCAGCAGCGGGTATGCGATCGCTTTGATCTTACAGTTGATCAGGCCTTCTGTGCCGGCGTTCTTAAAGGCCTTTATATCCTTTGCAGCCTTTTAGGTCTCAGCTGTCACCCCGGGCAAAAGAGCAGTTTGCTCCGTTGCAGCGATAGCCTTTCTTGTCAGTTTATTAAATTCCTCTCCAAGATCATTGGCAGTGCTTATCAGCTCATTCTCTGTCGGATCCAGCAATCCCCTGATAAAAAACGAATGCTCTGCCATTATCCTGTTCCAGAAAACCTCCTGCTCAAGCAGATCTCTCGCATTGCCTGCGTCCTCCCTGTTCTGCAGCTTGTTCAATGCCTTCAGGTAGAATTTTGCTTCCCTTATGATATGATCCAGCAGCAGCGGATAATTCGTTGTGAAGAGCTTGCATGCAAGCACATTGTTCAATATCCTGGTTTTAAAATTCAACAATGCGGTGGTAAGGATGACAGCCTTCTGATTGAGCATGAAAACCCTCTGTTTAAGAGCCGGTGAATATACCATGCCGCCGTTTCCGGCCAGTCCTGCCTCTGCCTGCGTCAAGCTGCTGTTAATCGGCACCCATGTATAAAGTTGCGACACCCGTTCGGCATCAAGTGTATGCGGCGTGATAAATTCCTGTGCGTTCAGCGTCTCCTGGCTGACCGCTCCATTTGCCAGTGAAATGGCTTCCGACAGCAATGTCTCGAACTGGACCTTCAGGCTGTCGGCTTCACGGGCCAGATTCTGATCCTTCCCGGTAAAGGAAGTCTCAATAAATATTGAATGCTCTTTGGCTATCCTTCCAAAAAACAGGTTCAACTCCAGTGACAGTCGGATATACTCCTCCCTGAACAACATAGACCCCACTCATTTTTTGAAAATCAGATAATAGAAAACCCAGCATAATATCATATTATGCTGGGTTACATAAAGAGTGATCATTAGTTAATATATAGTTTTACCGGCCCTGTTACTTCACTGTATCAAAGAAACCCATCGGTACAAAGGTCCTGCCGTCTATAATCAGCGAGGCCTCCGCCAGCTTCACTTCAGTACCGTTTATTGCAAAGCTGTCCTCTCCGACCTTAAACTTGATATCACTGCCGAGTAAAACACTCCGTTCAGCACCGTTCCAGGTCACTTCATATCCCATAGCCTCTGCTGCTGCACGCAGCGGGATCATCTGCACTCCACTGTTGCTGACAAAGGCAGCGGGCGCCTTGATTTTTTCGCCATAAACAAATACATCTCTCCCCGATACACTCACAGCCGCTTCATCAGTTTTTTCTTCTGACTGCCGGTCCGAATCGGCTGCTTTATCAAGCACGACTATTTTTTGGGGCGTCGTCTGAGCAGGAATGCTTTTTGTCGATATGGTATATACAGCCGCCAGCACCTTATTCTTCAGGTCACCTTCATATGCTGTCCCGTCTTCATTGACGATATCCTTCACCTCTGAGATATTCATCAGCTTAAGTGATCCGTCAGCACTGACCAGTTCCTCATCGAACAGATCCACCTTGACATTCCTGCTGTCATTCTCGACTACAATGACCTCAGCCTTGTACTGCGGCGGATAGATCATGATCATGAATGCATTGGCATCATAATATGCGGTTATCTCAGAGCCTGCTGCTATTTTCTCATTACCGAAAACATATGTAGTTTCATCTGCTATAATGTTGGCCGGTTCTCCCGAGCTGCTTTCCACCGATATGAACTTGGCGCCTTCTATAGCCTTGTAATCTGTTATTTCCTTGACAGTGCCCCTGAATTGCCTATAGTGCAGCTGCCTATGTTCAACAAGATCCAGGCTAATCGGAGCAATATATCCATTGTCCGCACCGGCCTGCACCGCCTCATCTGATGCTGCAAAAGCACCGGCGGCCGACATTATAAGCACTGCTGCGGACAGTATTCCCGCTGCGATATTTCTTTTTTTCATCTTTCTCAACTCCTTTGGTTAATTGTTCGTACACATGTTAGACGTAACAAATAACCAAAACGTTGCAACTTATCAATAATTGACCTTGCTGTTGAACATGCTGTTGATTCCGCTGTTGATTCCGCTGTTGATTTCGCTGTTGATTTCGCTGTTGTTTTCGCTGTTGTTTTCGCTGTTGATTTCGCTGTGTTCAATATCCAAGTTCCTCGCCGACGATGATCACCTTGATTCTGTCTTTCACCCGCTGGTAACCTGACACGACATAGCTGCAGCAAATACGGGCCGGACTGTTGCAGCCGGATGCCATCCCGCTGTCTTTGTCATTGCCATAGGATTGGAGCGACATGCACTCGCCTTTTTCACTGCAGTAAGTCTTACATGACAGCCTCACACAATTCGCAGGCGCTGCGGTTCTTTTCACTCTGCTGACAGCCGAATCGATATCGTCGATGATTTTGTTGTATCCGACAATAATGATCACAGACTTAGGACCGTAGCAAATTGCTGCGACCCTGTTGCTGTTGCCATCGACATTATAAAGCTCTCCGTTCTCTGTTACAGCATTCGTGCTGCTGATATAGGTATCTGCAAAAAATGCCTTCCTGTATATTTCCTCGATCTCGGCCCTTGTCAGGCCCTCCTCATAGCGATCCTGAAAATCGTACCTGCCGGAGCGAAGATGATCGATCACTCCGCATTCAAACAAGGTCATGGAGCCTCCTACAGAGACCGTCTCGCCTTCCTTTATCAATTCTGCCACCTTGTTGATGACGTCGGCCTTCTTCTCGACAAAGCATACCATCATATTGTTTCTTTCCAGATTCTTCATCGTTTTGGATATCCTTTTTTCAATGATCGACTTCAGATTCTCATCCATTTGCTATCCATCTCCATTCCATATAATATTCCCTTGCGGCTTTCTCACCAAACAGGAGATACGCCCACTTCATCTTCCTGTGGATCTCTCGCCAAGCAGGAGATACGCCTGCTTCATCTTCCTGTAGGTTTCTCGCCAAGCGGGAGACACGCCCACTTCATCCCCCTGTGGATCTCTCGCCAAGCAGGAGATACGCCCACTTCATTCCCTTGCGGTTTTTTCGCCAAGCAGGAGATACGCCCACTTCATTCCCCTGCGCAATCGAAAGAAAACATCTGAAAGGCAAAGCAGTACCCACCACCAAAGCGGGAGATATGCCCACTTCATCTTCCTGCAGGTTTCTCGCCAAGCGGGATCTGAAAGGCAATCGGTACCACGCCGCCTGCAGAGGTGGGGCTGGCCCCATCATTCGCCTCGTTATATTTTAGCACAATATTGTCCCGGCTGAAACCACCAAGCGCAGCGGAACCAGGCACCCCGCCCGACGGATGCAGTGAAACCAGTGGACGCGGGTGGATCTCCCGACGGACACGGTGAAACCGCAGGATGCAGGCGACCCTCACCTCAGATGCGGCGAAACCAGCGGAACCCGGAGGACACAGCGGCCCTACCGACGAGCGCTGCGGAATCCGGAGGACACAGGCGGCCCTCTCGACGGACGCGGAGGATGGATGCGACGGATGCAGGCGGCCCTCCCGACGGACGCGGAGGATGGATGCGACGGAAACCAGTGGACGCAGGTGGATCTCCCGACGGACACGGTGAAACTGCAGGATGTAGGCGGCCCTACCGCCGAGCGCTGCAGACACGGAGGAAACAATGATCATTTGATTGGCAGATATATAAAATGATCGGTTGTTCACTGATTTTTCCCTCTACTGCTCGGGCAATAATCTATTTCCCAAGCAAGTTGTTCCAAATTTCAAGTAAAGTGTTATTTCTGTGAGCGAATATTGTAATTATACAATAAAACGGTTAACGTAAGGCATTGGTGCTGGCATTATGTTGAGCTCCATTGATTTTTGTACACCCTTTACTTGAAATTTGGAACACAGTAACTCCTCCCGTCGTTCAGGAAGCCGCCGTATGGATGATTAGAAAGGGACAGTCTTAAGGATGATTAATCAGAAGCGGTCTTTTGGCCTCACCCACAAAAAATATCAGCCTGACATATGCTCAAAGCAGCACGCCAGGCTGATTTCAAATAATCCTATTCAAACCTTGTAAGGGAAAATCCATCACGTGTACATGGAAGATCCAGATCTTGCATGAGAAGCTTCAAATCTTGTAAGGATTATCCATCACATGTACATGGAAGATCCAGATCTTGCAAGGGAAGCTTCAAACCCGGTAAAGGATTATCCATCACTTGTATCTGGAAGCTTCAAACCTTGTAAGGGAAAATCCATCACGTGTACATGGAAGATCCAAACCTTGCAAGGAAAGATTCAAGACATATATCAAGCATGCCTTAATCCATAACACGCTTTGCCTTGCCAACGAGTTCGAGGAAGTTGCTCCTGTAGTTCTCTGCATCCCTTCCTATCGAGCTCTCGGCACGCTTCATCACATTGTCAAAGGATGATGCGCCCTTGTACTGGGAATCCTTTAGCAGCAACCCGAGCTCAGCTACAGCAGATGCAAACACAAAGTTCTCTGAGGGATTCTCCCTGATTTCACTGCTTGTGACAGTCTGCACAAGCTTCTGGCTTATATCAGAGTCGGGCTTCTTATAACGCAGCCTTACTTCCATCCACTCGTTCTCCCACTCCTGCCTTACTTCCGCCGACTGATACTTCAGCTGCGGGCTTTCTATCTCCTCACCGGCTTTGTAAGGTACGATCTCATAGAAGGCTGTAACGCTGTGACCTGCACCGATCTCACCGGCATCCTTCGTGTCATCGTCAAAATCCTCATTGCGCAGCATCCTGTTGTCATAGCCGACAAGCCTGTATTCCTTTACCTTTGCAGGATTGAACTCCACCTGTATCTTCACGTCCTTTGCTATCGTCAAAAGAGTTCCGCCCATTTCATTTACCAGTACCTTTTTTGCCTCCAACAGGCTGTCGATATATGCGTAATTTCCGTCGCCCTTGTCAGCCAGCGCCTCCATCTTGTTATCCTTGATGTTTCCCGTACCGAAACCAAGCACGCTGAGAAATACGCCTTCCTTCCGCTTCTTCTCTATCAGCCTGACAAGCTCGCCCTCACTGCTGACACCCACATTGAAATCGCCGTCCGTTGCCAGTATTACACGATTGTTCCCGCCGGATATATAATTCTTCTTTGCTATCTTATATGCAAGCTTTATACCTTCGCCCCCTGCTGTGGAGCCTCCTGCATACAGGCCGTTAAGTGCCTCGAGTATCTCCTCTTTCTCATCGCCGCGCGCGCTGTCAAGTACAACACCGGATGCGCCTGCGTAAACCACGATGGACACTCTGTCATTTTCACCAAGCTGTTCGACAAGCAGCTGGAAGGATGACTTAAGCAATGGCAGCTTGTCGGGTGAATCCATTGACCCTGATACATCGAACAGGAATACCAGGTTTGACTTCGGCAGGTCTTCGTTCTTGACGCTTTTTCCCTGAAGTGCGATCATTGCAAGATAGTTGTCCTCGTTCCACGGGCATTTTCCCAGCTCCGTCGTTACAGAAAACGGAACTTCGCCGTCAGGCTGAGGCAGATCATATGTAAAATAGTTGATCATCTCCTCGATCCTGACTGCATCTGCAGGCGGTCGGATCCCATTCTCAATGAAGCGCCTGATATTGCTGTATGAAGCTGTGTCCACATCGATGGAAAATGTGGAAAGCGGCGACATGCTGACCTTCATCGGCCGGTTCTCTTCGATGGAGCTGTACTCCTCAGTATTAAACTCCTTCTGGGCCATCTCACCATCCATTCCTTCATCCATCTGAGCATCCATTTCTGAATCCACAGTCATGCCGGGAGACGGTGTTCTGCAAACTGAATAATTTGGGGAATTTGCAGGAGCATACATAGTATCTGTGGTCGTTGCGTAATATCCATCTTTCCGCATGCTTCCGCACCCTGCCATGGTCAGTGCCATTGCTGCCGTTAACAGAGTCGCCAATAATACCTTTACTCTCTTTTTCATTTTTTGTTTCCTCCTTTTTTTATCTATTTATCTCTCTATATACTAGATTAGATTGGAGCAATAGAGTAAAAGTTCCATAAATTTTATTATTTTGTATTTTTGTCGATTATTTGTACACATTCTGGGATTTTGTAGAATAGATAGGATACTTAGATAGCACTTCTATACTTCAGACATAAAAAAACATAAAAATGTTCCATCCAAATGTTTGAACTGCGCTCATGTGTCAGAACTGCGCTCATGCCGTACGCAACAAAAAAGCCGTTCATAACGCGAACAGCTCTCCATTTTCCGGATAGATTCACTTGACTCCCATACTCTTTATCCTCTCAATGCTTTTGCCGAGCGGCCGCAACTCTGTCGTATAGCGATCGGCATACCAGAAAAACAAGAAATCCAAGTACACCGCCTAAAGTATTCAAGATAATATCATCGATATCAGCAGCGCCGACACCGGCTATATACTGTGCAGCCTCGATTAAAAGTGAAGCTCCGGCAGTTGCAAGTACAGACCTGAAGAAGCCGGAAAGCTTTTTGGATAACAGGGGAAGCAAAAAGCCCATGGGCATAAAAGCGACAATATTACCAAGCAGATTTGTCACAATTATGTTCCGGTTGATCTTGGCATTCAAGTATTGCAGTATCGTCCTGAGCGGAACAAGGTTCATGCTGCGACGGACATACCCCCGGCCGTAGTGCCGGCTGTACATGGTTAGGAATAGCAGCAGCAGAAGATACAGTATAAAAAGGATGATCCAGCAAATTTTTACTGCCTTGGCTAATCTGGAGGCGCCGGCCGCACTTTCTGTTTTATCTCTCCTCATCGGGATCATACTGTTCAATATTGTCCGGGAACAGCATATCAGCAGACGCGCTCCTGCTTGTGTTGAGTACATCTCTTGCTTTGTCCAGCAGCGTATCAGGCACGTACATATCTATGTCATATATAGTGCCGCCCATGAAAACCATCATATACCCTCCTGCCTCCCTGTATTTGCGCAGGACGGGGATATCATTGTCTTTCAGGATGGATTCTATGAGGTCCGCCTCTATATTCCCGGCGGCAGTCATCAGAAATGCTTCCTTGGAGTTTTGATCAGATCTGGGATCATCAGATACAAGCTCGTCAATCAATTCAACGCCGCATTCACTGCATTTGTCAATGCCGTCCCTGTACTCGATAATACACTTTGGACACCATGGCATAATATCGCCTCTTTCTCAACAATATATCATGAACATTGTAATATACAAATGATGTCACATTGGCGTGGCTTTTGGAAGGGAACTTTCAAAAACATTTTCCCGGACTGTCCGGGAAGGGTACCTCCGACTGGACCGAAGCACCGCTTCCCTGTGACCGGGACAATTAAATCTTACATAAGCCTGTCTATCTTACTTATACGGATCGATGGTCTGTATAGTCCCATCTTCATTATACTTCAATTCTGTGAACTTAACGCAGCGCTTGTTGTCCTTACCACCCGACAGAGAGCTGTCATGGTAGAACAGATACCATTTTCCTTTGAACTCAACTATTGAATGGTGAGTCGTCCAGCCAATCACAGGAGTGAGTATTTTACCTTTGTACACAAAAGGACCTTTTGGATTTTTACTGATGCCGTAAACGATATAGTGGGTCGTTCCGGTTGAGTAGGACAGATAATAATAGTCGTTGTACTTATGTACCCATGGACCCTCAAAGTACCTTCTTTCCTCGTCACCGGCCAGAAGCGGGCTGCCGTCCTCGTCAACGATGGATATTTCCATGGGCGCTTCCTTAAGGCTCAGCATATCATCACTGAGCTCCGCGACCCTGGGCCCGAGTGCGGGCTCTGATGCCGCCGGCTCTGTGCCATTGGGATCGTAGCTGTTTGTCTTCCACTTTTCAAGCTGTCCTCCCCAAAGTCCGCCAAAGTACATATATGCCTTGCCGTCATCGTCCACCAGGACAGCCGGGTCTATGCTAAAGCTGCCTTTGATAGGTTCGTTTTGAGGGGTGAAAGGTCCCGCAGGGTTAGGACTGGTAGCAACGCCGAGACGGAATATACCTTCCTTATCTCTGACAGGAAAGTAAAGGTAATAGGTACCATTTTTATAGGCAGCGTCCGGTGCCCATAATTGTATGGAGGCCCATGGAATATCCTTAATATTCAGCGCTTCTCCCTCATCCACACAAGGTGAATCGATACTGTCCATGGACAATACGTGATAGTCCTCCATCATGTACTGGTCACCGTTGTCATTTGATTCGATATCCAGATCAAGATCGTGGGAAGGATAAATGTAGAGTTTGCCCTCAAACACATGAGCAGAGGGATCCGCCGTGTAAATATGAGTTACCAGCGGCTTGTTGGGTTTTGCAGAATTGTTCATCGTATCCTCTCCTAAATGAATTATTGTATTCGTACAATCATTTATATTATACCAATGTTTATAAAACATTCAATTACAAACTATAAAGACATCTGTCGGCATAGCCGGCAATCATCTTGTATTCTGCAAGCTACCTTCGCTTTAGACTTTTATACACTTCTTTTATCATTTTAAGCAATTCATTATCGACCTTTCCCGGTACGAATTTCTCTTTTTCAATGTACTCCATCACCTCAAGTATGGGATCGACAAACCGTTTATCCTGGATCCCTTCAGCTATCTCACTTCTGGAGCTTGCCTTCGGGCTCACACCGAAGCAGTGTCTTATCATGCTGTTGAAGTGATTGTATATTTCATTTTCATCTCCGGCCTTGACAAGCTGTGCATAAATATCATCAAGCTGCTCATCACGCTTTGCCGGGCGTATTGCTGGGCGCTTTATCAGCAAAAACGCCACAGCTCCCATCACCGGTATCATTATAATGATAACAAGCGCTACAGTCTTGCTGATCCGCAGCACCCAGAACCCATCGTCCTTCGGAGCGTAGCTTATCTGCTCTATTCTGACCGTTTCAACAACATGGTCCTCCGGCCGGTCCCCTCCCGAGCGGATCTCATCCGGCTGCATGATTCTGTCAGCACCTTCGACTGTGACACTTAGCCCCGGTATCTCCGCTGTCTTGTAACTGCCTGAATCCGGATCGAAGTAGGATATGTGCACCGGATCTATAGTGAGTGTTCCGTTTTCCTTTGGGATCAGCGTGATCTCAAATTCCTTCCTGGCGTTGTACCTGTTGTCTTCGAGGCTCTCCGTATACATCTTTACAGTCTCATATGCAGAGAAACCGGGAGGATCTTCTTTGAATATTTTTTTCAGGCTGTCTATGTTACAGTCTCCGGATACAGTCACTGTTAGCAGGATCGTGCTGCCGTCAGCGGCATTGAGAGTATTATACCTGGCATCGATCTCTGGCTTTCCGATTATCCATGAAAAATCCGTCGGCTGATTCTTAGTCGGGAGCGGCCTTACAATCAGCTCCTTCGGCTCACTGAATTCTCTGACTGTGTATTCATCACTACTCAGCTGTTCCGTCTCAGAAATGTATCCATAGAAACTGCGTCCGGGAACAGTGAATATCCCGGATTTTATAGGTGTCAAGTAGGATATTTCAACTTCGGTCCTGTTATATTCCGCACCGTCATAAACAGCTTTTTCCGATCTCAGCTTCTCCTCCGGTGTTCCGGCAAGCAAAACATCGTTGATCTGCAGGTCATCTAAAAAATACCAGTGGTTGAGATCATATATTGAATACACCTCATATGCCAAAACAGTTTTTTGTCCGATATAAACCTGGTTTTTAGTAAGCATGGTGTTCAAAGAGGCTTTCCGGGGCTGTCCGCTGTCGGCAGAGCTGCTGTCGGTGACATTCAGCTGGACCTTGTTCGTCATATAGGTCTTTCCCTCGTACTCGATCAATGCCCATAATTTGAACTGCCCTGCATAGTAGGGATAGATACGATAGCTTTCATTTTCCAGATAAGCCGTTTTGCCATCTTGCTCTTTGTTGGTAAAAAAGCTGTCATTGTACGGCATATAAAACCAATTCGTTCCAACGAACTCCAAAAGCTTTGCACCTTTTGCGTTTACCACGGTGAGAGTCAATGTCGTATATGCTTCCACATCTATAACGGGGTCATTTATTTCAAGAATGAATTGAGGCTCTTCATCAGCCAATACGCCTGTACCCGATACGCCCATTACAGCTATTATCAATAAAGCAAGTGTTATTGTGGCCAGCAGCCTCCTACCATTCATATTGCCCCTCCTCATAAATGTGATTCCTGTTCCTGTTATTCTTGAGGCTATCCGCTTCCTGCTTTTCAAGTGCTTCCAGGACGTGTTCGATTACGCTTCTAGTCTGCCTTTGCTCTGCTTCAGCATCATCTTCGCCGATGCCCTGCTGCTCGCCCTGCCCATCGTCCTGCTCGCCTTCGCCGTCGCCCTGCTCGCCTTCGCCGTCGTCCTGCCCGCCTTCGCCGCCGTCCTGCCCGCCTTCGCCGTCGTCCTGCTCGCCCTCGCCGTCGCCCTGCTCGCCTTCGCCGTCGTCCTGCCCGCCCTCGCCGTCGCCCTGCTCGCCTTCGCCGTCGCCCTGCTGCTCCGTCTGCTGGATTTGCTCCTGAGCAAATTCATAATTATACTTCAGTGGAACATCCTGAGGAAATTCCAATATGCCCTGCATATAATACTTCGCTGCCCGCCCGTAGTCACCCTGATTGAGTCGACAGTTGCCCATTTTCAGATATCTGTCAGGCACGGGAAGCTCGGACGCCTCATAGTACTTCTCCGCACCGCTGTAATCGCCCATACTGTAAAGCGCATGTCCGGAATTGTAGTTCAACTCAGCATCCCTGGGATGATCCTCAAGTCCCCTTTCATATGCCTCAAGGGCCTCCCGGTACCTGCCGGACTCCATCAGGCGGTTTCCTTGGGACAGCGCTTTATCTCTCTTGCTCTCACTGAAATCTATAGCCCCGATCAGGAACAAAACGAGCAATATTGCAGCAAGACTTCCTGAAACGTAAAATATCTTCTTCATTTCACCCTCCCTGTCTCAGGCAGAAAATACCCCGCCAGGAACAAAAGAAGTCCGAAGCCCAGGAAATACTGGTATAACTGTGTGTAATTATTTATCCTCTTAACATTCTGAGAATCTCTCTTCAGCGTCGCCATATCATCAATGAGTGCATTGATCTCGATCCCTGAGGCCGTCGACTCGTAATATTTGCCTCCGCTGTCAGCCGCAAGTTTCTTCAGCCCTGAAGTCTGGAGCTTTGATATGATGTCGTTATATTCATCATCATAGATATAACCGAGGACCGTGACCTCGTCAATGCTGTATATGGGGATTTTCCCGCCTTCTTCAGTACCGATGCCAATAGTATAGACTCTGAGACGGCTGTCATTGATCTGCTCCAATACATCCGGTTCGCTGCTATTGCGGTCCTCACCGTCGCTTAGTATGATCATTACCTTATCCGCTCCTCTGGCCTCATCAAATGACTCGTAGGCCAGTCTGACGGCAGGTCCGAAATCAGTGCCTCCATTTCCGACCATTTTGGTATCTACTACATCCAGAAACATACGGGCCATATCGTAGTCATCGGTAAGGGGCATTTGGACATAGGCTTCGGATGAAAAAGGAATGAGACCGATCCTGTCGCCCTTGAGATTATTCATCAGGATATCCGCTATCCTTTTTGCTCTGCCGATCCTATCGGGCTGGACATCCTGGACCCGCATACTGTTGGATGTATCTATCAGTAAATAGATATCAAGCCCCTGGGTCCGGATCTCAGTAAAACCCTCCAGCTTCTGAGGCCCCAGCAGCGCAGCGAACATCAGACATATGCCTGACACCATCAAAACGAGCCGGGTAATCTTAAAACGCGTCCGAATACCGATCCGCATCGCGTCCAGTATCCTTCTCTTTTTTAAAAGAGACATCAGCAGTATCACCGCGCAAAAGACCGGAATCAATGCATATATGTAGTTTTGAGGGTTTCCAATTTCAATGCTGCTCACTGCTCTTGCCTGCCTTTCATCTCACATGACCCCTCGATATCTGCGCCGCACCGCGGGCTCAGGGGATCCGGATATACAGGAAACGATCCATGAAGATCCCCAGTGCAAGGAATATCAACGCAATCTTTATATACACAAAGCCCAGCTCTGTGTATTCGTAGGCAACACCCTGTTCGAACTCGGTTTTTTCCAATTTATCGATGTCCGAAAAAACATCCGAAAGCACATGTGATTTGTTTACCCTATAATACTTGCCCCCGGTGATCTCAGCTATATGCTTCATCAGGTCTTCGTCAATTCCGTTGGGATATGTTTCGTAATCGTTGGTTCCTTCTATCGGAAGAATCATTTTATCTGTACCGACTCCAATAGGATAGACCTTTATACCGAGCTCCCTGGCCATTTCCGCTGCCGTGCCCGGATTGACGTCGCCTGAATTGTTTTCTCCGTCCGTTACCAATATAATGACTTTTGAAGCAGCGTCACTGTTCTTGAGTCTGTTCAGCCCCACTACCATCGCCATGCCTATAGCTGTTCCATCTTCCACCACCGAATCGTCGCCGGTATCCCTGAGTGTGTCCCTGAGTATGTTGTGGTCATGAGTCAATGGGATAAGAGTGTGGGCTGTAGCCTTGAAAACGACCAATGCGATCCTGTCCTGAGACCTTTTGGTAATAAAGCTGTCTATTGTATCTTTTGCGACCTCAAGGCGGTTTGGTTTAAAATCAATAGACTGCATCGAAATAGATACATCAAGCAAAACAACGATATCTATACCGCTCTGGCTTCCTGTGCCGTATACATTCACGCTCTGGGGCCTGGCCATCGCTGCGGTTGCTGCCAAAAGTCCCAAAACCATCAGATATCTTCCGATTTTGTGCAGTATCGTCCTTTTCATGCCCCCGGACATAAGCATGTTGATACTGGGGAACTTCAATGCGGCCCCTTTCTTTTTATAGAAAAAGAATAAAAATATGATCAGCGGTATCAGCAATAAAAAAGGCCAGTTCAAAATCCTCATTACGATGCGGCTCCTTTTTCAGTTCCCTTTGCGGCCCCTTGCGGAGCTCGACCCACAGCTCGGTTGCCAGCCCCTTGCGGAGCTCGTACCACAGCTTGATTGGCTGTCTTTATCCTGCCTGCCAGCTCTGCCAGCCTCCTTTGCATTTCCTGCTTCCGTACTCTTGATGCAACAGTCCCTGTAAACTTAAAAAAGTCGCACTCCCTGAGCCAATCTCCAAGCTCCTTCTTCACATCCTGCAGACGGGGCAGCTTATCTATGGTATAAAGCATCTCGGATGATGTCATGCCTTTTATTCTAATGTGATAAACAGCTTGGACATATTCCTTGAAATAGCATGTCAGCTTGACAAAAAACTCACTGTCCTCATAAAGCAAGTCATTGCTCCGACTTATAAAGTGATGATAAGGGTCCAGCCGGACCTTATTCTTTATCGCGAAACGACCCCTCAGTGAAACAAAGCCGGTAACGCCGGTAACGGCAAGCAGGGCTATAAAAATGTAAAGCCACGGTACTGTGGGAGCAGGTGCTGCCGGCTCCAGTCCTCCCTCCATAGGTCCTTCCGACTGGATCTCCTGCAGAGTTGACTTGACAACCACCACTATTTCCTTGTCTCCCAGAACGACTTTCTTCTCACCCGTTTCAAAGGTCCGCAGCTTTACAATGAAGTGGTCTGATCCCTCAACGATTCCGACTATTTCAAACTCTTTGAACTTCTCTCTTATCACCTCTTCGGTCAGCTCCTGCGATGAGATCTTCAGTTCAATGATATCCCCTATATAAATATTGCGCTCAGCTTCAGCCGCAAAGGCATGTATCGGTGAAAAAAACATGATCAGTATCATAAGCAGAAACATCATCTTTGTTCTATTCATCTTCTGGCCCTTCTTCTGAAAAATTGTCTGAAGGGATCGATATAATCCTCATCAGTGTAGACAGTGATTACATTCCTCCCCTTCATCTCCTGCTCCTCCAGCCTGAGTTCCCTGCCAATGCTGTTCAGCTCCACGATCTCGCCGGTTTCAAGATCCTCAAAGGCAAATACGGCCCCATGGGGTATGTACTGTTCCGCTCTGTCGATGACCCGTACCAGGATCAGATCATGGCGTTTGGAAATGATTTTCAGATCCTTCTCATACCCCTGATCCAAAAAATCGGATATGATAAATACGATGCTTTTCTTTTTTTCAATCAGACCGAAAAACTTCAGCGCTTCGGAGATACTGGTTTCGGAGGATTCCGGCTCGAACTCAAGTATATTCTCGATTATGGCAAGGACATGCTCTCTTCCGTTTTTGGAGGGTATGAATTTCTCAACTTTCTTGGTGAATAAAACAGCCCCTACCTTGTCATTGTTCATGCATGCCGTAAACGCAAGCATTGCACCCAATTCTGCGATGATATCCTTTTTGTTTCCGAAATTATTGGACCCGGACATGTCTATCAGAAGGAACAGGTTCATCTCGCGCTCCTCGCAAAACTGCTTGACAAAAACCTTGTTCTGCCTTGCTGAGACATTCCAGTCGATGTTCCTGACATCATCACCGGGGTAATACTGCCGGATGCTGTCAAACTCCATGCCCTTGCCCCTGAAGCCGGAACGATAGTCACCTGTGAAGCTTTCCTCCACCAGCTTTCTCGAGGTGATCTCAATACGCCTTATTTTTTTGTTAAGCTCTCCCGGCTTCACTTCAGTTGCCCCCTTAATGCCCGTCTCAGCCATTGCTATGGCAGGTTCACCTGTTCCATGATCTCACTGATGAGTCTCTCCACCATAATGTCCTCCGCTTCGGCCTCGTAGGACATTATGATCCTGTGGCGGAGCACATGGAACACCATGGACTTGATATCGTCCGGGGTCACAAAATTGCGGCCGTTCAGGAACGCCATGCCCTTTGCCGCCTTGATCAGGCTTATGGATGCCCGGGGCGAAGCACCGCAGGATATATACTGCGACTTGCTCCTGGTCTTGAACACTATATTCAATACGTAATTTTCGATGCTGTCGTCGACATATATACAGTCGACTTTCTTCCTCATTTCAAAAATATCATCACGGGACAAAACAGGCTTTATCTCCGACTCTTCCTTAACACCGCCGGTAAAGCGCTTAATGATCTTCTTCTCCTCCTCCGGCATGGGGTAGCCCACCTTCAGCTTGAGCATAAAACGGTCCTGCTGGGCTTCCGGCAGCGGATATGTGCCCTGCTGCTCCAGAGGATTCTGGGTGGCGATGACAATAAACGGCTTTTCAAGCTCGTAGGTCTCTTCCCCGATGGTCACCTGCCCCTCCTGCATTGCCTCAAGCAATGCGGACTGAACCTTGGCGGGAGCACGGTTTATCTCATCGGCCAGGATGAGATTTGCAAAAATAGGTCCTTTTTTAATGACAAATTCACCTGTATTCTGCTTATATATCTCAGTACCCACAATATCTGCAGGCAGCAGGTCAGGTGTGAATTGGATCCTCCTGTAGTCGACCCCCACTGCTTTTGCAATAGTGCTGGCGATGAGGGATTTGGCAAGTCCGGGGACCCCTTCGAGCAATATATGGCCTCCTGTCAGAATGCCCACAAGGATCCTGTCAACAATGTAATCCTGCCCTATGATCACTTTGCCTATTTCGGCTTTAAGGGCATCAATGAGTTTCTTCTCTTCAATAAAACTGACGCTCTCCATTTTGGTCCCCCTTGACGCAAAAAAGTAGTATTTTGTTTACATTACCTTTATCAACAAAATACTACTCAATTTTTGGTGATTTGTCAAATAATTACTTTAACCGTGGTAATACACAGGCTGCATCAGGGAAGCAGAAATGATACTCCATACTGATCAAGCAGGCTCTTATACAATCTTTCGGACTCCTTTGCCGCATCCGCCAAACCTGCTATAGCAGTTTCCTTGTCCACCTCTTCGTTGATATACGCTGCTGTCTTGTCCAGCCAATGGCCGGAAACTGCACCTTCCAGGCCATAATGCTCATGTGTTCCGGTTGGAGTATTCAGAGCATCGTATATCACAGGATTGATATCCTGCCCGCCCAGGAAGTCAATGCTGCAATTTGTATTCCTAAGTATGGTCCCGCAAACCACAGCCTTTTTTCCACCGTAATTTTGATGCGTCTGGCTGTCTTTAGCAAATAGTGTATCATTAGTCAGGCGATACTGGAGACCTTCCTGTGAACAGTCCAATGTCAGCCATTCAACCAACGGCTTCAATGCCCTTTTATTCGGTGAATCCTTATTGACCATTATCCCGGTGTAAAAGCCGGCTTTGGTTTTAAACGGAGGCACGCATACCGCCCAGTCGCCGGCGGTGCTCTTCAGATAGTAATCGGATCTTGCCAGACTTTCCAGATATTCAAAGGGCATGACGGCACCAAATACAGGTTTATCAGCCTTCCCCTTCAGGGCATCTGTCCATTCCTCAGACCACCATCTCTTGTCATTTATATAACCCTTGTCCCGCATCTGTTTTGAGACATCCATGAATTCTTCCCACATGGGGTTTATACCAAAGCCGCTGTCCGCTGCCCGGCCGGAGCCAGTGATCCCGGTATCGATCATTTCCGAGATATCCCGGTATCCCGGTACTATATAACAGCCGTGCTCCTTCAGTGTTTGCGCCGCTTCCAGGAACCTGTCCCATTTTCCGGTGCCTGAGCCGATGATCTCCGCGATCCTGTCCGGATCATCCGTTCCCCAGACATCCTTTGCAATGGAGTGCCGGTACATAAATACATTTACTCCTGCCTGATATGGCAGTGCGATCACTTCACCGGCCGGATTCGTTCCGGCATCGATCACATACTGAGGGATGTCAGCCTTTTGTAAGGCCGTGTCGATATCGATGCCAAGCTCTCTATATGTACTTGCATGTTTTGCGTATTCTCCCTTGATGTACTCATGTGAATAAACATTAGGGATGCAGTATATGTCCACCACTTCCCCGCTGCTGCTGTGCAGGTTGTCATTTATGGCACCAAGAGTGTAAAAATCGTCCACCAATGCGTAATGATACCAGTTCACCTTGAAATTGAACTCCGGATGGCTCCTGACATATTCCTTTATCAACTCCGGCAGTACACCGTCGTAAGAGTATACATTCAGCTCTCTGCTGCCGATGAGAGAATATAATCTTCCGTCGGCGGAATAATGAAACCCGTTCACCTGCAGCATATCCCGGCTGCTCTGTTCATATTCCTTTGCCGCTTTTATATAGTCTGCAAAAGCGGTCTGTCTGTCCTTTTCCCCTCTGAGATACGCCTCTGTCTCATAATACCAAAGCCTGAACAGCTCCATGCCCGGAGCATGATGCTTGCCCGCCGGCGTTTGCAGTGCCTCATATATCAAGGTGTTGATATTTTGCCCGCCCAGAAATGCATTGGCGTTATTTGTGTTTTTCAGAACAGTCCCCGAAACGACAGACCTCTTTCCGCCATATTTCCGCTGCTCGTCACCACCGGCACGACTGTAAAAAGTATCATTTGCCAGACTATATTGCAGTCCTGTTTTGGAGCAGTCCAGTGTGATCCATTCTATAAGGGGCCCCAGCGCATCTTTATTTGGCGAGTTCTTATTGACCATGATCCCTGTATAGTGATCCATATCCTCAAAGCCTGTATAGAAGCCTGTGTCCACACTGACCGGAGGCAGGCATACTGCCCATTCACCATCTCTGCTCTTGAGCAGGTCAGACAGCTCCCTTATATGGTTATCTCCTATGAACGCGGCAAATACCGGCTTATCGCCTTTGCCATTCAGATTCCCGATCCATTCCTCTGTCCAGGGCAGTGTATTTTTTGCAAAGCCCTTATCAAGGAGGTGTTTTGAAATGTCCATATATTCTACCCACTTTGGATCCACATCATAGCTCCCGTTGGCAAGCATATCTTCGGATATGCCCGTTGTCACCAAGCCGGAGAGCTTCTGGCAGTCAGGCAGCATATAACAGCCGTGTTCCTTCAAGGTCTGCGCCGCCTTCAGGAACCCGTCCCATTTTCCGGTGCCTGCACCTATGATATCTGCGATCTTATCCGGATCGTCTGTTCCCCATACATCTTTGGCAATAGAACGTCGATACATGAAAAGGTTGATATTCTTTTTAAAAGGAAGCGCTATCAATTCACCATCCGGCCGGGTCCCTGCATCCACTATCTCATGCGGTATATCGGCCTTCTCCAAAGCGGGGCCCACATCGATGCCAAGCTCTTCATACGTACTTGCAAACCTGGAATAGTCCCCCTTTATATACCACTGGGCATATACAGCAGGGACACAGTAGAGGTCCACATCGGTGCTCTCGATGTTTTGCAGGCTGTAGTTCAGATCGTAGAAAAAGTCAATATCATTTTCCCGGCAGACTATATCATAGTCAAACTCCGGATGCATTTTCACATATTGCTTGATTATTACCTCAAGCTCCTTATCGAGGGTAAATATTCTCAACTGCTTCCTTCCACCTGCGGCATCCCCGCCTGCGCCTGCGGAATCCCCGCCTCCGCCTCCGTCTGCTTCACCCTGACCCCCATTTGTCTGCGAAATATCACCAATTGCCAAATTCCGTGGAGCTATCACAGCAATGGCAACTACGACAGCAGCGATAAGGACAATAATAGAAGCTGCAATGATACGTTTTTTCAAGTCTGACACCTCTTTGCATTTATCTGTTTCCCTGGGGTGTAATAGTCTGGACCTTCAAGGTATTGGTGGTACCGGACATGCCCATAGGAAGACCGGCAGTCAGCACCACCAGATCTCCGTATTTGACAATACCCGTTTCTACGGCCTTTTCGATCGCGTGTTCAAAAAGCTCGTCGCTGGTCTGTTTTTCTTCAAATAAAACAGGTGTGACACCCCATGACATGGACAATTGCCTGCATACCCTCTCATTTGTAGTACAGCCTATGATAGGGCACATAGGCCGGAACTTTGAAATCATCCGTGCGGTGCTCCCGGTCTCTGTCAATGTAACGATTGCTGCGGCATCCAAGTCGTGGGCAGTGGTGCAGGTAGCACGGCTGATGGCATTGGTCACGACATTTATAATAGCTTCTCCATGCTCCATTTGATTAAAGCGCTTTTTATAGTGTATCGCAGATTCGGTGCTTTTCGCGATTTTCGCCATGGTCCTGACGCTTTCAACGGGATAACTCCCTACTGATGTCTCCCCGGAGAGCATGATGGCGCTGGTCCCGTCATATATGGCATTTGCCACATCACTGATCTCGGCTCTGGTAGGCCTGGGCCTGGTGATCATGGAATCCAGCATCTGAGTTGCCGTAATAGATTTTTTCCCATAAAACATGGCCTTCTTTATGAGCATTTTCTGGATCCGGGGAAGCTCATTATAGTTGATCTCAACACCCATATCCCCACGGGCCACCATGATCCCGTCACTGACAGCAAGTATCTCATCAATGTTGCTTACGCCCTCTTCATTCTCTATCTTCGCAATGATCTGGATGCCCTTGCCGTCATTCTTTTCCAGGAAGCTTCTGACATCCAGGATGTCCGCTGCCGTCCGTGCAAATGAAGCTGCTATATAATCAAAATCGTTTCTGATGGCAAAGAGGATATCCTGTGCATCTCTCTCGCTGAGATAGGGCATATCCAGCCTTGCCCCCGGGACATTAACGCTCTTGTTATCCTTGATGACACCGTTATTAAGGACCCTGCATATGACATCTTCTGCTGTGCATTCAACAACGACCATCTCCACAAGGCCATCATCGATAAGTATTCTGTCACCCTTCTTTACTATCCTTGGCAGATTTTTATAGTTGACATGGACCTTCTCCTTAGTACCCACATATTCCCGGGTAGTCAATGTGAATATTTCATCCGGGCACAGCTCGACCATGCCGGTTTCAAACCGCCCGATCCTTATTTCCGGCCCTTTGGTATCCAAAAGCAAAGCCACGGGCTTGCCCGTTTCTTCTCTGACCTTCTTAAAGATCCGTACCCTCTCCAAATGCTCCTCATGACTGCCGTGGGAGAAATTCAGCCTGGCTACATCAATCCCTTCGGCTATGAGCTCCCTTAGGATCTGCTCATCTCCGACAGCCGGTCCAAGGGTACATATGATTTTCGTCTTTCTCATTTTCCACAAACCTCTCTATCTATTCACAATATACAATAATTATCTAACTGACATGCTTGTCATCAGTATTATACCACATGCTTTTCCGATATCAATTTGAAGATGATCCTCTCCAATACAATATTTCGCCAGAATATACTATTTTATGATATAATGCATATATATAATATATTAAGGCGGTGGTGAGTTGAAAATATACAAATTGATGAAAAGAAATTTCATCACGATCCGGGAGGATGAGACAATCGATGCCGCTCTCGAAAAAATGAGCAGCATGAAGGTGAACGGAGCACCAGTCGTCGACAATATGGGCAGATTGGTCGGCATGGTGGTAAAGGCCGATATATACAGATTCCTGACAACTCCCGGCCATATCGAGAAATGCCCTGTGGAGTGGGTCATGACCAAAAAAGTGATATCTGCATCCGTGGATGACGATCTGCTGACCGTGGCAAGAACGCTGAGAGAAAACAATATCATAGCCATGCCGGTATTGGAAGGCGAGACTGTCAGAGGGATAATCAGCATAGAAGATATACTGGACTTTTACATAAATTCTTAGGACATCCATACGGCGCAGGCTGCTCAAGCAGTCCTGCTATGGTCAACAGCGCGTCATGATAATAGTCCTGAACCGTATCATTTTGTGCTTTCTTCAACAAAGCCGCCTAATGCACAATACCTCTCATAGAGCTTCAAATATGCTTCACCTTTTTCAGGGTCCGGTGTGTATGATCTGATATAGTCTTCGCAGAGTTGTTTCTGCGCTGCTTCTATCGTATCGTACAACCCGCAGGACACTGCGGCATAAATAGCAGCGCCTCTGGCGCACGCCTGTGTTGCAGCAGATACATTTACCCTGCAGCCAATAACGTCAGCCATTGTCTGCATGATGTACGGTGATTTTTGTGCGATGCCGCCTACTGCAATGACTTCGTCTATCTGCAGCCCTTCATTCCTGAAGGCTTCAACGATGCGCTTCAGGCCGAAAACTGCTGCATGTACCAGCGCCTGATAAAGCTGAGGCGCGCTTGTCCCCAATGTGAGTTCACTAAATGCGCCCTTGACCATTTCATTCGTACTTGGATATCTTCTTCCGTTAAACCAGTCCAGTGCAGTTATGGCACTGCCGACATCCACCATTTCCGCCTCTTCGGAAATCGCCGCAAGAAGGTTCTCCTCAATATCCTGTACTGTGCTTTCGCTCACAAGGCCCATACTTTTGACAGGCCACATCAGCAGCTTCCTGAACCATGCAAAAATATCCCCGAATGCAGCCTGACCTGCCTCTATCCCGACATAGCCCGGTATGATCGAATTTTCTGCCTGACCGCAGGCATACTTAAGATTCTTTCCCTCAAGCGCAGCAGCTTTCTCAACCATCATATCCACGGTAGATGTGCCGACATTCGTGACAAGTATATTCTTCCCGACTCCTGCACCTACAGCTCCCGCATGCGCATCAAACGATGTTCCGCCGATGAGCGTATCTTCAGGTACACCCAGCCGTTCGGCCCATTCGCGGGTTATTTTACCCACAGGGCGGTCCGATGGCTGTACGTTTCTGCCATATGACAAAGCCACCTCGCCCAGATATGGATCTATGCCATTAAGGCATCCAACTGCCGGCAGCCCTCCCCACGCGCTGTGCCACAAAGCCTTGTGGCCTGCTGCGCAAGAGCAGCGGTACATCGTCGACGGTTCCGTTTTCCCAGCCAACAGACCCGTCAGCCAGTCACAATGCTCCACCCACGAATATGCAGCCGCCTTGACGCCGCTGTCAACCCTGGAGGTGTGCAGGATCTTTGCCCAATACCATTCAGAGCTATATGTTCCCTGATATCTTGTATAATCAATTCCATTATAATCAGAGAACGCCTCATTTATCTCAATAGCCTCAGCTATTGCTGTGTGGTCCTTCCAAAGGTGGAACATTGCGTTTTCATTTTCACTGAACTCATCCAAAAGAGCCAGCGGGACACCCTCCCTGTTCACAGGGCACGGCGTCGAGCCTGTCGTATCGATGGATATACATGCGACATGCCGCCGGACATCTGCGCCCGCTTCATCCAGCGCTTTACATACTGCGGCTTCAAATGCCTCCACATAGTCAAGAGGATGCTGCCGGTACATGCTGATATCCGGATTTTGATATTTGCCCTCGCTCCACCTTTTATATAAATGCTGAGCCTGACCTGATACTTTTCCGCTGAGCCCGTCTATAACAAGCGCGCGTGCGGAATCTGTACCAAAATCTACTCCTATTACATATGGACCCCTGTTCATATTCTCAATTCTCCCAAGCCCGTCTTATTTTCGGCACCCTGCTTATTTACGATTATTCCTGTTTTTGATGATATCAAAACCGACTGCTAAAATAATGACAATGCCCTTTATTACCATCTGCACGTAGGAAGGAATATGGAGCAGGTTCAGTCCATTACTGAGCACACCGATTACAAGAGCACCGATAAGGGTTCCTCCGATCGTTCCGATTCCTCCGGAAAAGCTTGTGCCGCCAAGAACGGCAGCCGCAATGGCATCCGATTCATATCCCTGGCCTGCGGTGGGCTGGCCTGAAAACATCCTCGAAGCAAGGATTATGCCGGCCAGCGCAGACAGTACTGCAGACAGTACGTACACCTTTATGGTAATGCCTTTGATATTTATACCTGTATATTTAGCGGCTGTAGGATTCCCGCCGATAGCATACATCCTCCTGCCGAACTTCGTCTTATAAAGAATGATCGATACGATGATCATTACTACCGCCAATATATAGATCGGAATCGGTATTCCGAGCAGATAACCGTTTCCCATGGATGTGAATGTCTGATTGCTGCTGGCTTTAGATCTGCCGTCTGTTATAATGTATGCCAGTCCCCGGATCGAACCCATCATCGAAAGAGTCACTATAAATGCAGGCATTCCGGTCAATGCAATGATCGTACCGTTTATCAGGCCGATGACCGCGCCAAGGGCCAATGCTATCAGGATAGCGGGGATCATACCGACACCGGCCTCCATCAGCATGACAACAGCCACACCGCTGGCGCCGACGACCGAGCCTACCGTAAGGTCAATTCCGCCGATGATCAGAACAAAGGTCATCCCGAATGCCAGCAGCGCATTTATACAAATCTGGCGCAATACCGTCAGCATGTTCTTTCCATCGAAGAAGGAATCTGTTGCTATTGAAAGTATAAGACACATTACAAACAGTGCGAGCAATATACCCAGATTATCTTTAAAATAACGCACGACCGGGTTGGCATAGATATTACTATTCTTGATCCTTGTTTCAGAGCTAATTCCCTTCTCCATTTATTTTACCTCCTGATGCAAGCAGCATAATTTTTTCCTGCATTGTTTCCGACGTCCCTTTATTCTCCAGTTCACCGGCTTTCTCACCCTCGTGCATCACCACGATCCTGGTGCTCATGTTAATGATTTCCTCCATCTCGGAAGAAATCAGCATTATAGCTACGCCCTGTCTGGCAAGTGTGTAGATCAGCTGGTATATCGCGGCCTTTGCCCCGACATCGATCCCTCTGGTAGGCTCGTCCAATATAAGTATCTGTGGATCGGTAGCCAGCCATTTCGCAACCAGCACCTTCTGTTGATTGCCTCCGGACAATTGCTGAACCTTTTGCTCACCTGAAGTCATCCTGATCGACAAGGATCCCTGATGCTCATCAAGAATACCCTGTTCAGTCTTTTTATTCACGCCGATGAGCTTAATAAATTTGTCGAGTACGGAAATCGAAACATTGTACCTGATATTATTTGTCAGGAACAACCCCTCGAGCTTCCGGTTTTCGGGAATATATGCGATCCTCCTGGCAATGGCATCCTGCGGCCTTCTGATGATTGCTCTTTCTCCCTCGATGAATATCTCTCCCGAGTCGACCTTGTCGATCCCGAAAATGGCTCTGGCCAGCTCGGTGCGTCCCGCGCCTACAAGTCCTGCAAACCCGAGGATCTCGCCCCTGCGCAGTGAGAAACTGACATCCTTCAGGTATTTATTTTCAAATTTTTTAACAACCAGGCACTCATCGCCCGGTTCGGGTTTTTCGTCATTTTTGTAAACTTCCATTAATTCGCGTCCAACCATCATGGCAATAAGCTTATCCCTATCCAGGCTGGCTGCCAGATCGGTTCCTATCAGCTCACCATCCCGGAGTACCGTAATGGAGTCCGCGATCCTGAATATTTCGTCCATCCTATGAGAAATGTAAATGATGGCTATTCCGTTTTTCTTCAGCTTCTCTATCTGAATAAAAAGCTGCTCGATTTCTGTCTGTGTCAGCGAAGATGTGGGCTCATCCATTACTATAAGCTTTGAATCATACATCAAAGCTCTGCATATCTCCACCATCTGCTGTTTTGCTATGCTCAGGTCGCCCACCTTTGTACGCACATCTATGTCCATGCCCATACTGTCAATGACCTGCTGTGCCTTATTGATCATCTCCTTGTCATCAACAAAGCATCTTACCTTTTTCAACAGTTCTTCACCCATAAAAAGGTTGTCAGCCACTGTCATGTTTTCTGCAAGACTGATTTCCTGATGAATGATACTTATCCCGTGAGCTTTTGCGTCATGTACAGAGTTGATTTCAACTTCCTTACCATTGATTTTAATACAGCCGCAGCCCTGATCCTTGCTGTAGATCCCGCCCAGGATCTTTATCAGGGTGGATTTACCGGCTCCATTTTCCCCCATCAGCGCCCGCACTTCACCGGCCTTGAGCCTGAGCTCGACATTATTGAGCACCTTTGCTCCGGGAAAGGTCTTGCATATCTGCTGCATTTCCATGAAATATTGATTTGCCATTCCTACCTCCAGTGTTCCAATAAATATAGCCGGAATCCCGCAGCTGTTGAAAATCATGGCAGCATTGCGGCTTTCACCGCAATGCCGCCTGTTTAGTTCAACCTGGAATCAAATTATTTACCGGCATTGTCTTTGGTGACCAATTCAACCGGAACCTTGATATCTGCTTCTACCGATGATTTATCTACAAGTACCTTGTACGCAGTTTCAATGCTGATGGAACCTATATCAATAGGATGCTGAGCTGCAGATGCAAGGATCTTGCCTGCAAGAATAGCTGTTTTACCGTCATCAGAGCCATCAACACCTACGATCTTTATTTTGTCAAGAAGATTTGCGGCTTCTACAGCAGCGGCACAACCAATGGCAGAAGGATCATTCAGAGCAAATGCACCATTCAGATCAGGATAGGACTGGAGCATATTCTCCATTACCGGCAGAGCGGTATCAACGCCCGGCTGTATTTCCTGTTCTGCTACGATCTCTATTTCCGGATACTTTCCAATGGAATCCTTGAAACCATTAGCCCTGTCAAGACAAACCTGTGCTACATTGTAAGTGAGCATTACGACCTTGCCTTTGCCATTTAGCGCTTTGCCCAGTTCTTCTCCAATCAGCTGTCCGGCCATGAAGTTGTCTGAAGCAACTGTTGAAACGACCTTGCTTGAGTCATCAACAGGAGAGTTGTAAGCGATCACCGGAATATTTGCAGCTTCACATGCATTCAAGGAAGCCTGGATACCCTTGGAGTCAACAGGGTCTATCAGCATTACGCTTACGCCCTGCTGTATCATATCCTCTATGTCTGTGATCTGCTTGGCAGGATCAAAGCCGGCATCCATGACGATCAGCTCGTCACCCTTTTTCATTGCAGACTTCATACCGTCAAGTATCTCAATGTAGAACGGATTGGACTGGTCTGCTACAGATACGCCGATCTTGATCGGTTTTGCGTCTGTTGTATCAGGTGTTGTTGTATTCGGTGTTGCGGGCTGTGCTGCCGGATCTTTGGATGTCTGTCCGCATGCTGCGAATGTTGCTACCATTAATATGGCAAGCAGGATACTAATGATTTTCCTCATTGTTTTTTCCTCCACTGATTTAATTTTATTCTTAAACTGACTCTTTATCGAGTCAAATTTTAAGCCAAACCCTCCGAATATTACCAGGCCGTATAGCCTCCGTCCACCAGATAGGTGGCCCCGGTCACAAAGCTGGAAGCGTCGGATGCCAGATATATGGCGATCCCCATCAGTTCATCCGTCCGTCCCGAGCGCCCCATCGGCGTCATGGAAAACCAGCGTTCTATTGCCGGATCCTTTCTCTGGTACCTTTCCTCGCTCATCTCAGTTCGTATATACCCAGGACAAAGAGCATTTACCCTTACACCGCGGGTCGCCCATTCAGCAGCCATTGACTTGGTCAGCATGATCAGCCCGCCCTTTGATGCATTATAGGCACATTGGTTCTGAGGCGTATTAACGATCATTCCGGACATGGAAGCAATATTGACAATACTTCCCTTGCCCTGCTTGAGCATTACATTGCCCACTTCCCTGGAAACAATGAACGGACCATTCAGATTGACATCGATAACCTCCTTCCAGTCTTCAGTCGTAACCTTTTCAGCGTTATCTCCGCGCCACGTACCCGCATTGTTGAACAGGATATCGATCTTTCCGTACTCGTCCATCACCTGGGCAACCATTCTTTTAACATCATCTTCATTTCTCATGTCGCCCTTGATGACTGTGCATTTGACTCCCTCGGCCTCTATGATCTTCTGTGTCTCAAGAGCCGTCTCGATACGTCTGGCTGCAATAATAATATCCGCACCTGCCTGAGCCAGAGCGATCGCCATAGATTTTCCAAGCCCCTGACCGCCGCCTGTCACTATAGCATTGCGTCCCTTCAATGAAAATAGATCCATTGCATTCTTAACTGCCATATTAATTAATACCTCCAGAATAAATTTCTATTGCAGCGTTATTAATGATGAATTTTTTAATATGCCCCCAAATGACTGCCCTTTGGCTTCGCTTTTATTGCAAGTCTTGCATTTTCTGCAATGCTGTCAGATGTAAGTCCATATATCTCAAGCAGCAGATCCGCATTGCCCGATCTTCCGAAGGTATCCTTGGTTCCAACCTTCATTACCGGCACCGGCAGGCTCTCTGTAACGACCTCCGAGACAGCTCCTCCCAGACCGCCCAAAACATTGTGCTCCTCTGCCGTGACGATCGCACCGGTCTCTCTTGCTGCTTTGATCACTGCTTCCCTGTCAATGGGCTTGATCGTGTGGAAGTTCAGCACCCGGGTCTCAATGCCTTCCTTCGCCAGCTCTTGCGCAGCTTTCAGAGCCCTTGCCGTCATAATTCCCGTTGCCATTATCGTCACATCAGTTCCCTTGCGCAGTTCAACTGCCTTTCCTAATTCAAAACTGTAGCCCGGTATATCCGTGACGGTCTCCAGTGCCATTCTTCCCAGTCTCAGATATGTCGGCCCATTGTGCTTTACGATCGCCTTTACCGCCTCTCTTGTCTCATTTCCGTCGGCAGGGCAGATCACCGTCATTCCCGGTATGCTCCGCATCAGTGCCAGATCCTCCAGACATTGGTGTGTAGCACCGTCCTCCCCTACCGTGAGTCCTGCATGAGTGCCGACGATCTTCACATCCAGCCCCGGATAGGCCACTGAGTTTCTTATCTGATCAAAGGTCCTGCCCGCCATGAACATTGCAAAGGTATTTACAAAGGGCTTCAGTCCGCAGGTCGCCATACCCGCTGCAATTCCTACCATATTGGCTTCAGCGATCCCCACGTTGAAAAAGCGGTCGGGATATTTTTCCCCAAACATGCAGGACATCGTACAGGTACTGACATCAGCATCCAAAACAACGATATCCCTGTTTTCGGCTCCCGCATCCGCCAGGGCCTGTCCATAAGCATTTCTGGTTGCAATCTTCTCTCCCATTGTCTATACCTCGCTTCTTCCTTTTTCAAGATCTTCGAATGCCCGCTCAAATTCCTCGTCGTTGGGCGTCTTGCCATGCCACTGGTTCTTGCCTTCCATAAAGGATACTCCCTTGCCCTTTATGGTATTAGCAATAATGATATGGGGTTTACCACTGCAAGCCTTTGCCGTGTCAATAGCTTCGGCGATTTCCTCGACAGAGTGACCATCTATCACCAGCGTATGCAGTCCAAAGGCTTCAAACTTAGCTTTCAAATCTCCTGTGCCCAATATCTCCTGTACCGTTCCATCCAACTGGACCTTATTGCAGTCCAGTATGACGATCAGATTATCCAGCCCTTTGGCCGCCGAAAACATAAGTGCCTCCCATATCTGCCCTTCCTGTATCTCACCGTCACCAACGACGGCATAGGTATAGTAATCCCTGCCTGCATACTTTCCTGCCAGCGCCATGCCGACAGCCGCCGACAGGCCTTGTCCGAGAGAACCCGTAGACATGTCTACTCCCGGCACATGTCTCATTTCAGCGTGTCCTGACAGGTTACCATCCGCTTTGCGGAATGTGTCCAGCACCTCTACGGGAAAAAAGCCCCTCAACGCTAAAGTTGGATACAACGCCACTGTAGCATGTCCCTTTGAGAGCACAAAACGATCCCGATCTTCCCATTCCGGTTCTTCAGTTCGAATATTCATTTTATCGAAATATAATACAGACATGATTTCGGATAGCGAGAATGCGCCTCCTATGTGACCTGAACGTGCGTTTTTTACCATTTTGAGACCGGTATACCTGATGTTCCATGCTCTGGACCGTAATTCTTTTACTCTCAATGAATCCATTAGAACAACCCCTTCACAAAACCGCGTATTTTGATACGTCCCAAATTTGTTTACCTTATACTATCTGATGCTTAAATTATTGCTCATCATTAAAGAAAAATTGAAGTTTTATAACCCGAATCATTTAGAATCGCCCAGTTTTCCACTGGCTTTATATACGTTACAATTTGTTGAGCTTCACATCACTCCCGGAATAGTATTGTAGATACTGCTTATTATTACGCGTATTCAAGCATTTAATCTCTTATACATCCATGATACTACTAAAATTTGAACGTGTCAATATTTTTAATTATAAAAAAAGGCGCATCTGGATGCGCCCAAAAATACTATTGTTTAAAAACTGCTATTTCAGAACCTCTGACAGATCCTCATAAATTTTTTCAATTGCCTCTTCCGCAGAACATTTTTTCAGTATTGCAGCATGGACTGCCTCGCCCGTTATTTTTTCAAACAACCGCTCCGATAAGCACTCACCGCGCTTATTCTGGGGTATCATCCTCTTTTTGATGGATGCAAAGGATTTGAAGGTATCCCTGTGCCATGGGTAAAGGGCCATCAATTCGTAACTGTCGCGTATGCTGTTGTATGGCACCATCCTGCCAAGCACCGCATTGGCCATTGCCATGTCGTCCGCTATTGTCCATTTTATAAACTCAAATGCCTCTTCCTTAGCCTTGGAATTCTTGTTCATCCCAATGGACCAGCCGCCAAACAGCGATATCTTCCCCGGAACGATATCAAAGCCCGTCTTGCCGACAACCGTTGATTTATTTGCATCTCTTAATATAGTGACCTGGTCGGAATACTGGACCATCATCGCTGAATTGCCTTCATAGAAATCCCTGGCCTCATCATCCCACCATCTGTCGTGGGAATCAGGATGAGCATAACTGAAGCATTCTATATAGTTTTTGAGTGCATCTACACATTCCCTGCTGCGTATTACGATTTTATCTTCATTGAATATATCTCCTCCAAACGCCCATGCCCGTATCAAAAACTCACTTGTGGCGCCTGTCGGTATCCTGCCTCCAAGAGCAGTCCCATACAGGACATCGGAATCGGGATTGAACTGCCTGGTAAAAAATCTGGCCACCTTGTTGTACTCCTGCCAGGTACTCGGCACCTTCAGCTCTTCCTTGTACCATTCATAGTATAGCCGCTTGTTTTTCAGATTCTCAAACAGATCCTTCCTGTAAAACAGCAGCTGTGACGTGAAGCTGAACGGCAGCACATGTATTTTACCTTCATATACGGAATACTCTTCGAAGATATCCCTCTGAAACTTATTTTCAAGCTGCCAGTCGGCCTTGATATATTCATCGAGCTCCTGCACGCACCCCTCGACGACAAGCTCCTTTATCCATGGTACATCGATGCAGAAAGCATCATATTTTCCGGTATCCCTGCTTGCCTTTATCTCTTCGATCAGATCTCTGTAGTTTACCAGGTCTATCTGCAGATCCAGCCCTGTCCTTTTCTTGAAATCATTGCTCAGGGCTTCCACTGCTCTGCCTGCATGATCGTTGTGAAGCAGTACCCTCAGTCTCTTTGAGTCTTTCCCGGCAATATTCGAGATCGTCATAGGCATTGCTGCACTTTTTTGTGAATCGACCATTATTTTTACTTTTTTTAAGGCGTTTTCCTTTTCAATGCTGTCAATCAGCAGCTGCATGGCCGTTTCGCCCACCTCGCCATAAGGCAGGTCGATATAATCCTCATTCTCATTCCGTGTCCGTGTCCACCTTCTGCTGTTGAGCACTATTAATTTCGGGTTTTTCATCCCCGGCATCGAAGTGAGCTCTATTGCCTTCTTCAAGCCCTCTGCCAGAAGCTCCCCGCTCACATATATGACCTCCGGACGATCATTGGAGTTCAGCAGCCTGATCGCCGCGCGCATCACACTCTCCCTGTCGCCATCGGTTATGGTGATGTATTGATTTCGTATCTCCATGCCCGCATTGAACATTCCGTTAAAATATGCATCCACACAGGCAGCATCAAATGAATATTTTTTTGGACCCGTGATAATGGCGATTTTCTGAAAGCCCAGCTCCAGCTGCTTTTTAATGCTGTCCACCACCCGGCCTCTGAAATCGACCCCGACGAAGTCGAATCCGCCTCCTGCTATTTCTCTATGCATACACACGATATTCAGATTGTTGCGCTGCATCTTTTCGAAGAATTTTGCGTCATCGGGCTGGCAGGTTATAAGCAATACACCGTCCACGTTAAACATCAATGCACGGTTCAAAGCTTCTTTTTCCCTATAGGGCAGCTCGCCGCTTGTAAAAATGCTCACGGAATATCCGGCATTATCCGCACCTTTGCATATTCCGTGAAAAATATCCTCATATGCAAAGTCACTGATATTTGGCAGCACTACATATATGCTTTTTTGCGCTTTTGTAGTCTTCAGGTTGATCGCTAAAGCATTTCTGTTGTATCCAAGCTTTTTTATGGCCGCCTCGACCCTCTTTATCTTGTCTACGCTGACTCCCTTTGCCCCGTTCAATACATTTGAAACCGTTCCGTGGGATACTCCTGCCAACTTGGCAACATCCTTCATCGTAACCATAAGCGAACACATACCTCGTCTAAAAAATTTAACGTTCCATTTTCATTATATATTACATTCCTCAAGGAGGCAAGAGTTGGATTCTGTCTTATTTTACTTCAGTTGGCGACCTGTCGGTCATATTGTTTCCATCCAAATTCAAGTTTTTCAGCTTCGCCAGCTTTTTCAGGCTGCTGATATCACTGACCGCATTTCCCGACAGATCCAATGTCTCCAGCAATGGCAATCCTTTCAGACCACTGACATCGCTGATTCTATTGTTGCTGAGATAAAGCTCTTTCAGATATTTCATATCACCGAGGCTGCTGATGTCGCTGATATCGTTTCCGGACAAATCTATCCTCCTCAGCTTTTTAAGCTCCTTGAGGCAACTGATATCTGTAATTTGATTGTTGCTGCAATACAGCTTTCCGAGGTTCTTAAAATGTACGATATCCTCCAGGCTCTTAATGTTCCTGCCTGACAGGTCCAATTCGGTTACACTGATCAAAGAATATTTATCGATATCCGCGTATTTTGACAAATGCAGCTGCTCCCTCACAGCCGCCTTAAAATTCTCATCCTTCCATTCTACCTTCTCCCTCAATGACGGATCCATTCCCGGCATTATCACCTCGCCGGCCGTCCTGACCTGGGTGAGGTAGTCCTCAATAACGGCTCCCCTGTCCTTTTCTTCGTCAATATAGGTATGCATCATATTCAACCAGCCCTGGAAAATATCATTTGCATAGAAATTTGTCTGATATAATCCTTTAGATCCCCTCAATGCATCATATACCAGCTGATTTATGTTTTGTCCTCCAAGGATGCTGCGGCTGCCATCCACCTTCTTCATGATTGTCCCGGAGACGACAGACATTTTCACATTTGTGTAAGTGAAATGTGGCAAGGCGACATCGCTCCCAGCATTTGCCACGATATATTGAAGACCGTCTTCCGAACTGTCAAGAGTGATCCACTCGATAAGCGGTCCCAGCAGATCCCTGTTCGGTGAATTCCTGCTTACCATTATGCCTGTATTATATGGTGCACGGGTATTGAACGGAGGAATGCAGACAGCCCAGTCACCGGCTGTTTCCTCAATGCCCATGAATTGGAATGTGTCTGTGGATGTTACAAATCCAAACACCTTATCCGCGCCGTTAAGGTCATCCCACCACTCGTTCCACCAGCTTTTTGTATGCTTTATACAGCCATTGTCAAGCAAAAGCTTTGAAACATCCATATATTCCAGCCATCCCGGATCTATTTCAAAGCTTCCGGCCTGCCCTTTTATATTCGCTGAGGTAGTATCGATCATCTGCTCCAGACTGCCGAAACCGGACACTATATAGTATCCGTGCTCACTCAGGGACTGTGCCGCTTCAATGAACTTATCCCATTTTTCTGTGCCCGATCCAATGATGGCGGCGATCCTGTCCGGGTCGTCCGTCCCCCATACCTCCTTTGCAACAGAACGGCGGTACACAAATACTGAAGTCTCAGCCAGATACGGAAGGGCGATCAGTTCACCGTCAGGATTCGATCCATCTTCAACAATGCACTCCGGTATATCAGCTTTTTTCAATGCGGCGTCAACATCGATCCCAAGATCCCTGTAAGTACATGCAAAGCCAGAGTATTCACCCTTAATAAATCTCGGCGCATAGGCAACCGGCAGACAATAAATGTCCACCTCTCTCCCATTGCTGCCGACAAGGGCTTTCCCGGCCAGCTCCGCGACATCGGTCGGGCCGAATACCCACTCGTCATTATATATATTCAGGTCGTAAGTAAAGTCCCAGTGCTTTTGAGCATAAACATCGATTATCTTGTGAAGGTTCCTGTCGGTGGTATAAATATTCAAGATCACATCGTAATTTTCATCATCATCCTGACCTGCCGGATCCTGCTCTCCGCCCGTTGTTCCGGCCTGCCCGGTTTGTCCGGCCTGCCCGGTTTGTCCGGCCGAGCCCTGCTCACCATTTGCCGCGCCGGTAGAGTTTCCCCCGGACCCGCTAGCCGCGCCGTTCGGATCCTGTACACTTCCAGTTGTCCCTCCGGTCAGATCCTGTCCGGCATCTTTCCCGGCGACTGTGTCCTGCCCCTTATTCCAAGCCGCAAAAATCAAACCCGTCACAATAGCTGCGATCACAAGAAAGCATATGCCACCAGCAAAAATATACTTTTTCATTGGAGATCCCGGTTTCATACAAACCTCCTGCAATCTGCCCGTATGCCTGCTCTGCCCGTATGCCTGCTCTGCCCGTATGCCTGCTCTGCCCGTATGCCTGCTCTGCCCGTATGCCTACTCTGCCCGATGCCTACTCTGTCCGTATGCCTGCAAAGGCTTCCATGAGTGCGGTGAGCAAAATTTCAAGTTCTGGGCTATAATGCAATTGCAAGTCTACATAACTCTGTAAATATCTGCATTATATGCCGCTTCTATGGAATACTTTCAATACTTTAAGTAAAGTTGTGCCCAGAACTTCGCTTTTTGTTCACCTACGTATGTCTGCATCTTCTGCATCCATGCTTCGCCTGCATCGCTTGCTTCATCTGTATGTCTGCTCTGCCCGTATGTCTACTCCGTCCGTAGCCTACTCTGTCTTAATAATTACGGTCCTGCTTCCGCCATCCCAGCTGACTTTACCGCCTAAGGCTTCTGCTACGGCCCGTATTGGTATACATGTCCTGCTATCCTTCAGGATCGCTGCAGTATCCAGCTCCTTGGTTTGCCCATTAACGCTTATCTGTCTCTTCCCAATTTCCAATATGATCACTGTATCATCTTTCGATATGGTGACCTGTTTAACTGTATTGTCCCAACCAACATCCGCCCCGAGCTGTTCTGCCACAAATCATCTACACTTTTCCCATGGCTGCTTATGTGATGAATATTGACGCATCTTCCCCTTTTTCCTCTGCGTTCAACACCCTCATGGATACTGATCAGTGGAACAATTGTATCTGTTCCATCCTGTAAT
>JAAYPO010000049.1 GCA_012519745.1 Clostridiaceae bacterium | reverse complement strand
ATATGAACTCACAAAATTCGTTATCGAGAATCCTCTCCGCTTCAGAGAACTGACCTGGCGTTCTTTCTCCAGTGAGAAAATGATCGTTCTCGGCGCTTTGAAGGCGGAAAAACGTGTAATGACGGAGTATCCTCAGATGGAGGAGAATACCAAGCACTTTGCAGAAATTGCCAAATTGTTGTCAAAACTCGGCAGCGTAATGCTTCTCGACTGCATGACCGAAAAAGACATTGAAGAATATGTCTATAAAAAGTATAAGGCAATGGTGGAAGAAGAACTTGCCAATCGTGGCCTGCTGAAGAAACTCAAAGATGCGGTAGTAGCTGCTTTTCATGGCTGACGCTTTCTCTTTGATATAGGAGCGCTTGTATGGAAATGTTGTTATATATCCTTCTGTCTCCATTTGTACTTATGTTTGCACTGCAATACGGCAAAAAGTATGACCCGCCCAAACGGCGTAGGCGCAGAAAACGAAAATGGTAATAATGAAAAGACCACACAGCAGATTCTGCAACCTGTTGTGTGGTCTTTCTGTTCACAGTTTGTTATCTGGACTTATCGCACCTTCTATGGCATAGTGTCTCGCTGCAAGGAGGTGTGATATGGGCAACATACTTGAAGAGTTCTGGTATGGGAATATAAACCCCCAGGAACAGAGCAAGGAAAGCAGCCGGGCAATCAAAGAACTGATCAAACTAATGGGGCGAAACCGGGATCGGCTACACGATTCCATGACGGAAGAACAACGGGAGACGCTCGAAAAATACGATGACTGCGTCAATGAAATGTACGGCTTAATAGAATTGGAGATATTCTCCTATGCTTTCCGGCTCGGCGGTAGGCTTATGCTTGTCACGCTGATGGACAGCGGTGAGGATGCCTAAAGCAGAAAAAGACCACACAGCAGACTATCAAAAGCCTGTTGTGTGGTCCTTCTGTTGTCGCCGCTTGAGGATGTCGCTCAAAAATTATCGTTGTTTTCAATAATCCCTAAGTGAACGCTCCAAAGGCGGGGGCTCTTTATTTATTCACAACAGGCAATGTGGATCCTCCATGAGGCATCAGCAGCACACGAGCATCCGGTCCCATAGCTTCAAAGGCCTTATCCAGTGCCTCCTCCATACTGTCAAAGGGCTCCATGTATAATTTCTCCGACATCTCCCGAGCCATATCCGATACGATGAACACCCTTGCCTTCTTTTCCACCAGAGCAATTGCAGCAGCTTTGTGCCCGCCTAATTCAAAGTTTGACTTGATCTTCGTCACAAGCTCATCCATCGAGGAGGCTTCCCTTATCCAACGTTCAAATACAGCTTCACCATAGCCCTCGGTACATGAGGCAAGCAGAATGATTATACCGCCGTCGCGTACAGCATGCTTTGCATTGTCAAGAGCTTTCTGAGCCTGATACAGGTTGATATCCTTTGGAAAGCCTCCGGGTGTAGTGATAACTATATCGGCTCTCCCGGGAATATTTATCTTGTACAATCCATCGAGAAAGCGGCACCCCTCTCTGTGGGCATGTAAATAGTGTCCTGCTGCTGCCTTTATAATATTTTTGCCTTCATCCAGTACTACATTGAGTATAAAATCGATTTTGACAAATCGCGCTACCTCTTCTATATCAAGCCTTACAGGGTTGTCGTCCAGTGCTCCTGCCCTGGCGGCATCCATTACCATGGCGCTATGGTTGGCCTGGATGGCACCTCTTGTGGAAACTCCAGGCATTATGGCCTTTGCTCCGCCGCTGTAGCCTGCAAAATAGTGATATTCAATATTTCCCAGGCAAATGATGCGGTCTGCATCTGCGACTATGTCGAATATTTCAACGGGGGTTCCCCGGGACGTGGTCCCAAGCATCCTGCATCGTTTTACATCACTGTCTATACAGGTGACCTTTTCATATATTTCATCGCCTACAAGGTATCTTTTTTCATCTTCGGAATGCTTCCTATGGCTTCCAAGTGCAAACACCACCGTTATGTCCTTATACTCCGCCCCGGCAGCCTCAAGCTCCTCCATTACTGTGGGAAGTACAGTCTTTGTTGGCATAGGTCTTGTGATATCACTTGTGACAATAACGACCTTTTCACCCGGCTTTACGATTTCAGAGAGCCTCGGCGTTCCGATAGGGTCACCCAGAGCCCGCCTAACTTCATCTGTTCCTGTGAGCTCATATCCGACGCTATTCTGACTCAATTCAGCCATTACATTTTCGTCTTTTATGTCAAACTCTTTATATCCTTTTCCATATCCATATTTGAAATGCATATACCTTACTCCCCTTCACTCAGTATCGCTTTCGGTTCCATCCATTTCTCCGGTGACGTTCAAATTGCTGTCAGTACCATCAATATCTTTGCTGCCGTCACCCATGCTGATCTTTTCTTCCCTTTCCCTGGTGGCTTTGCTGTTGTATATAAGAAAGGCAAAAGCGATTATAATATATATTACCATGCTGAGCTGCCAGTAAAACTTAATAAACATAACATTCAATAGCAGCAGTACAAAACCAGCCAGCAAAGCCCATGCAATAATCCTTCTTTTCATAACATTTCCTCCGTTATTTATACTGCCTTAAAGCAGACAGGTTACCTGTATTCTCGCTGAGTCATTGATCCGTTCAGCTATTCCTAAACCTTTCAAGCCATTCCTTTATCCTTGCTTCATATCCGTTTGAGGTAGGCTCATAGTATATCGTTCCTTCCATTCCCTCCGGGAAGTATTCCTGCTTGACGATATTCCCCGGGTAATCATGGGCATACTTGTATCCTTTCCCATATCCCTGATCCGACATTCCCTTGACAGGAGCATTCCTCAAATGCATGGGCACCTCTCCTGTCCTTTTGGTTTCAACATCTGTGGCGGCTTTACCCAATGCTTTATAGCAGGAGTTGCTCTTTGGACTAGTTGCTACTATAACCGCTGCATGTGCCAGCAACAGCCTTGCTTCCGGCATGCCTATCATGTGTATCCCCTGGGCTGCGGCAACTGCCACCTGTAATGCGACAGGGTTTGCCATACCTACATCCTCCGAGGCGCAAATAATGATGCGCCTTATGAGGAATTCGGGATCCTCTCCGGCATAAAGCGCTCTTGCAAGGTAAAAAAGAGCTGCATCGGGGTTGCTGCCCCGCATGGATTTTATGAATGCGCTGATGTTATCATAATGGGCCTCTCCGGATTTATCGAAGGTTATTGACTTTCTCTGTACACACTCCTCGATGATTTTGAGTGTAATATGTATACGCCCGTCACTTTCGATATCGGAAGTCACTGCAGCAAGCTCAATAGCATTTAGAGCGCTTCTGGCATCGCCGTTTGATATGTCAGCCAAATAGCTGACAGCTTCATCTTCAACTACAAGGTCGTAGCTGCCAAGGCCTCTTTCTTTATCTGCCAGAGCTGACCTTACGATTTTTTCGATATCAGCGGCGTTCAGCGGCTTCAGCATAAATACCGAAGATCTGGAAATCAGCGCCTTATTCACTTCAAAGTATGGATTCTCAGTTGTTGCACCAATCAGTACTATAGTGCCGTTTTCGACATAAGGCAGCAATGCGTCTTGTTGAGCTTTGTTGAACCTGTGTATCTCATCAACAAAAAGTACTGTTCTGCCACTCGGATTGAGCATTGGGTTCTGTGTGTCCGATACTATTCTTTTTATATCAGCAACTCCAGCTGTGACTGCATTGAGCTTTTCGAAGCTGGATTTGGTCGTGGCTGCGATTATCCTGGCAAGTGATGTCTTGCCGGTGCCAGGAGGGCCGTATAGTATTATTGAAGACATCCTGTCGGCCTTTATCATTCTGTAGAGCAGCCTGCCTTTACCGGTGATGTGCTCCTGACCGACGAATTCATCTATTGTCCTTGGGCTCATCCTGTAAGCCAGCGGCTCTTTCTTCTGCACCATGTCTCCTCCTTGACCTTTACTCTTTTCCTTCTCTCTAATGTGACCGACGGCACTATTTATTCCGACTGTGTTTCAAAGCACTAACTTCATTGTGCCCTTTGACAAATAAAATCTTTGTAAATAGCGGTCTTGTCTCACGGGTATTGCAGTCCCTCCCACTCTACTACCTGCGCAGAAGAAGGGCTGCGAAGCATGAAACACAGTCTCCACAAACAGCGCCGCCGGTCTTCCACATATCGCGAATTCTCTTACATACCGCTGTCGTAAGCGGCAGGGCTTGCTTATCGAGCCGCATCAGCAGGTGCTTTAAAATATGATCGAAATAAGCAACCCTGACGCTTCACCCTATCGTGACCGGCGGCACTTTCATTATGTCAAAAGAACTAAGATAATACCCTATCCCTATTATCTTAGTCCTTTCAAGGCTTTTATTCAATAATTATTGCTCATAATCGCGAAAATCAACGGTACAAAGGATACCTTTCACAAAGAGCACTTACCCTCTGCCTCACCTGCTCCGCCGAATTATCAAAATCCGTCAAAGCCATCTTTATCAGCTTTGCGATCTCCTTCATATCCTCTTCATTCATTCCTCTTGACGTCACAGCAGGTGTGCCAAGCCTGATCCCGCTTGTAACTGTCGGCTTTTGCTTCTCAAAAGGAACCGTATTCTTATTTGCAGTGATGCCTACCTCATCCAGCAAATGCTGCGCCAGCTTGCCGGTCACATCAAAATTGCTCAGATCCACAAGCATCAGGTGATTGTCTGTTCCGCCGGAAACAAGCTCAAAACCCTCACTAATCAATGCATTTGATAAAGCCCTGGCATTATCGAGTATTTGCTGCTGATAAGCCTTGAATCCATCACCCATGACCAGCTTGAAGCTAACAGCCTTTGCGGCGATCACATGCATGAGGGGCCCGCCCTGTGTTCCGGGGAACACAGCTGAATCGACAGCTTTTGCATATTCCTGTTTGCAGAGTATCATGCCGCCCCTCGGACCTCTCAAGGTCTTGTGAGTGGTGGTAGTGACAAAGTCGGCATATGGCACCGGGCTCGGATGGAGTCCTGCCGCAACAAGACCTGCGATATGCGCCATATCTACCATCAGATATGCACCGCATTCATCTGCGATCTCCCTGAATGCCTTAAAATCTATTATTCTTGGATATGCACTTGCACCGGCAACCAATATTTTCGGTCTGACCTCCAGCGCCTTTTTATGGAGCGCATCATAATCTATATGTCCTGTGTCTTCTCTGACTCCATAAAATTCCGACCTGTAGTATTTACCGGATATGTTGCGCTTCATACCATGGCTCAGATGGCCGCCATGGGAGAGATCCATGCCAAGTATCACATCTCCCGGGTCCAGCATCGCAAAGTATACGGCCGAATTGGCCTGCGCTCCGGAATGAGGCTGTACATTGGCGTGATCCGCTCCAAAGATCGCCTTTGCTCTGTCAATAGCAAGCTGCTCTATAACATCAACGTGCTCACAGCCGCCGTAATATCTTTTTCCTGGATAGCCTTCAGCATATTTATTGGTAAGTGGAGTTCCAAGAGCCTGCAGTACCGCCTCTTCAACAAAATTTTCAGAAGCGATAAGTTCCAGATTGTTCCTCTGCCTGTTTACCTCATTCTCGATACTTTCTGCCACTTCCGGGTCAATTGATCTGATCCTGTCAATCTGATACATAAGCTACCTCCACACTCTCATTTATTAGTTAAATACTAAAGGTCAAATCCGCCGGATTTGACCTCTGAAACTCATACATATTATATGACCTTACTCTGTCCTTTTGCCTGAGAGATGCTTCCCTGATATTTTCGGGAATTTGCCCCTTCGGCGCCTTGACGGTCTCTCCAGAGGTGCGTCCTGACACAGTCGGTATCCCTTCCATGGCAATCATCCGCATTTATTCAATTCTTCTTGTTTTCAGCAAGAATTATTATAAACATATTGAAAATTTCTGTCAAGTTTTGATATTCTCTTACAAAACCTTATACAATTCATCACTTCCCGGAGAGTCTATCTCCTTGATCCCATTTGACGATATTATTCTCCTTTTGCCCGTATTGTTCAGTCTCCCTATGACACAGGCTTCAATACCTTCGGAATCCAGCCTTTTGACAAGGCCTTCTCCATCGGCGGCGGATATCAGCATACAGCCGCTTGAAATCAATTTGAGAGGGTCTATATCATAGTATTCACATATTTTTCGGGTTGACATATCCACAGGGATCTTTTCTGCATAAATGTCCGCACCTGTGCCCGATGCTTCACAAAGCTCCCAGACTGCTCCCAGAACACCGCCTTCAGTAATGTCATGCATTGCATTTACACCAAAATCGGCTGCAGTCAGACCATCTTTGACCACACTTATCTGTTCGATAAAGGATTTTGCTTCATTCACTGTCTGTATCCCCAATGCCTTTATCAGCTCACTTTCTTTTTCATGGGCGATTATAGAAGCTCCCTCCAGACCTGCATGCTTTGTGAGCACAAGGCTGTCACCATCCCTGGCGCCATCAGTGGTTATCAGCTCATCTTTACGGCAGCGGCCCACAGCAGTACATGTGATCACAAACCGCGTCACCGCATTAGTGATCTCGGTATGTCCCCCCAGTATATCCACATTGACAGACTGAGCTGCAGATGACAGCTGGCTCATTATCATTTCCAGGTCATTCTCCGAAGAGCCGGCCGGGCACAGTATCGTGACCAGGAGCCCCAGAGGTTCAACACCGCAGGATGCAATATCATTGCAGTTTATATGAACAGCCAGCCTTCCTATCTCCATTGCCGTTCCGGTGATAGGATCGCTTGACATAACACAGGCATAGCTGCCAAAATCAATGGCAGTACAATCCATGCCTATACCGGGCCGTATCATGACTTCACTGCGGTTTTTCAACAATTTATTGAAAACGATTCTTTCCAGTGTGCTGTTAGGCACCTTTCCTATTTCCATAAGTACACCATCCGTTTATTTAAGCTTTTCCTTCACCAATTGGTACTGGTCTCTGGCAGCTTCGATCAATGTGGGCTTCTTCCTTGCCTGTTCTGAGCTTATAAGACGACTGAACCACTTTACCGCCTCTTCATAGCTGCCGGTCCTGAAACAAAGCTCTCCTATCATATACATACATGTATATTCATCCAGCTTGTCCACAGGAAAGTTCTCCTTTTCATATGTATCCTTGTAATGCTTAAGTGCAAAGCCGATAAATTTGAGTTCCTCTTCATCGCCCTTGTACCTGTACAGCCATGCTATGCGCATGCATACCCTGGCCAGATCGCTTGATTTTGCTTCGCGGAACTGGTAACTGATAAGTACGAGCTTGAAGGCTTCTATTGCTGTATCTATGTCCCTTTCACCATCAAGGCTGCGCTTCTTCCATCTTGGCATCAGGTTATCCTTTAGCCTGTCAGCTTCTCTGGGTGTTATATCAAGAAACTTGTCTGCTTGTGAAGCATAGCCGCAGTTCTCACAAACCCACGCATCATAAAGTATCGGATTTATGCCTTCATAATGGACGCAGAAATCCGAATCCCTCTTCAAGACCTTGCAGGCCCTAGATTTTACCTTTGTTACATTGAACTTTTTTGAGCAGACCGGACAATCGACCTCTTTACCGTATAAACTATCATTCATTGACCCTCGTCCCCAGTTCTATGATCTTTTTATTGTATATTCGTAGTATTTTTCATCTCTGCCATGGATTGTACCATGTACTGATGGTATAAATCGCTGCTCACTTTCGTGATCCCCTGGAGAGGCTTGTAGTAATCCTCAGTCAGTTTTTCGCGCCACTGCAGCTTTCCGTCCTTATAGGCCTCTCTGTATAAAACTACGCGTATACCATTCCTTGGTTTCTGTTCGATGACCTTCTGTCCATACTGCAATGAGTGATCTACAACAACTTTTTCCGGTTTAGGTTTATATGTGCCGATAGTTTTGGTTCGCAGCCTTATTTCAACCCCATCGTTGTTTTTTTTGCCTAATATACTTATCTTCAGCAAATTTCCACTGACCACTGCGCTTATACAGACAGGATGCTCCAGATTGTTGACAAATTTAAAATCTATGGAGCTTTCGGTTATGGTGGCATCCCTGCCCGGACTGATATAGCTCAGTGTCATTGAGTGGTGTTCCCGTTCTGTCACATCCAGGCCTGCCAGCAGTACTGAGTTATACAATGTTGACGAAACCTGGCACACACCGCCTCCCGTTCCGGGCACCAACTCGTTTTTAAAAATTATAGGCGCTTGTTTGTAACCATTTTCATGTGTCCGGGGTCCCAGTATGCTGTTCATCGAGAATGTCTCTCCAGGCATCACCAGCTTGTTGTTGATCCTGCTGCAGGCAAGCTTTATGTTATCGGTCCGGTTTATATCACTCCTGTTGAATTTTGTACTGTAGCTCGATAATACACTGTCTATTACTTTTATTTTATCATATGTGATCTCCGGTTTCCTCTCATCGACGATTAAGGCAGCTTCGCTGAAATCTCTGTTTAGTAATTTGTCTTCCACCAATTCAAGACTTCTGTCAACATCAAGGTTTCGGTAGGTCCTTTCACGCTTGAAAGTGAATTTTCCATTATTATATATCATTTCAGCATTCTTTGCTGTAGAATCACATTCTTTTTTTATAGATTCAAGTATTTTTCTCAGCTTCTCCTTGTTAAAGCTCTCCTCCACCTCAAATTGATGTCCGTTTCTGGAAATCATTACTGAGCTGTAGACCTTTTGGAATATGCTTCCGTCCCTGCCCATTTGAAAAGCCTGCTGTATGGCGTCATCGACTTTAAAAGCATATTCGATCTCATCCAGCTCTACTTCCCACTTACGTTGCCCATATACAAGAGCAAGCTTTTTCGCCGGAACACTTTCCTTTAATCTGGTACTGACAAGCCGCCTTGCTTCCACTTCGGAAAGCCATGATACATCCGTTTCCTCTATACTGATGCCCTTTCTGATAGTGTCTCCTGTATAGTAATAGGTCAATATCATAAAAGCTGACGCAAGAACAACTAAAAGAGCCGCAAAAATCAGAACTGCCCTGCGCATTTTATTGCTATCAGTACCAGCCATTGACAACAACCTCTCCGAAACCCATATAGTATAGTATATTGTTGTCAAATGCACATATAGTACATGCGTGGTAATTACTCGGTAACGATGATAGTTTCGGTATCTCTTACAGCTTTATCCATCAGCTCCTGCAGCTCCAGACCTTTTTCATGATTCAATATATCGTCCAGCTTTGGTCTTGTCCTTGGATGCTTTGCCACAAATACCGTACAGCAGTCCTCATATGGAAGGATGGAGGTCTCGAAGGTATCGATCCTTCTGGCAATATCTATTATCTCATTTTTGTCCATACCGATCAAAGGTCTAAATACAGGCATCGTAACAGCAGCATTTGATACTGCAAGTCCGTGAAGTGTCTGACTTGCCACCTGTCCAAGGCTCTCACCGGTTATCAGCGCCATTGCTCCATTTTTCTCTGCAATGGTCTGTGAGATCCTCATCATGGCTCTTCGCATTATTATCGTTATCTGATCCTCCGGGCACTTGTTGTTTATCTCCAGCTGTATATCAGTAAAGGGTACGATATGGAGCTTTATTCGGTAACAATAGCGCGCAAGTATCCTGGCCAGCGAAATCACCTTGTCTTTTGCGCGCTCACTGGTATATGGATAGCTGTAAAAATGGACGGCCTCTATTTCCAGGCCTCTTTTTGCCATCATCCATCCGGCAACAGGGCTGTCTATACCTCCTGAGAGCAGCAGCACTGCCCTTCCGTTGGTGCCGATGGGCAGCCCTCCGTTTGAAGGTATGATATCACAATATATGTAGGTATGTTCTCTGACCTCCACATAAATAATAAAGTCCGGATCATGTACATCCACCTTTAGTGCAGGGATATTATCAAGCAGGTATCCTCCAAGCTCACTGCATATCTCGGGTGACTGCATGGGGAAGCTTTTATCTCCTCTTTTAGCCTCTGCCTTGAAACTGATCGAGGCCGGCACATCCCTTGACATAGGTGCAGCACCCTGCTTCATTGCATTGCGCCTGATCAGTGTATCGATATGCTCCTGTACCATTATCAGTGAACACCTTTTGATCTCTTCAAATTCTGATTTTATCTTGAGTACGATGCTCACAGATACTATACCGAACACCTTGACAAGTCTGTCCACAGCTTTATCAAAATCGAAGCCTTCCTCTGCAGGCTCGATATATATCCTGGCCTGTGAACGCTTTACGGCGACCTTTCCAAGGCCGTTGAGGGACTTCTTTATATTGCTCACCAATCTATCTTCAAACACAGGCCTGTTCAAGCCTTTTAGCATTATTTCGCCATATCTGACAAGGATGACTTTTTTCATTGCTTCCTCCTGGTTTTTCTGTTTCTGCTTATATCTATCATTGGAATAATATCCTTCAGCGCCTCCACTGTCAAGCGGATCTGCTCTTTTGTATTATATCCCGAAAAGCTGAACCTGACAGAGCCGTCGACCAACCCTTGCGGAATCCCCATTGCAGTAAGTACATGGCTTTTGTTGTTTTTATGTGAAGAGCATGCCGAGCCCGTAGATACAAATATCCCTCTCTGCTCCAGATGATGAAGCAAAACCTCCGACTTGACATTCTCAAAGGAAATATTCAGTATATGGGGCAATGCATCAGACCTGGAATTAACCCGGTGTGATATGCCTGATACAGCAAGCTCATCTATAAACAGCTGTTTCAATGAAGCAGCCAGTCTGTAGTTCTCTTTCATTTTTTTGTGCGCTATTTCCGCTGCCAGTCCAAATCCGGCTATTCCCGGTACATTTTCCGTGCCGGAGCGAAGCAGGGCCTCCTGACCGCCGCCATAAAACAGCGGCTTTATTTTGATCCTCTTAGATACATATAATGCCCCGATACCTTTAGGTCCATGAATCTTATGGGAGCTGACAGACATCAGCCCTATTCCGGCTTTTGCAGGCTGCAGCACTGTTTTTCCATATGCCTGCACAGCATCTGCATGTATAACTGTCTGAGGATTCATTTCATTTCTGACACCAGAGATATCGTCGATACGCTGAATAGTCCCGGTTTCGTTATTGACAAGCATTACACTGATAAGAGCTGTTTCACTGCTGATCAGCTGCTTCAGCTGCTCCAGATGTATCAGTCCGGTTTCATCCACATCAAGATAGTCCACTCTGAAACCTTTGGTTTCCAGGTGTCGGAACACTTCAAGCACCGAAGGATGCTCTGTTTTTACGGTTATTATATGTTTTCCCTTTCTCGGATTAGCTTCCAGATAGCCTATTATAGCCAGATTGTTGGATTCGGTCCCTCCGGAAGTAAAATATATTTCCGAAGGCTCTGCATCCATAGTACGCGCTATGCCTTCTCTTGCGTTTTTTATCAGCTTTTCGGCCTCAATGCCTTTTGAATGGAGTGAAGATGGATTGCCATACTTATTTGCCGCCGTATCTGATATAAATTCAGTCACTTCATCATATTGCCTTGTTGTGGCACTGTTATCCAGATATATTTCAGATCCCATTGCAAACCTCTTGTATCAAGTCATCGTCAGCCAGTAATAATTGATTTATGACTGTCTTTCCTATTATAACATACTCCCCTGATATATTGCAGATATTCATTCTTATATGGTAAACTTAGGGTGAGAAATGTCAAAATATAAGATATAATGAGAAGAAATCCGGAGCAATAATGATAGAAAAAATAAAGCAAAATCTGAATCTGATAAGCTGCTTTATCCTGTTTGCACTGATGATATCGCTGTCAGCTTTGTCCTATGCACAGTATGTTTCAAACAACAAGCCCATATTTGACAATTCCCTGCCCTTTTCTGATGTCCCATCTGACAGCTATGCCTATGGAGCGATCCACGAGCTTCGACAAATGGGTATAGCCAACGGCATCGGCAATAATCGCTTCGGATATAACCAAACGATCACCAGGGGCGAATTTATAACAATGTTAGTCAATTTGCTTGAAATAGACATGCTGACTCCTGAAAATGGATCATTTTCTGACAACCTGGACAGCCAAAAATATTATTTTGCCCCTGTGGAAGCAGCCCTCATCCAAGGGATCATTTCAGATGAAAATGAAGCCTTCAGGCCCAATGATCCCATAACCCTGGAAGAGGCAGTTGTTATGATCGTCAATGGGCTTGGTTACAGGGAGCTTGCCGGGAGGATCAGCTATATCGAAAATCAATTTGACAGTATTACGGCCAACAAGGGATATTTCACTATCGCCGAGGATTTTGGCATAATCAGCCCAGCTGAGGGCTATGGTCCCTCAGAGGGTATTTTTCGGGAGCATGCCGCTGTCATGTTCATTAGGATGCAAGATGCCATGGACATAAAAATAAATGCTCTCAATGGATTTTATGCCATCAGTTCCTCTTCTCAAAAGGAAAAAATAAAGGACCTCTCTTCGGTTTGCTTTGGCTGGAGCAGATTGAGTTATGATACTAAAAATAATAGCGTGGTACTAAACATCAGCAATAATTCCCTGGGCTTTAATGAGTTTTATCTCCCTGTGGGCTTCAATGACAGACTATCTGCTGCTAAAGACGCAGGGGTGCCTGCATTACTCATGGTATATGCAAGCCGCGGCACCAAGATCAACGATCCTGCCACAGGTCAGCAATATGACCTCCTTGAGTACATCCTTGAGGATCCTGATGTCTACGGCAAGGTCATCAGCGATATATCAGAAGCATTGAAGGAAGTGTCACGAGATGGTGAAACAGGCTCCTTCGACGGAGTGGTAATAGATTTCGAGGGACTCAGAGGCCAGCAGTCAAAAGACAATTTTAACAGATTTCTAAAGGATCTGAGGGCTGTACTGGACCGGGACGAGAAAAAGCTATATGTGGCCGTACATCCCCTCATACACCCAAAGAGAAGTGCTGTGAGCATCGATGGATACGATTACAGGACTATTGGCACCCTGGCCGATAAAGTGATACTGATGGCTCATGACTACGATGCCAAAAGGCTTACAAAATCAGAAATGGAAAGAGGTATCAGCATAACACCTCTGACCCCCATTGAGGATGTCTATTATGCTCTGAGATCTGTGACGGATGAACAGACCGGTGTACAGGACAAAAGTCGTATCATGCTCCAGATCTCATTTGACTGGACCGTATGGCAGCAAAAAAACGGTCAGACTGTCAATTCGATGCCTCTTAGCTTTAACCTGGAAAACTTCATGAAGCTCCTTAACAGAGATCCGGAGATAATCTTTGATTACCATAAGGTTTATGAAAATCCATATCTAAAGTATGAGGATATAAACAAAGGTACTCAGAATATCGTGTGGTATGAAAACAGCAGAAGTGTAATGGCAAAAACCAGACTTGCCAGGTTTTTCGGCATCCAGGGGATCTCTCTGTGGAGGCTCGGGCTTATCCCGGACTATCAGGATGAGCAAAACAGTGGATTCGATATGGATGTCTGGCAATGTCTGCTCAATGAAATGCAGCAGAAAGAACCTGTGCTAAACGAAGCCGACAAATAGGATGATCTGCCTGACTCCTGTAATGGGGCTGCCAACAGTCCGTAATGTCAGAGTGTCAGGACGACTGATCATAGCGGCAGCTTTAGAAGGTCTCCTTCGTATATGCTGCTGTCCGACATATCGTTTATCTTCTTTATTTTCCTTATGTATGCACGGATATCGGTACTGTCAGAGTATTCTTCGGCCAGATCCCACAATGTATCTCCTCTTTTTACAGTGATGGTTTCATATTCGTTGTATGAATCAGACCCGTTGACTACTGTTGATAATAATATAATAGTAGTAAGCACTGTAAGGAGCATTATGAATATGTAAAATCGTCTGTGGTTTTTTAATACATATCTTCTGTTCATACTAAAACCTCCCAGAACACTTGTTCTATTAATGATTATAATCGAACACCCGTTCTGTGTCAATATGTTTTCGAACATTTGTTTGACTTTTATTTTTTTTTCTAATATAATGAATTTGAAAATATTCTCATGTCCATTATTATGAAGGAGTGTATGGAATGAATAAAAAACTCAGCGATAAACAGCAGCAGATACTCGATTTTGTAAACAGGCAGGTAGAGGAAAAGGGTTACCCGCCCTCAGTACGAGAGATATGCAGCGCTGTCGGATTCAAATCCACCTCCACAGTACACGGCTATCTTGAAAAGCTCAAAAAGAACGGACTTATCGCCAAGGACCCGACAAAGCCGAGAGCTCTCAGAGTTATCGGGGGCAACAGGAAGACGGCCCGCAAGGATAATGACATACAGAAGGATTACTACTCAGCCAGAGAAATGGTGGATGTTCCCATAGTCGGCAAGGTCACAGCAGGAATGCCCATCCTGGCAGTCGAGAACATTGAGGACACCTTCCCGCTCCCTGTTGATTTTGTACAAAATTCCACAGCGTTTATGCTTAGAGTCCAGGGTGACAGTATGGTGGAGGCCGGTATACTTGACAAGGACCTTGTCCTTGTCAAACAGCAGCCCACAGCTCAAAACGGCGAGATCGTCGTTGCACTCATAGGCGATGAAGCCACAGTAAAGACCTTCTACAAAGAAAGGGATCATGTCAGGCTTCAGCCCCAAAACAGTTTCATGGATCCCATCATAGTCCGCGATGACCTTTCAATACTCGGCAAGGTCATCGGTGTATTCAGAAAGCTGTGATATTGCCGGGCTTTCTATAAAACAACGAAAAAGAGGCTCACACAAATTATTGTGCAGGCCTCCTTTTTATTTCAAATAGTGTCTTTCGCATCACTCATCATAACCGGCATTTAAAAGAATACCGGCCAGCATGTCCTGAAATGTGACAACAGCCTCTATTCTCTGTTGTCATTAAAAATAAAGTTGACCAATTTCATAGGGCTGATGGTCGATATTGCGTGTTTGTAAACCAACTGCTGTTTTCCATCGGTATCAAGAACGACAGTAAAATTGTCGAAGCCCTTTACCAGGCCTTTGAGCTGAAATCCATTCGTAAGGTAGATGGTCACGGGAATGTGCTCTTTCCTCACCTGGTTCAGAAATACATCCTGCAAATTAATGTTAGCCTTGTTCACCTGAATATCCTCCTTAATCTTATAACACTTCGACTTTAGACCCGAGAGCAAGTTAAAATCAGTTTAATTCTACAAGATTATTCCATGTGTTGCAATACACTGATGGATTATTTTTTTGGCAGCCGCACTGATATCGGTACTTTCGTCCATATCTATCCAGTTTATTTCCCGAATCCTTCTGAACCAGGTCAGCTGTCTTTTGGCGTAACGTCTTGTATCCCTTTTCAGGATCTCAACAGTTTCCTCCAGTGTACTCTCGCCCCTGAGGTATCTCAGTACTTCCTTGTAGCCAATAGCCTGCATTGCTGTCGTCCCCTTGTCATAACCCATTTCCGCCAGATGCCTGACTTCGTCCACCAGTCCGTCTGCCATCATTTTGTCCACACGGGCTTCAATGCGCCGATACAGCCTTTCCCTGTCCCAGTTCAAACCGAAGACAATGTATCTGTAGGGTGCAGGTTCAAGTCTGGACATTTTTTCATGCTCGGAGATCGGTTTATTCGTATGGGTATGCACTTCAATTGCACGAATGACTCTCTTTACATCGTTTTCATGTATTCTTGAGGCTGTCACAGGATCCATAGCAAGCAGCCTTTCATAAAGATATCTGTTTCCCTTCTCTTGCGCCTCTCTTCTCAGTGAATCCCTCAGCTCTTCGTCGCATATAGTCTGGGAAAAATTGATATTGTACAAAAGAGAATTTATGTAAAGTCCTGTGCCGCCGGCAATTATGGGACGCCTGCCTTCCCTTATGATTTCTTCAATATATCCCAGAGCAAGCTCACGAAATCTTGCAACACTGAAGTTCTCATCGGGATCTACTTCATCGATCAAATAATGCCTGATGCCCGATCTTTCTTTTTCATCCGGTTTTGCGGTACCGATATCCATGAATCTGTATATCTGCATTGAGTCTGCAGAAATGATGCTCCCGTTTATCAGCTTTGCCAGTTCAATGGACAGTCCTGTCTTTCCGGATGCAGTCGGGCCTGCGATAATAATAACAGGCTCCATTAAGCGCTCATACCCCCTCTCTACCTACCAATTGTAACCATATGCCTGCAATTTATACAATCCGCTTGAACAATTTTTCCAGTTCGTAACGTCTCAGCTTAAGGACAGCAGGGCGTCCGTGGGGGCATGTAAACGGGTTTTCCAATGACGACAGGCTTTGGAGCAATGCTTCTATTTCTCTTGGATCCAGCTTTTTGTGAGCCATAACGGAAGATCTGCATGCCATCCTGAAAAGAGCCTCATCTGTAATTGCTCTCTTATCACCACTGCTGCCTGACATAACAAAGTTCAGGATATCAAGGAATCCCTTTCTTATATCAGCTCCATCATCAATAAAGGGAGCCGAGCGCAGAATAATGGAATTGGTACCAAAGCTCTCAAAGGAAAAGCCAAGTCTTTCAAACAATTCCGACTCACTTAATGCAAATTGGTATTCACTGCTTGTAAGGTCGACATGAATTACTGACAACAGCATCTGTGTAAATGGCTGATCCTTTTCAAAGGACTTCTTCAGCTCTTCATATCTGATCCTCTCGTGGGCAGCATGCTGATCCAGCAGATAAAGCTCATCCTCCCCTTCAAGGAGAATGTATGTAGAAAACGCCTGGCCGATGATCCTGGTGTTTTTGAATATTTCACGGCCGGCAGCTGATGAGTCAGCCTCCCGGGCTTCATTTTCGGTGTCGGAAATATCGGCTTTAGGGGAAGGCTCGGCAACAACAGGATCGTTCCTGCTCTCGTCCTCCACGGAATAAACATTTGTCCTTGCCCCATCAGCATCGCTTTCTTTCTGCAGCAAAACGTTATCTGCTCCTCTGTCCGATTCGTTTCGAACCATATCTCTCGCCGCGTTGACGCTATTGCCGGATATAGCCGCCTCTCTTTTTTTGTGAAGCTCATTTCGCACCCATTCAAACTCCTGCTGGGAATAAGAGGGTCCTTCCTTCCTTTCATGTCGCTTATCGGAAGCATGAGCACCGCTGCTGCCGGTGAACCTAAAGCTGTCGCCGGACTTTGCTGTATCTGGCAGAGTCCTGACTGACGACTGGGACAGCAGTGCGTTGTTCACTGCGTGATATACTGCCCTGAAAACCTCCTGATCGTTTGAAAACTTTACCTCCATTTTTGAGGGATGCACATTGACATCAACATTGGAAGGATTCACTTCTATGTCAAGCAGTACGAAGGGATATCTGCCCTTCATTATAAACGTCGAAAAAGCTGTATCTATTGCAGATGTAATGGTTTTATTGCGAATATATCGTTTGTTTATATATATCGATTGATGATTTCTGTTTGAACGGGCTATCTCAGCTTTTCCCACAAAGCCTTTTATCCTGAATTGCTCATCCCGGTAATCTACCTCCAGCAGATGTCTTGCAGTTTCTGCACCGTAAACACTGAAAACCGTACTCTTCAGATCCCCGTTGCCCGGCGTATGAAGCACTCTGCTTCCTGTATTCACCAACGTGAACGAGATCTCGGGATGCGACAAAGCGATACGGCTGAGGATGTCAATGATGTACCCTGCTTCTGTTGTGTCCTTTTTTAAGAATTTGTATCGTGCCGGAGTGTTGAAAAACAGCTCCTTCACAGTTATGGATGTGCCGACTGGACATCCTGCTGGACTCAAATCTGTGATACAGCCGCCTTTGACCGTGACAGATATGCCCTGGACCGAATCTTTCACCCTGGTCATGAGCGTTACTGAAGATACTGCTGCGATACTTGCCAGTGCTTCGCCTCTAAAACCCATGCTGGTGATAGATTCAAGATCATCAGCTCTTCTTATCTTGCTGGTGGCATGACGCTCAAATGCCAGCTCCGCATCATCCTCAGAGATGCCGCATCCGTTGTCTGTTATCCTGATAAAGGATATGCCCCCATTGCGGATCTCAACACTGATATTGTTGGCACCTGCATCAATGGAGTTCTCCACCAGCTCCTTTATGACGGAGGCAGGTCTTTCTACTACCTCTCCTGCTGCTATTTTATTTGCGGTGTTCTCATCCAGAATTATGATATTTCCCATTTTCAACCCTTTCTTGCTTTTTGCTGCAGCCTGTATATGACATTCATGGCATCCAGTGGAGTAATCGTTGATATATCAAGTGTTTTGAGCTCTTCCAGTACTTCTTTGCCGATCCTGTCACTATTGCCCTCAGGTATAAAGAGCTCTACCTGTCCTTCAAACTGTTGTTTTTTGCGTCTTATACGATGCTTGCTGATATCTGCATCCTCAAGCTCTTTCAGCAGCTCCTTTGCCCTGTCAGTGACAGACTGGGGCAATCCTGCCAGCTTGGCTACCTGGATGCCGTAACTGCCGTCAGCTCCTCCCCGGATGATTTTTCTGAGGAAAATGATATCGTCACCCTTTTCCTTCACAGCTATACAATAATTTTTGATTCCGGGCAGTTTGCCCTCAAGCTCTGTCAGTTCGTGGTAATGTGTGGCAAAAAGAGTCCGGCTCCCAACCTTCTCGGCATCGGATATGTATTCGATGACGGACCAGGCAATACTGAGGCCGTCAAAGGTACTTGTGCCTCTGCCGATCTCATCGAGGACCAACAAGCTCCTTGATGTTGCGTTTTCCAGTATTCCCGCCACTTCCGACATCTCTACCATAAATGTGCTCTGGCCCGCTGCCAGGTCATCGGATGCACCCACTCTGGTAAATATCCTGTCGACAATACCTACCACCGCAGAATCGGCCGGAACGAAGCTGCCGATCTGAGCCAGGAGCACGATCAGCGCGGCCTGGCGCATATATGTGGACTTACCGGCCATGTTTGGACCGGTAATGATGGACAGCCTGTTCTCAGACATGTCCAAGACCGTATCATTGGGTACAAAGGCACCTGGATCAAGCATTTTTTCCACTACGGGATGCCTGCCCCCCTCTATCCTGATCAGTCCCTCATTATTGACTTGCGGCTTGCAGTATTTTTCCCTGTCTGCAACCTCTGCAAGAGAACACAATACATCCAGCTCAGCTATGCACGAAGCTGTCCTCTTTATCCTTCCGACCTCCGCGGCTACAGTATTCCTAATATCTGTAAACAGCTGGTATTCCAGTTCTGTTATCCTGTTTTCTGCACCCAGTATCGTCTCCTCCATCTCCTTGAGCTCCTGGGTGACATACCGTTCACAGTTGGCCAGCGTCTGTTTTCTTATGTATTCCTGGGGAACAAGCTCGAAATATGATCTGGTGACCTCAAGGTAGTATCCGAAAACCTTGTTGAAGCCGATTTTAAGATTCTTTATGCCTGTTCTTTCTCTTTCCTCAGCCTCCAGGGAGGCTATCCACTGTTTGCCGTTGGCAGCAGCATCCCTGAGCCTGTCCACCTCTTCATCATACCCGGACTTGATCAGCCCGCCCTCTTTTACTGTTATAGGCGGATCATCGGCTATGGATCTTTCGATCAGGTCAGTGATATCTTCCATAGCCTCCATCATCCTGTTATTCTCAGAAACCATGGCTGAGCTGCAGGAGTCCAGCATTCCCTTTATGTAAGGTACCTGCTGAAGAGAGTTTTTCAGAGCGATCAGATCCCTGCAGTTGGCATTTCCAAGAACCACTTTGCTGATGAGCCTTTCTATGTCATAGACCCTTTTCAGATACTCCCTCAGTTCCATGCGCACCATGAATTTGTCAGCAAATTCTGCTACTGCATCAAGTCGTTCATTAATGTCACAGGTGTTCAGCAGCGGCTGCTCCACCCATCGTCTGAGTGTCCTGGCTCCCATTGATGTCATCGTTTTGTCCAGGACCCACAGCAATGTCCCTTTACGAGCCTTTTCCCGCATGGTTTCGGTTAGCTCCAGGTTCCTTCTGGTGGCCATGTCAAGCATCATGTATTCTTCCAGCTTGTATGGCGTTATCTGTCTGATATGCTCCAAACCGGCCTTTTGTGTCTGCTCAAGGTAATACATCAACGCGCCGCAGGCATTTATCGAAAGCTCCGATACTTCCGCCGGCAGCATGCCATCACCCATTTTTTGAGTTAAAATGTCCTGGCAGAAGCCGTCATCGAAGTACTGGTCTTCTAAATGTGAAATATATGAATTGAAACGCTTTTTAAACTGGGCCATTGCTTCAGGTGAAGAATAGAAGGCCTGATTTGTGATTATTTCGGCCGGCGAATATTTTGCTGTCTCATCAAGAAGCTTACTTAGCGTATTGCCCCAGGTGATCCTGGTTGTTGAAAAATCTCCGGTAGATACATCGACAGCCGCAAACCCATACATGTGCCCTTTTGCATATATGGACACCAGATAGTTGTTCTTCTTTTCATCGAGCATCGAGGTTTCTGTGATGGTTCCCGGCGTTACTACCCTGATGACCTCTCTTCTGACGATCCCCTTTGCCAGGGCAGGATCCTCCATCTGTTCACAGATCGCTACTTTATAGCCTTTGGAGATCAGCTTTGATATATACCCTTCCACTGCATGATAGGGCACACCGCACATGGGAGCCCGCTCATCCAGCCCGCAATCGCGTCCTGTCAGCGTTATTTCAAGCTCACGGGACGCAAGGGTCGCATCATCGAAGAACATTTCATAAAAATCTCCGAGTCTGTATAAAAGGATACAGTCCTTGTATTGCTCCTTTGTATCTATATAGTGCTGCATCATTGGAGATAATGGCACAACTAACCGACCTCACTTCTGTTTTTTACTGGTGGCTGCAGCCTCCGCCGCAGGAAGAGCATTTGGAGGGCGAGCATGCTTCGCCTGTCACAGCGAAGGTGATGATATCATTTATGTTTTTCATCAAATCATCGAACTCAGCCTTTGCTTCCATATATTCATGGGTCAATGGATATTCGTCTATTTCCTTCTGTTTGCCCAGCAACATATCCTTGATATCCTTCAGGTCGACTTCGGCGTTCTTTTCCCTGGTCGCCTTTATCAATTCCATCTGAAGCAATCTTTGATCCTCCAGCAGCGACATGCCGCGGTCGTCGGCCTCAAGTGCTGTCTCAGCGCTTCTTAGTCTTTTTACCACAGGTGAAGCCGCAAGGGATTCACCGAGTTCCTTAGCTTTTATCAAAACATCCATACATCCAGCCTCCGTTTATTAGTTAGACAAGACTTCCGTCCAGGGACCAGGTACCGGTTTTTTCGATTTTTACCGTTGCAAGCCTGCCGGTAAGTCCTGTTTCTCCTTTGAAATTAACGATTTTATTTGTTCTTGTACGTCCGGTCATCATGCTTATATTGTTTTTGCTGCGTCCCTCCACCAGTATCTCCAGCTGCTTTCCGGCAAGGGTGCTGTTTATCTCCCTGCTGATACTGTTTTGCAGCTCAAGAAGAGCATCAAACCTTGCCTTTTTTATCTCCTCACTGACCTGTTCTGATTTCTTGGCAGCAGGAGTTCCCGTGCGCTTTGAATACAGGAAGGTATATGCATAATCGTACCTGACTCTTCTGATCAGATCCAAGGTTTGTTCAAAATCTTCATCCGATTCACCGGGGAAGCCTACGATTATGTCAGTTGTGAGGGATATGTCAGGTATCTGCTCCCTTATCCTGTTGACCAGATCAAAATAGTGCTCCCTGGTATATTTGCGGTTCATCTCATGAAGTATCCTGTTGCTGCCTGCCTGGACCGGCAGGTGGAGATGTCCGCAAACCTTGCTGCAGTCGCGCATTGCATAGATCAGATCATCGGACAGGTCCTTGGGGTGAGAGGTCATGAAGCGTATCCTTTCTATCCCCTCAGCATCCTCAAGTCCTCGAAGAAGCTTCGAAAAGCTTGTGCCGTCATTAAGGTCCAGTCCATACGAGTTGACATTCTGCCCCAGCAGCGTTATCTCCTTATAACCCTGATGTCCTAAAAGCTTTGCCTCATCAATAATATCGGAAATCCTGCGGCTTCTCTCCCTGCCCCGTACATATGGTACAATGCAGTATGAACAGAAGTTGTTGCAGCCGTACATGATTGTCAGCCATGCCTTGACACCATGTTCACGCTTTATAGGTATGCCTTCTGCTATATACCCTTCTGAAGCACTGACATCAGCTACAGCAGCATCAGTATTCAATGCCTGGTACAGCAATTCGGGAAATCTGTGCATATTGTGGGTGCCGAATATTAGATCCACGTGCTTGTACTTCTTTAGGATGTGTTGGACTACATCCTTTTGCTGCATCATACATCCGCACACAGCAATGATCATGTCCGGCCGTCGTGCCTTGAGTGCCTTCAGCGACCCGAGATGGCCGTATACCTTCAGTTCGGCATTTTCTCTGACACAGCAGGTATTGAACAGTATCAGGTCGCTTTCCTCAAGCTCGTCCGTATGCTTGTAACCCATTGATTCAAGCATGCCGGCCAGCTTTTCAGAATCGTTTTCATTCATCTGGCAGCCATATGTGCTGATGGTGTATTTTTTATCGGCTTCAGGATTCATTTCCCGGACAGAGTGCATGAACGCTTCCTGCCTGGTCATTTCGTCATCTGAGACGATTATATCCTCTCTTGTACTCACTTGTTCTCCTTTAATGTAAAGGGACACTTCTCTACACGAAGCAGTTTTTGCAGTTTTTGGGGCTGAGAAATGTCCCTTTTTGATTATCCTCCCCTGTCAAGTTCACTTATTCATTATACCATTTGGCCAATTGTCCATCAATTTTTTTGTTTAGTCCTTCGGTGTCAACACTGTCAATAATCCTGTCATCCAGCCCGTATTTCGCCTTTAGCCTCAGTATCCTTGCAACGCTTTCATCTATTCCGGCCTCATCGATATATCCAGTCTCAACAGCTGATCTGACAGCATCTATAGCCTTTATCTGATCATCGAAGCCATGACAGACCAGGATCATATCACTTCCTGCGGCCACTGAGCTTACCGCCGCATCACCGATATCATATTTCTTAGTTATGGCGCCCATTGTCATGTCATCTGTCAAAACTACACCGTCAAAACCCATCTGTTCCCTCAAAAGCCCTTTTATTATGGCCTCAGACATAGTGGCCGGATTCTCAGGATCGATGCTCTTCATCAATAAGTGCCCTACCATTACTGCATCTGCATTCTCATCTATTGCTTTTTTGAAAGGTACCAGTTCAATGGCGGCCAGACGCTCCATATCATGGTTCACCACCGGCAGCTCCGAATGAGAATCAGCCACTGTATCTCCGTGGCCTGGGAAATGCTTTACTACAGGTATGACGTTTTTATCGCGGATCCCCTTCATTAGCTGTACCCCATGCTCACTTACAGCCTGGGCCGTATTGCCAAAGGATCTGTCACTTATAACAGTGTTATCGGGGTTGCTGAATATGTCGAGTACAGGTGCAAAATTCATATTGAAGCCAAAGGAAGATATTTCATCTGCCAGAAGCATACCAACTTCATATGTTACCCCGGTATCACCATATTCACCTATCTCTGCTGCCGACGGGATATCGCTGAGTACATCCGGCATTCTGCTCACTCTGCCGCCTTCTTCGTCCACAGATATAAACAGTGGCTCCCTGCCGCTATTGGCCCGTTTTATCGAATTTATCAATTCGAGCAGCTGGTCAGGGCTTTTCACATTTCTCCCAAAAAGTATAACTCCCCCCGGAGATCTTGTTTTCAGCATCTGGGTCAGTTCATCGCTTATCACGGTACCGTCAAAGCCGATTATGAACATCTGACCGATTTTTTCATCCAGTGTCATTTCCTTTATTCTGGCTGCTATATCATCTTCATATCCCGGAGGACTATCGTCGGTTTTTGATCCATCAGGCCGGCCATCATCATTATCGATATCTCCGCTGTTGCCGTCCTTTTCATCCTGTGTATTGTTTTGTTGATTTTCAGTGCCATCACTGACATTACTGTCAGGACGGTCCATCCCGCCGGTATTGTCTCCCGAGCCGGTCCCAGACCCGCAGCCTGACATTATTGAAGCTGTCAGAAGCACTATTATCGATATTTTTATTAAGAAATTCATTTTTCACCCTGGTATTATTTTACTTCCTTGTAGTTGTAACGTATTTCTGCATTCCAGTCCGGAACCCATTCCTTTATCGGCTCAGGCAGATCCTTGGCATATTTCTTGTCATTCGTATAATAACGAACAGTACCAAAGTCATTAAATGCAGCGTATATTTTATTATCTGCAACAACATAAAAACACATACCAGGTATCCCCCTCAAATACGATGTCCCTGCAGCAGCCGGCCTGCCATCGAGGGTGATATCCTCGTACTGTACAAATTGTGTATATGATATGAAATTTTCAAAGTCATCTCCTGTGATCTCCCTGAATATCCTTTCCATTTCTTCCGAGTCAACGATCCCGGCATCCTGTGCGCTGGGTATCGGCACATCCATTCTTTCTCTGGTGTACTCGGCAGGAAATGTGACTCCCATACCGCACATATAATCATACATGTTTGACTCAAGGACAAGGATCTTATCCTTTAATTTAAAGCTGAACATAACATTTTCATTGCCCTCATAGGTTTTATCAACAAATACTGTCTTAAAGCTTCCATTTTCGAGAACACCAAAGCTTTCGAGCCATCCTGAGCTGCCGCCGTTGTATGCACTCAGATCATAGAATACAAGATCGCTGAACAGCGGCGTAAAAATGGCCTCTCCCCCTGAATAATAGCTGCGGCTGCCATACCATAAGCCCTTGTATGCCAGCATATCAGCTGCTGCAGGCTTTGGAGGTTCTACATCCGATCCCTCTTTGATCAGGTACATTGGGTAAAGGGTCTCACCTGATCTCCAGAACCCCTGCACATACTCCTCTGTCCTGAACAAAGCATAAATAGACCCCTTTTCATCTGTATCTTCATTCAGGTGCATCATAAGCATGCCCTTGATCACATCGTCTATGTATCCCTCCAAGGGTATCTCTGTTTTATATTTGTCGTAATAGTAGGTGCCTGTCAGCCTGTCCTCTGATATGTCAAACCTTGCATGTATGCTGACATCTCCTATCATACCAGCATACCAGCTCCCCGTTATAGATTCCTTCCTGACCGAAGAATCCCAGATGCTCCTGACGGCATCAGTATTTTCATCATCAGCTATAACGGTATTTGTCACATCAGACTCTTGTACAGTCTCATCCATTTGTGCCGCAGCCGGCTGGCTATTGAGCCCTTCGCTTGCATCGGACCCGACCGCATGATCCTGAACGCCGACAGGGCCGTCTGCTGTAATATCCGGCTGATCATCACTTCCTGATTTTTGTCTTATTGACAATTTACAGCCTGTAAGCAGAAGTGCTGCCGCTAATATTATTATTATCTTTCTCAATCCGACCCCCTCCTTAGCATAACAGGATACCCTATTTAGCATCCTTAAGCTGGCTGTGGTGCTTTATGAAAAAGTCTGTCCTTGGCTCAAGGAATTTCAGCTTATACCTGTATGGATCATCCATATAATCATATACTGTGTCAAAAATTCTGTCCCAGCTCCAGAAATCCTCTCCAAACCCAAGGTATTCCCTGATCATTTCAGTGCCCTCCGGGGCAATAGGATGCATCAGCACTGCAGCTGTTTTTACCATGTGGAAGGAATCTGCAAGCACTCTTGATCTAAGGTCAGCATCATTATTGTCATCTGCTTCACGCATGAGCTTCGTCCAATATTTGTTGATACCTCGGATATAGTCATCCATTAGATTCATCATCACATGGAACTGATGCTGTGACATCAGTTTCTCATATTCCAATATGACATTCCTTGCACCCTCCAATATCTCACTGCTGACATCTATCACCGGTATCACGGAATCATAATATTTTTGTACTGTGTAAAAGCATGAACGGACTGCTCTGTTGAATACATTAGAGAGCAGATTGCCCTCTTTGAGCACAGGATCGCTGTCCCTTGCATTTGCCCTTGGGTTCAAAGGCTTCGGCTGAAAGCCCACGCTCCTGATACCAAGACCCAACCCCAGAAAATGTGCCCTCAGCTGTTCTGCAGTATAGTATTCCAGCAGCTCCTCGGCTTTTGGAGGTTTGACCGCACCGCTGCTGCTGGCTTTTTTATCAAGAAACAGAAGGTGATTGTTGACGATCAGCTCAGGCAGCTGCATCTTGCCTTCTGCAGGGTCAGCTGAAGGGCCATCCTCATTGAGAGCCATAAACATAGCCATTTCGGCAGGCCCGTAAAAATACACATTATCTTCACCGATGAACTGATAGACCTTCGATTCTCTGGAGCACCACCAGTCCTTCCATGTGGTATTGTCGCAGCAGGCACCATCCTCTATGCGGCCCTGCTCCTCAAGGCATGCCATTGTAAAGGATATAGGTGCCCATAAGGACTCCGGCCAGACCCATATGGTCAGATCCTCCATACCTTCAAGCTTTGGTGCAGGTACTCCCCATTCTATGTTCCCTGTGAGCCTGAATGGAACAAGTGTTTTTCCGGTCCTGAAGCGTATCGATTTTTCGGCCAGCATCTTGCAGGCCTTCTCCCTGTCTGACAGCTGCTTGAACACTACCCTGACTGAGGATTTTTTCTCTTCGTCAATTATTTGATGCTCCGGCAGTTCATCTGCCATGGAATCTAAAAGCTCTGTCAATTCCTTTTTTACATATATGACAGGCAGCTCCAGAAACTCCCTTATGCTCTTTGGTACGAATGCTCTGGTACCCGGCTTTTCTTCCATGCTCTCCACCCATGCTTCCAGCAGCTTCTGAAAATTCTCCAGCTTAAAGTACCAGTTGGTGACTTCCTTCATTTCGGGTGTCTTGCCTGACAGCGCACTTATCGGATTTATCAGCTCTGAGGGCATATACTGGTGACCCAGAGAGCATTCATCCGCATAGCCTCTTTCTGACGAACAGCCTGCAATAGGGCAGCGTCCGGTGACCTGCCGTCCATTGAGAAAAACCTGCCTTTCCGTATCAAAAAACTGAAGAGTTGTGATCTTTTGAAGGTGTCCATGATCATATAGCGTAGTGATGAACCAGTCAGAGAACGTATGGTGGATCTCCGAAGCCCTTCCTATGCTTGATGCTGCAAAAAGGTTATTGCTGATATTGTACTTATTTAGTACATCCTTTTGCTTGTTGTGATTCATCAGGACAAAGTCATCCAGGGTTCCCTCAAAATCTCCATCGGCCACCAGCTGTCTGTAGCTTTCCAGTATTGGAGAGCCGTAGCAGTCAGTTCCCGATACAAAAATCACATTTTCCTTTCCTATCCTGTCTCTTAAAAATCTTGCAAAGGTATCCGCATGAACAAATACACCCCCGATGTGCCCAAGATGAAGCTCCTTATTGCCATATGGCATTCCGGCTGTAACAACAGCCCTCTTGGGGAATGCCGGTCTAGCGGCGGTACATGTTCTATCCTCTTTCATGATCCTACCTCCAATTAATGTTATCGCATTGAATAAATAAAAAGCTCTCATCGCCAGGAATATCTCCTGGGGACGAGAGCTGTGCTTCGTGGTGCCACCCCGGTTCGCCATTGCTTTACAGCATAGGCCTTTTAAGTACTTCCAAAGGGTTTGCATCTCCCTCGGAAAGTGACATGCAATATAACGGTTGCTTCCGTTGCAGCCTACTGGGCACGATGCTTTTCGGTGCAATGCTCCAAGGCCTGTTCAGCTATATCTGCAACACCCTTTTCCACCAACAGGGCTCTCTGCTGATGCATTTTGATAGCTTACTATCCCTCTTCACAGCATTTGTTTTTGCACTTAATCATTAGATAGTATTATATTAATATAATTAAAAAATGTAAAGTAAAAAATCCAAAGACATGGTATACTCAGTTCAAACATTTATGCAATGGTCAAAATACTTAGCAAAGAACGAAAATGCCCTTGTCTGTGAACATGGTGAATGCTGCGGAGCAGATTTTGTGAGAATATCCTTATTCGTATATCCCCTTATCGATACAACGCTGTGCGCGTTCTCTGGTCCGGCTGTCTGCCTTCAGAGCATTTTCAAGAAATTCGGGATGCTCTTTGATAAAGCTTCTCATAGATTCCCGCGGATCGGCGGTATATTCAAGCAGCATATCATACTGACCCTTTGTGATATGCCCAAGCTTAAGAGCCTTGTTAAAAAAGTCTTTATTGATGGAGACCATCGCAAAGGAGCAAACATCATTTTTCTCCAGCAGCTCAGCTCCTCCCTGCATCCTGTCGATAACGACGATACTGGCTGTCATCAGTCCGCAAATCTTCTTTATTGCAGGTATCCAGGCTCTTTCATAGCTGGAGGCTTCTGTGATCAGATCTGCGACATGCAGTACCCTGGCGCCGCAGATCGATTCTGCGGTCCTGGTCTCACCATTCTCCGTTATGACTGCGGATAAATCCTTATATATAGTGATATGAGGCTTTTCAAGGAACTTTGCCACAAGAAGTGAGAAAAACCAATCCCTTCTCTCCCCTCCTGAAACAAAATCGATTTCTTCAACATTGACGTTTCCTTTTATGAAATCCAGCATTCCGTCGATAAGCCCCTTGTATATCATGTCAGAAGCATAGTTGGCTTCCACTGCCGGCAGCAGCCTTTCAGGACATCTCAGCTTATTGGCTTTTTCTGCATCTATTTTCTCAAGCAGTCCCAGTGCTTTGTCTTGGCTGCCATACAGGAAATGCGTATTTATGTAATATGGTCCTATCGTCCCTGAGGTATACCAAAACGGCTCACCTTCAGGGCAAACCCTGACAGCATTGGTCTCAAACAGCCAGTTTATCAGTTTTTCATTAGACACGATCAGTACCTCCGTCTGCTTATTTATGACCCTTTCTGGACTTCAGCTTCTTTACATATTCCTCCCACCATTCCTGATTCACTATCGTTGCAAGATCTTTACCAAGGTGGGATGCATCACCCTCCGTCACAGTATGGAATACCCCGTCTTCATAGTCGATTATCGTTATTGCGGTATTGTCACACCATGCTACATTGATCATTTCTTCCAGCGTACATGCTCTGAAATGGCATATCATCGCCCTGATAGCGGTGCCATGAGTCACGATGCATATGTTCTTCCCCTCATTGTGCCGGATAATATACATTACCTCATCTATCAGCCTTTGCTGAAACTCTTCCATTGACTCGCCATTAGGCATCCTGTGCTTATGGGGATCATTTTCCCATGTACTGTATTCTTCAGGCCATCTCTGCTCAAGCTCATTCCAGCTTAGATCCTCCCAGTCACCGCCGTTGATCTCTTTAAGATTCTCTGTTGTAATGACCTCCATACCCTTTGCTTCGGCAATGTAGCCGGCAGTTTGCATCGTTCTGCGCAGGCTGCTGGAGTATATGACATCTATAGGCATATCCTTCAGTCTCTCAGCCACACGCTGTGCCTGAAGCCGGCCTTTGTCGGTGATCTGAGAATCTGTCCACCCGTGGAATCGCCTTATCATATTCCCTTCTGCCTCTGCATGCCTTACAAATAAGAGTCTGGTCCTCAATATATCACCCCGTTCATCATTAATTCATTTCCAGGCTGCCGGTAATATCGGCAGCTCTGCTATAGCCTAGCTTCCTTACATATTGTTCTATACCCATGCACACTTTTATACACGCATCAGGGTATATCATATTTGCTGTTCCCACCATTACCGCGTCGGCACCTGCAAGCATGAACTCCACTGCGTCATTGCCGCAGAAAATGCCTCCCATACCGATGACAGGGATTTTTACAGTCCTGGATACTTCATATACCATCCTGACTGCGACAGGCTTGACTGCCGGACCTGATAATCCGCCCGTATTGTTGGCCAGCACCGGCCTCCTTGTTTCAACATCTATTGCCATCCCAAGGAGCGTATTTATCAAAGAAACAGCATCGGCCCCTGCAGACTCCGCAGCGGCTGCCGTATCAGCAATGCTTGATACATTTGGAGTCAGTTTGACTATTAGAGGCTTTTTCGCATATCTCTTTACCTGCTGTGTTATTTCTGTTATGCCCGCAGGTGTAGTTCCAAAAGCGATACAGCCTTCCCTGACATTCGGACATGATACATTCAGCTCGATAGCATCGATATCCGCATCCGACAATATCTCTGTCATTTCGCAATACTCATCGATGGTATTTCCCGCAATATTTGCTATCACCGCAGCTGTATGCTGCCGCAAAAAGGGCAGCTCATTTTCTATAAAATAGTGTACTCCCGGATTCTGCAATCCCACGCTGTTGAGCATCCCTGCAGGCGTCTCTGCCACCCTCGGAGGCCTATTGCCCATCCGCGGCTTGAGAGTCAGGCCTTTTACGCTGATGCCTCCCAGCTTGTTGATGTCAATAAATCCGGCATGCTCCCTGCCAAAGCCAAATGTTCCGGAAGCTGCTATGACCGGGTTTTTCAGCTTTATTCCGCATATATCCACCGACATATCGATATCCATTATACCATCCTCCATCATCTGTCCTTCCCCGAATGCAATAAATCGATCTTTTTAGGGAATGATTCAATCGAATATAATGCTCCTGCTGTTGAAAACAGGTCCGTCCTTGCACACATGGCTGTATTTCCACCCGTCTTCTCCATTGGCTGTTTTACAGGCGCAGGCCAGACATGTGCCAAAACCGCATCCCATACGCTGCTCAAGAGAGATCTGACATTCTATGTTATGTTCTCCGGCTAGTTGTGATACCTTCCTTAGCATTGGTTCGGGACCACAGGCATAGATCATATCAAAATCCTCAACAGAAATGTCACGCCTAAGTATATCGGGAGCAAAGCCTTTCGTACCGTATGAACCGTCATCTGTGGCTATTTCAAGTGAACTTGACCTGAACCTGAATTCATTTTCAAGCACCACCAGCTTTGACGTTCTGAACCCAAGGTACGACCTCCTTACTATAGCCCTGCTGTCATCGAGCACGAACAGCAGTGGAAATACGCCTATACCGCCGCCAACAACGGCTATCCTGCGGTGCCTTGCACCAGTATCGAAACTATTTCCCAGAGGTCCCAGCACATCAATACGGTCACCGGGCTTTTTTCCTGCCAGCATCCCGGTGCCGCCGCCCTTTTTTTGAAAGACGATATCGTAGGTGTCACCCGGTCTGTCAACGGAGCAAATGCTTATAGGACGTCTCAGAAGTGCATCATTTCCTTCGCAGCACTTGATATTTACAAATTGCCCCGGCTTTGCATTTGCAGAGATATATCCGGAGGATATCCTCATTCTGAAAATCCCTTCTGCGATCTCTGCTATGCCTGTTATTATGTTTGTCATATGCTTAGACATTTTATCCTCCTGGGCTGATTCAGTATTTAGCATCAAATATGCTCAAATCGTTCACATCCATATCCGCTCCGCTGTTTTCCAGTTCTATGCAGTCAAGGACTGCTCTTGCGGTATCAAGGGAGGTGAGACATGGTATTGACATTTCCACTGCCTTCCTGCGTATTTTGAAACCATCACGTTCAGGCTGACGGCCCTTTGTAGGTGTATTTATCACCAGACTGATCCTCCCTGAGGATATCAGATCCAGTATGTTTGGAGAGCCCTCATCGATTTTTTTGACGGCGTTTGTGGCGATCCCGTGCATATTCAGCATATTGGCGGTCCTGCCGGTGGCCCACAGAGTAAAGCCAAGCTTTTCAAACTGCTCTGCTATCTCCAGAAGCTCGGTCTTGTCGGAATCCCTCACGGTCATTAGTATACCTCCGTTCTTTGCAGGCAGCTTCATGCCCGAAGCGGCTATCCCTTTATACAGGGCTTCATGGAATGTCCTGCCTATACCAAGGACCTCACCGGTAGACTTCATTTCCGGTCCCAGACTGGTGTCGACGTCATGGAGCTTCTCAAAGGAAAACACAGGAACCTTGACGGCCCAATATTCGGCATTTTTATACAGACCGGTACCATAACCGAAATCACTGAGCTTTTTACCGGTGATGATCTTTGTGGCAACATCCACCATGGGTATGCCCGTGACCTTGCTGATATATGGTACTGTACGGCTGGATCTGGGATTCACCTCTATCACATACAGCTCCTCGTTATATAAAACATATTGGATGTTTATCATCCCAAGCACATTAAGAGCCTTTGCCAATTTTTCAGTGTATTGGATGATCTGCTGTATTGTTTTTTGGCTTATGGAAATCGTCGGATATACCGAAATACTGTCACCCGAGTGGACACCCGCCCGCTCAAGATGCTCCATTATTCCGGGGATGAGTATGTTTTCACCGTCACATATAGCATCTATCTCTATCTCTCTGCCCATCATGTATTTATCTATCAGAATCGGGTGCTCCTGTTTGACACGATTTATTATCTCCATAAACTCCATCACATCTTTATCACTGTATGCGATTTCCATACCCTGTCCGCCAAGTACATATGAGGGACGCACCAATACAGGATATATCAGCTCATTGGCTGCTGCCAGAGCCTGCTGCAGCGTGTAGACCGTCCTCCCCTTCGGCCGCGGTATGCCTGCCTCTTCGAGTATGTTGTCGAACCTCTCCCTGTCTTCGGCCGCATCTACGTCCTGTGCCTGTGTTCCAAGTATCGCAACTCCCATATCGCTCAGCTGATTCACAAGCTTAATGGCAGTCTGTCCGCCAAATTGGACGATCACTCCCTCCGGCTCTTCACACTCTATTATGTTTTCCACATCCTCTATGGTCAGAGGCTCGAAATACAGCCTGTCAGAAGTGTCAAAATCAGTACTGACCGTTTCAGGGTTATTGTTTGCTATTATGGTTTCATAACCCTGCTCCTTCAGTGCCCACACCGAATGGACGGAGCAATAGTCAAACTCGACTCCCTGACCGATCCTTATAGGTCCCGAACCGATAACCAATGCCTTCTTTTTGTCAGTCTGCCTGACTTCATTGTGCTGATCATATGTGGAATAATAATATGGTGAAACGGCCTCAAATTCTGCAGCACAGGTATCAACTGTCTTGAAGGTCACATTTATCCCATGTTTTTTTCTAAGCTCCCTGATGTATTTTCTGTCAGATCCGATATAACTGCCTATCAATGCGTCGGTAAAGCCCATTTTTTTTGCTTCCCTCAGCAGCTCCGAGGTCAATGTGTCCCTTGTCTGTACTTTAAGGTTCTCCTCCATTTTCACTATTTTGAAAATTTTGTTGAGAAAGAACTCATCGATTTTTGTTATATCGCTGATATGTTTTACCGATGTGCCTCTCCTAAGGGCTTCGGCTATGACAAAGAGCCTCTCGTCATCGATATTATAGAGCTTATCCTCTATTTCACCGTCATCCAGCTTTTTGTATATATCCTGCTCCAGAGTGTACCTTCCAAGCTCCAGTGACCTGATTGCCTTCATCAATGCTCCTTCGAAGGAATCACTTATGGACATGACCTCGCCGGTGGCTTTCATCTGCGTCCCCAGGGTCCTTCTTGCCTTGACGAACTTGTCAAAGGGCCATTTGGGTATTTTGAGCACAATGTAATCTATTGCAGGCTCAAAGCATGCAAAGGTCTTTCCGGTAACTGCATTTTTTATCTCGTCCAGGGAATAACCTATCGCAATTTTAGTTGAAACTCTTGCTATGGGATATCCGGTCGCTTTCGATGCCAGTGCTGAAGAACGGCTTACGCGAGGGTTTACCTCTATGACTGCATATTCGAAGCTTGTGGGATGCAGTGCAAACTGAACATTGCACCCTCCCTCTATGCCAAGGGCTGTGATAATGTTGAGGGCTGCAGTGCGCAGCATCTGAAATTCTCTGTCCGAAAGTGTCTGACAGGGAGCAGTTACGATACTGTCACCCGTGTGGACGCCGACGGGATCGACATTCTCCATACTGCAGATAGTCACTACATTGCCCTTGCCATCCCGCATGACCTCATACTCTATTTCCTTCCAGCCGGATATGCATTTTTCTATCAGCACCTGGCCAACACGGCTGAGCCGAAGACCATTAGTTGCCGTTTCGGTCAGCTGTCCCCTGTCATATGCGATGCCGCCTCCGCTGCCGCCCAGGGTATAGGCAGGTCTGACGATGACAGGATAATCGATCTCCTCTGCAAAGGCAAGGGCATCATCTACGGTTGATACGACCTTGCTTGCTATGCACGGTTCTCCTATACTTTCCATCGTGTCTTTGAATGCCTGCCTGTCCTCTGCCATTTTTATGGCTTCTGTAGCTGTTCCAAGGAGTTTTACACCATGCTCAGCTAAAAATCCGGATTCAGCCAGTTCCATAGCCAGATTCAGCCCTGTTTGGCCTCCCAGTGTTGGGAGCATGCTGTCCGGCTTCTCTTTTATAATGATCTTCTTTATTGTGTCAGTGTTCAATGGCTCAATATAGACCTTATCTGCGATGTTTGTATCAGTCATTATGGTAGCGGGATTACTGTTCACCAGTACTACAGTAACTCCCTCTTCCTTCAATGCCTGACAGGCCTGTGTGCCTGCATAGTCAAATTCTGCAGCCTGACCGATCACTATCGGTCCCGAACCTATCACTATGACCTTATTGACATCATTACGTCTTGGCATGCTTATCTCCTTTCGGTATTCCTCTTTAGTGAGAAATGTCCCTTTCTGATAGTGCCTGGCGGATCTCGTTGCGCATTCTTATTGCTTCCTCTCTGGCCGCATGGTCAAAGCTGTCCTCAGTATATTTTCCCTTCCACCTTTCCGATTTCCAGGCGCACATAATACTTCTTGAAGCGTTTATCACCGCCCCCAGACCGTCATCGTTAAACGAACGTACTGCATCTGCAGCAGTGCCGCCCTGGGCACCATAGCCAGGCACCAGTATGTATGCCTTCTTCATTATCCCTCTGAGTACTGCCGCCTGATCCGGCCAGGTGGCACCGACTACAGCTCCCACACTGCTATAGCCATTTTGGCCCATAGCCTGGCTTCCCCATTCGTCTACCATCTCTGCAACCTTTTCATATATATGCTTCCCATCCTCGGTGACCAGATCCTGGAGCTGACCCGATGACTTGTTAGAAGTCTTCACCAGTACAAAAATACCTTTTTCATACGAAACGCAATCGTCTATAAAGGGCTTGATGCCATCATACCCAAGATATGGATTGACTGTAAGGGCGTCTGCATCAAAGGCCGGACTCTCATTTGTCTCTATTTTTGTTCTTCCGAGATAAGCGGTTGAGTAAGCCTGTGCGGTAGAACCGATGTCGTTTCTCTTTCCATCTGCGATAACAAGCAGTCCCTTTGTCCTGGCATAGCGGCAGGTTTCTTCAAAAGCTCTGATGCCCTCAGTACCATACATTTCATAGTATGCAAGCTGTGGCTTTACTGCAGGCACTATATCGCATAATGCGTCGATAAGCCGCTTGTTGAACACGGTGATTGCTTCTGCTGCCCCTCTGAAGCCCTCACCATGAGCCCTGAAGGCTTTGTCCCTGATGGCTGCCGGCACATAGTCCAGCTTTGGATCAAGACCTGCTACAGTCGGATTATCATACTTTTTGATTGCTGTTATCAGTCTGTCAACAAACATTGCCCTTCTCCTTTTTTTATCGTTTCATTTTTTCAGCCTTTCATCAGGTGTATACCGATCGTGTCAGGTCACAACAGTATTTTTTCACTTACCACTGGCTTACCTCCTACAATGGTCCCCCAAACCGAACCAAAGAGCTTCATTCCTCCGAATGGTGAATTCTTCGATTTGGATGAAAAACTATCGGTGTCCACTGTAAATCCATCATCTACATCGACTATTGTAATATCGGCAGTGCCTCCCACCTCCAGTGAGCCCTTGCTTATACTGAGCAATCTTGCAGGATTGTGGCACATTTTTTCTACCAGCTTGTTCATCGTGATCACACCTGGCCTTACTAAATAGGTGACCGCCAGGGGCAATGCTGTCTCAAACCCGACAATACCATTTGCGGCAAGGCTGAATTCCAATCTTTTTTCATCGATATGATGAGGTGCATGGTCCGTTGCAATGATATCTATAGTGTCGTCGGCGATACCGGCTATGATCGCTTCGACATCTTTCTGCGTCCGAAGCGGCGGATTGACCTTGGCATTGGTATCGTACCCCAGACATGCCTCTTCAGTCAGAGAGAAATAATGGGGACAGGTTTCACAGGTCACCTTTACTCCGCGGCTCTTGGCGTTTCTGATCAATTCTACTGAAAGTGCCGTGCTCACATGGGCGATATGGATAGGTATTTTTAAATACTCTGCCAGGATCAGGTCTCTTGCAACCATTGATTCCTCAGCTGCTGCAGGTATTCCCTTAAGTCCCAGGATCGTAGAGGTGTATCCTTCGTTCATTACCCCTTCTTCTGCTAGATCCAGATCCTCACAGTGTGATATCACGGCAATATCGAACATGGAAGCATACTGCATTGCCTTTTTCATGAGAGAAGCACTCTTTACAGGCCTGCCGTCATCTGACACAGCCACTGCACCTGCAAATTTCATTTCGCCGATCTCAGCCAGCTCCTCACCTTTCTGCCCCTTTGTGACGGCTCCGATGGGAAATACGTTTACGCAGCCCTCCTGCTTCGCTTTGTTTATAATATATTTTATTACTGATTCATTATCTGCTACCGGGTTGGTGTTAGGCATACATGCTATTGACGTGAAGCCGCCCTTTGCTGCGCTTTTGGTCCCGCTTTCGATATCCTCCTTGTACTCAAACCCCGGGTCCCTTAAATGGCAATGTGCATCCACAAGCCCGGGCAGTACGTATTTTCCGGATGCGTCAATAATCTCACAGAAGTCAGTTTCGATATCCTTTGATATCCCGACTATTTTGCCGTCTTCCGCCAGCAGATCGAATATTCCGTCCACGCCTGTCTTGGCATCTATTATATGACCCTTCTTAATTAGCAGCTTCATGTGTTCCCCTCCTGGTCAATAAATACAGCAATGCCATCCTTACGGCGACTCCGTTTGTGACCTGTTCATTGATCACCGAGCTATCATTGTCGGCCACAGAGCTTGTAAGCTCTACTCCTCGGTTCACAGGCCCCGGATGCATGATCAGAGCATCTTTTTTTGCCAGCTGCAGCCTGTTGTCATCGAGTCCGAAGAACCGTGAGTATTCGCGGACCGTTGGGAACAGAGCTTTTTTCTGTCTTTCCAGCTGCAGCCTGAGGGACATCACTACATCGGCATCGATCATTGCTTCATGTATAGTGCTGAAAACCTTTGCCCCTGTCCTTTCTATCTCCGGCGGCAGAAGTGTTGCAGGACCTGCCAGAGAAACCTCTGCGCCCATTTTCGTCAATCCCCATATATTGCTCCTGGCCACCCTGCTGTGATATATATCTCCAAGTATAGCAACCTTCAGACCCTTCAGCGCACCCTTTTTTTCTCTCATTGTGAACATATCCAGCAATGCCTGCGTCGGATGTTCATTCATACCGTCACCTGCATTTATGACCGATGCATTTACATTTCCGGCCAGCAGGTGAGGCGCTCCCGACTGAGGATGGCGGATGACGATCACATCTGTCCCCATCATATCTATTGTCTTCCCGGTGTCTATCAATGATTCACCCTTTGCCACGCTGCTGCCTGAGGAAGAGATGTTTGCAGAGCTTGAGCTCATATACTTGGAGGCAAGCTCAAAGGAAAGCCTGGTCCTTGTGCTGTTTTCATAAAAGAGCGTAACAATGGACTTTCCCTGAAGATGAGGCGTTCTTTTACTGTTTGAAGTGATGATGTACTTCATGGTCTTTGCCGTGTCCAGAATGTATTCGATCTCTTCGGCTGCCAGGTCCTTCAAACCAAGCAGGTCCTTTGATCTTAGATTCATGCTCTATACCGCCTTTCATGTTATCCAGAAAGATCACTACAAAAAAAGTAAGGATAAATCCTTACTCAATGTCTCATCCCTGATTCCAAATCACTCAATGTGACGATATTGACGTTGTCGATATCCACAAGCTTGACATTCACCATCTCTGTCTTCGATGTAGGCACATTCTTGCCGACATAGTCAGCTCTTATAGGCAGTTCCCTATGTCCTCTGTCAATGAGTATGGCAAGCTGTATCATCCTGGGCCTGCCTATATCCATTACTGCATCAATAGCCGAACGGACAGTCCTGCCTGTGTATAATACGTCATCCACCAGTACGATGATTTTGTCGGTCACTGAGAAGTTTATTTCAGTACCGTTTACAACCGGATGCTCTGCCAGCATACTGAGGTCATCCCTGTAGAATGTAATGTCCAATATACCTACGGGTACTTCCGTTCCCTCTACCTCATATATCTTGTCTGCAATCAGTTTTGCCAGCGGAACTCCCCGTCTTTGTATCCCAATGAGATGGACATTCTCCACCCCCTTGTTCTTTTCTATTATCTCGTGAGCTATCCTGGTCACTGCCCTCATTATACCGTTTTCATCCATTATCTCAGCTTTATCTATCATGTCCGGGACGCCTCCTTTTTCTGCCGGTGCCATTACCGGCCGGGAATAATAAAAAAGCTTCCTGCCGCAGGCAGGAAGCATGATAATCAAAGGTGTTCACCTCTAATTTCTGCAATTATTTCAAATACCCTTCCAGCCTCTCGGGACTAATTAAAAGGTTGCTCTTAAATTTAATTTATATTACCATACCAATTATTGCTTGTCTACATTTTTTATGCATAATTTTATTTTACTCGATATTTTATTCAATCATTCTTTCGTGAACTACATCGCCATTGAAATGGCGAGCTTCTGATTCGAGATGAAGCCTTCGTGTGAGCTCCATCTGTACATCATTGGGGTGTCCAACCCCACTACTGCTGGACTGGCAATGCCAGTTCTACACAGATACTTTCTGAGTATGTT
>JAAYPO010000048.1 GCA_012519745.1 Clostridiaceae bacterium | reverse complement strand
CCTTTCACTATAATAAGAAGAAAGATAAAAGGAATTCCTATTATGGTTACCCCTAAAACCCATAATAAAATGACTATTTTTGCGTTATTCTGCAAAGATAGTACAAATACTTCATTACTATTCAGCTTTTGCTTATCCATAAGCTGTAAAAACCCTTGAAAGTAGTGCATTAATTCTTCTGACTGCAGAATACTTAATCCATTTACAGTAAAAGCACCTGCCGAAACACCCATAACAAATGCCATAAATAGCCAAAAATATCTATTGGAGTATTCTTTTATGTGGCTTACTAGTAGTCTTCTTATTCTGCTACGCATATGTACTCCTTTAATACTTTAATCACTAAAAATCTTATGCATCATAATTAAAAAAAATTACACAAAATTAGCAGAATGTTGTAAACCACTATGAAACTACTATGGGCTTTGCTATACAACCAGATTACTAAGTATATTTTTCACCAATTATTTTGGCTTTCTTAGTGCATTCTTCCATAGCTTCAATAATTGCATATCTGAAATTATTCTTTTCCAAAGCTCTAACAGCTTCAATTGTAGTACCTGCAGGAGTACATATTTCGTCTTTTAGCTCAGCAGGATGTTTTCCCGTTTCAAGTACCATTTGAGCAGAACCTAACACTGCCTGTGCTGCAAGCTTATATGCTGTTCCTGATGGGATTCCCCTTAATACAGCAGCATTAGCCATAGCTTCAATCATCATAAAAACATATGCCGGACTACTGGATGTAAGCGCTGTTACTTCATCCATAAGGTTTTCATTTATCATTTCCACCTTGCCTACAGACTCAAATAACCATTTTATAGTGTTACATTCTTCATCTGTTATGGAATCTTTTTCAAATGAAACAAGTGTCATTCCACTCCCTATAAGTGCAGGTCTATTAGGCATTGTCCGAACAATCTTAGCCTTGTCACCCAGTAGATTCTTGAACATCTTTATTGGTACTCCTGCTGCAATAGATACAAGAATTTTTTTGCTGGTAAAAAGTTCAGTATGAGGTTCAAGGACAGATCTTATTAGTCCGGGAACAACTGCTAAAACTATTATTTCTGATTTTGCTATTATGTCTTCAATACTGATTTCTACGGAAACATTTGTTTCTTCATGTAATGCTTTGGTTTTTTGCTGATCAATGTCATATACCCTGATTTTTTCAGGAGGGATTTTACCGGATAGAGCTATCCCTCTGGCAATTGCAGAACCCATTTTTCCTGTTCCAATAAACCCAATATTTAAATTCATATTTGCCACTCCTCCAATTAGCAAGTCAATTTCTTGTCAATTTTGTCGAGACATTGTGAAAGTATTCCAATTTAACGGAAAGTGTACACTAAGGTAGATTTTTACTTTCCTTTGGTTATAAAAAAATAGGGACACTAGAAAACAAGCTATTTTTAAGTACTTTACAAGAATTTGCATCCCTGGGAATTTGCAACCCTTTACAGCAATTTATATCATTTCTTGTATACAAGTAAGCGGCCACAGTAACGTATTATACTGAAAGCCGCTTTTCATTGTGGTCTGAGCTTTTCTTTGTGGTCGGAGTGACTGGACTTGAACCAGCGACCTCTTGCACCCCAAGCAAGCACTCTAGCCAAACTGAGCTACACCCCGGCAACGCATTTTGAATTATAGCACAGTCCGGACACTATTGTAAAGTATCTATTTTCTCTTTTTATAGTCCCAAGTCGCTGTTTTTGGGCTTTTTTCAAGGCACACCGGCCTTTTGCGCCGTCATTGCTCTAGAAATTGGGCTTTTTGCCGGTGATGAGCACATAAATGACATAGGCTATAAATGCAAGTATGGCTATGGGAAGCACAACTCTAAGGGCCCACCCCAGAAGCTTTAGCGCAATGATAGCTAATACCGCGATGATCACAACTGAAATAATTGTTTTAACTATGTTTCTCATAAAGATCACTCCTTACTTCATTTTACATTTTCCACGTCACATTTATTCCATTTGTTTGAAACAATGCTCTGATAACTAATACGTAAAATATAAGGTAATGTCTAAGGATATTTATATTTTGTACTGCTGACGATCCTGTCAACGGCATCTACTGCATTGAAGATCTCATTTTCAGTATTGAAGCAGCCTGCACTGAATCTTACGATGCCCCGGCGTTCCGTACCGAGCACCCCATGTGCTGCAGGAGCACAATGAAGGCCTGCCCTGGTACATATCCCGAAATCTCTGTCCAATAGGCAGCTAAGCTCCGTGGAATCAAGATCTCCGACATTTATGGCAACTATGCCCGAATTTCTGTTTTTGTCGGCAACGCTATAGAAAATGATCCCCGGGATCTGTGAAAGTCCATCGGTCAGCAGACTGACCAGATAGCTCTTGTGCTCGTGGATCCGGTCCAATCCGGTTTTGATCACAAATCCGGCTCCTGCTCCCAGCCCCGCTATTCCGGGAGTATTCATTGTTCCGCTTTCAAACCTGTCGGGCATTATCCCCGGCTGGTAAATATATTCGGAATTACTGCCCGTTCCCCCTTCCATCAGCGTCTTTAGCATTATCCCCCGTCTGATATAAAGTCCTCCCGTCCCCTGTGGTCCCAGCAGGCCTTTGTGCCCTGGAAATGCAAGCATATCTATCATACAGGCCTCGACATCCAAAGCTATGGAGCCCGCTCCCTGTGATGCATCCACAAGGAACAGTACTCCCGCCTCCCGGCAGATCCGTCCCATATCGGCCACAGGCATGACGATCCCGTTTACATTTGATGATAGTGTGGATATGACCATTACCGTATTGCTTTTAATATATTCCCTTACATCCTCAGGGTCGATCTCACCGATAGAATTTCCTGAAACAATGGAAATCTCAGCCCCCATATCCCGTTCCAGCGTTTTCAGAGGACGCATGACGGCATTGTGCTCCATTGCTGTAGTAATGAAATGACAGCCTTCGCATGCAGCGCCTTTTATTGCTATATTTATTGCTTCTGTTGCATTCTTGGTAAAAACCAGCTGCATTGGATCTGATATATTGAATATTTCAGATATTTTTTCCCTTGCATGATTTACAGCCATTCCCGCCCTTATTGAGAGTGCATGCCCTCCTCTGCCCGGGTTTGCGCAGTATTCACGCATACACCTGTCCATTTCTGCACAGACGGCTTCAGGCTTTGGAAAAGAAGTTGCGGCATTATCAAGATAAATCATACTATGCCCCTTTTGGTTCATGATCTATAATATTCTATGTTTTGTCTGCAGGGCTGTTAACAATAAAAAATCACAGACGCACCGCTAGTACGTGTGTGATTTTTAAGACGAATGTGTTTTTGGGTCTATTATGAGATATCCAGGCTTTTGCCTGCCAGCTTGAGTATAACGAGGGCGATAGCGCCGCCGGCCAGAGCAGTGAAGAGCTGGGGCCAGCTAAAGAGGTTGGTCAGTGTTGCCGCAGCCTGCGGTTTCATTTCCACCAATGAAGTAAAGACAGATATGGCACCATACAGAAAACCAAACTTAAGCACAGAGCCCACTGCAACGCTCAGGACAGCATTCTTTTTTCTCAGGAAATGAAAGCTTAGTACTATTATTATGTTGCCTATGATAATGAACGGAGAAAAGCCCAAAACCAGCGGAGCTATCGGTGCCTTGTTTGTAAAGGCCGATACAAGCGGCGCTATGACTGATATCGAGATTCCGCTCCACACTCCGGCAGCTGCTGTTGCAACAAGAAGTACCGCATTGACCACAGGTCCTACAATAAAATTGTTATATGGAATGAACTTTCCAAATAGCTGGAAGGCGATGGCTACTGCAAGTAATAGTGCTGTCCTGGCTAGAAAGAGTGTTTTTTTCATCGATTCATACCCCCGTCATAGTTGTTAAGTCAAGTATATTACCGACAAAGTGATTATACCACCAGTGTATGATAAATCACAGAAAATATCAAAAAAAAGAAGCCTTTGCCGGCTTCTTCGCAATCTGTTGTGAAATAACCATTCATATTAGGACCGGCTGCAGCTGTTTTCCGTTCAGAGCAGCCTCTATCGCAGGTAGTATCATGTCAAACTCAGCCATAAGCGAGTTGTTTTTTCTCGTTGGATCATCCTGTCCGTAGGGTACAAAAAAAACATTCTTGCAGTTTTGCAAAAATCCGATATTCCTTGCATTTATGCCAAACCCGTCATTGGTAGAAAGAGCCAGCAGCAGCGGCCTGCCGTTACGCAAATGTGCTTTGCAGGCCATGGTGACAGGAGTATCTGAGATACCGTTTGCAAGCTTTCCCAGTGTATTTCCCGTACATGGCGCTACCACAAGTATGTCGAACATACATTTAGGACCTATCGGTTCGGCATCGGCAATGGTCCTTATCACATTTTTGCCCGTCACAGCCTCTATCCTTGTTTTCCACTCATTTGCCGTCCCAAATCTGGTATCGATGCTGTCTACAGAATAAGAGATCACAGGAGTGATATCTGCTCCTTGAGTAGTCAGTTTTTCAAGTTCGGCTATGACTTTTGAAAAAGTACAGAATGAGCCGGTGAAGGCAAACCCTATCCTAATGTCTTTCAAATCCATCATTTCACACCCCCAGCTCTTCTATGATATTGTATATCGTCTGTTTCATATAATTTGCGGCGGTTACAGGAGCCACCTTGCCAGGCAGCGACAAAGCCCATATGACCTTTATTCCAAGCAGCTTTGCCCTGTCGAAATCAACACCTCCGGGTTTTGATGCCAGATCTATCACCAGACACTCCCTTCCAAGCTTTTCAAGCCTGTCACTGTTGAGTATCCTGCTTGGGATCGTATTATAAATGACATCCATTCTTCCCAGATAGTCATCCAGATCATTTATGTGAACAGCATTGATCCCATTTGCTTTCATCCATGCCAGATCAGAAAACTTCCTTGCTTCCGCCCAAACCTCCGCTCCGATACCGGACAGCATCCTTGTGAGCACCTTGCCCAATCTGCCGTAGCCCAGTATAAGTATTTTGCTCCCGTTCAGAGTTACAGGCAGCTCCTCCATTGCGATCTGGATCGCACCTTCCGCAGTTGGTATGCAATTCAAAACCGCCATTTCCTCCCTCTCGAGCAAATCTATCGTGTATACATTATAAGCCTTAGCCATCTGTGTGATCCTATCACTGATCCTGCCTGCTATGAACAATTGATTCTTTTTCATTTTTCTGAATACTTCATTTATGTATATTTTGTTCTTATGAAACGGAGTGTTTAGAACCTCGTTATCATTAGTACATGGCAAGGGGCCTATAACGATTTGCGAATCGTCGATAGCAGCATCCAGATCCTCGATTTCATCGAGGGTGGTTTCAAAACCGGCTTTTTCAAAGCCGAACAGGTTGACTTGATTCCCGTCTGACACAATAGCTTCAGCAAGCTTTACATTCCTGAGATCTCCTCCAATAACTGTATATTTCATCCGGTCCATCTATTTTCCTCCTTGTCTGACTCTGCAAATAGAAAAGGGCAAACACTACTTCATTTTATGTATATTGGCATTATCAGGTGCTTGTATAAAAAAAGCTCCGGGATCCCCAATGGCCCCGAAGCTTTGCAGCGGCTTTATTTGTATTGCTGTCATATTCTGGATTTGATTATTAAAACGCATCGTTATAACGCATCCGGCGACGATCCGTTTCGCACATTTCCGACTATTGATATCCCCTTCCTGTCAAGATCTAATATCCTGTCTGCCATGGCGTCAACGCCCTCTTTTGTGACCGATCCGATTTTATTCAGTATTTCTTCCGGCGTATTTATATAGCCCAGCAGCAATTCGGACTTTCCTATACTGTTCATCCTGCTGCTTGTGCTTTCAAGTCCTAATATGTAATTGCCCTTCATCTGCTCCTTGGCCTTTTCAAGGTCTGATGCCGGGATGCCTTTCTTTTTCATCATGCGTATCTCATCGTAGATGAGATGTATGACCTCATCAAGGTTATCAGGCTTCATACCCGCGTAGACAGTAAACAGACCGGTGTCCTTGTATGTGGTGGGATAGGAATATATGGAATACACAAGGCCCTTCTTCTCCCTGATCCTCTGAAACAGCTTTGAGCTCATCCCGCCTCCCAGTATATTGTTGACGGCCAAAAGCGGGTACAGGTTGTCATCGCCGTTTTTTACCCCTTCAAAGCCAATACAGATATGGACCTGCTCGGTATCCTTTTGGCGGACCTTTACAGCGGGTTTGAATATTGCACTGTTCTGTTCTTCATCAGGGCTTGCCTCGGGATACCAATCTCCAAAATACCTTTCAAGCAGCTCCTCCAGCATTGCATCATCATAATTTCCGGCTACAGAGATCACTGTATTGGCAGGAGTGTACCTTGCCCGCATGTATTCCATTATCCTTTCGCGGTTTATATTCCTAAGCGACTTTTTAGTACCCAATATGGGGTGTCCAACTGAGCTCCCGCCCCAGACCGTCTCTGAAAGCACATCGTGCACCAGATCCTCCGGCGAGTCCTCATACATGCCTATTTCTTCTATGATGACCCGCTTTTCAAGCGCTATGTCCTTATTTGCAAATACCGAATTAAAAAACATGTCGCTTAATATATCCAATGCAATGCCGATATGCTCATCCAGCGTTTTTGCATAATAGCATGTACATTCCTTTCCGGTAAATGCATTCAGCTGTCCGCCTATATTGTCGATAGCTTCTGCTATCTGTGCCGCAGTTCTGGACTGAGTACCTTTAAAAAGCATATGCTCTATGAAATGTGATATGCCGTTTATCCTGGTATCTTCGTCCCGGGACCCGGTCCTGACCCATATGCCGACCGATACCGACCTGACATATTGAAGCTTCTCACAAACCACCCTGACTCCGTTTTTAAGCGAATATTTTTTTAGCATGCCGCCTCCTGAACATATTATAATAGGCCTCTATAAAAGGAAAAAGGGCGGCAACAACAGGTGTTTATTCTGCTGTGCGACCGCCCTTTCATACACTTTGTTACTGCCCGTCGTTGTTTTCAGACAGTGCATCCTTTCTGGAAAGGTTGATGCGTCCCTGCTTGTCGATTTCTATGACCTTGACAAGCATCTCATCTCCCACCTTGCAGACATCTTCCACCTTGGCAACTCTCTTGTTGTCAAGCTTGGATATGTGTACCAGGCCTTCCTTTCCGGGAGCGAATTCCACGAATACTCCGAAGTTCATGAGCCTTGTTACCTTGCCCATGAATACCTGCCCGGGCTGAGCGTCCTTGGTAATAGCTTCGATTATGGACATAGCTCTTTTGCCTGCAGCTTCGTCCGGCGTTGACACGAACACTCTTCCGTCGTCCTCTATGTCTATCTTGACACCGGTTTCATCGATTATCTTGTTAATCACCTTACCGCCGGGTCCGATAACATCTCTGATCTTGTCCGGATCGATGTTCATCTTGTACATTTTCGGTGCATAGGGCGAAAGAGTCTGGCGCGGCTCTGCAATGACCGGCGTGATGACCTCGTCAAGTATCTGGAAGCGTCCCTTCTTCGTGAGCTCGAAGGCCTGCCTGATTATTTCGTATGAAAGGCCGTCTACCTTTATATCCATCTGTATAGCCGTTATACCATTCTTTGTACCTGCCACCTTGAAGTCCATGTCACCAAAGAAATCCTCTATTCCCTGTATATCCATGAATGTTATGAATCTTTCAGGATCCTCTTCATCAATAACAAGGCCTGCAGAGATGCCTGCAACGGGAGCTTTTATGGGAACGCCCGCATCCATGAGGGCCAGAGTGCTTCCGCACACACTGCCCTGTGATGTGGATCCGTTTGACATCATCACTTCTGAAACCAGTCTGATGGCATACGGGAATTCATCTTCACTGGGCAGAACAGGCTCCAAAGCTTTTTCTGCCAGTGCGCCGTGCCCGATCTCTCTTCTGCCCGGTCCTCTCGATGTCTTTGCTTCCCCAACGCTGTAGCCCGGGAAATTGTAATGGTGCATGTATCTCTTCTCATCTTCCAGGTCCACACCGTCAAGCATCTGGGATTCACTTATCCCTCCAAGGGTAACTATGGTCATGACCTGGGTCTGTCCCCTCTGGAAGAGTCCTGAGCCATGAGTCCTGGGAAGCAGCGACACCGCCGCCGACATCTGCCTTATTTCATCGAGTCTTCTTCCGTCGACTCTTTTACCTTCTCTAAGTATATAGTTCCTTACCACCTTTTTCTCAAGCTTGTATATGGCCTCTGCAATCGTTCCGGCACTGTCCGGGAATTTTTCTGCCAGCTTTTGCTGTACGTCCTCGGTAAGAGCCGCTACCTGCGTATCTCTGACGGTCTTGTCATCTGTCAGCACAGCCATGCGCATCTGCTCATATGCCAGATCATATACAGCCTGGAATATTTCCTGGGGAACCTCTGCCGACGTGTATTCGAACTTCGGCTTGCCTACTTCGGCTACGATATCCTTTATAAATGCGGTGATCTTTTTGATCTCCTCATGTCCTTTTTTTATGGCCTGGAACATTATCTCCTCGGAAACTTCCTTTGCACCGGCCTCTATCATTGTGATCTTTTCACTGGTGCCGGCCAGAGTCACATACATATCACTCTTTTCTCTCTGAGCGGCGTTTGGATTGATAATGATCTCGCCGTCTACCAGACCCAGTATCACACCGCCGATAGGCCCGTTGAACGGGATGTCGGAAATGCTGATAGCTACCGATGCGCCGATCATTGCAGCTATTTCGGGAGAATTGTCCTGATCCACTGAGAGCACTGTATTAACGACAGCCACGTCATTTCTGAGATCCTTTGGGAATAACGGACGTATCGGTCTGTCGATAACTCTCGAGGTCAGCACTGCCTTCTCTGAAGGCTTTCCTTCTCTTTTGATAAATCCCCCGGGGATTTTTCCCACGGCGTACAGTTTTTCTTCATAATCCACACTTAGCGGGAAGAAGTCAATGCCCTCTCTGGGCGATGAGGATGCTGTTGCGGTCGACAGGATGACTGTGTCACCATACCTGACCAGCGCAGAGCCGTTTGCAAGCTGCGCAAGTTTACCGGTCTCGATGGTTAGATCCCTGCCGGCAAGATTCATACTGAATGTTTTAGACATAAAAATGCCTCCTTTTGTTATTAGCATGACGGAAAAAGAGGCAGTTGTACAGAAAACGGACACCAGCGGCCGTAAAACGTATCCGTGACGACCATCTTGCGGACACTGGTCTCTGTTCTCTGTCCACTGCGGCAATAATCCCGTCAGCAGCTGTATATTTTAAGGTTTCCCTTAATGCTAGTATTACACCATATGTAAAAATAATGAGCGGGAAAACCCCGCTCAATATTATTTTCTAAGATTGAGTTTTTCGATTATTGCACGATATCTTTGAATATCCTTATCCATAAGATAATTCAACAATCCTCTTCTCTGTCCGACCATCTTCAGAAGTCCCCTTCTGGAATGGTGATCCTTCTTGTGTTCTTTGAGATGCTCATTCAGATGGTTTATCCTCTCTGTGAGGATAGCGATCTGTACTTCCGGCGAGCCTGTGTCACCGTCATGAAGCTTGTGTGCTTCGATGATCTCTGTTTTCTTTTCCTTTAACATTTTACTGCCTCCTTGTCATTTAGCGCCATTAGCCAGGTAGTTGGTCGGAGCGTCCAATAACCGAGCAAATGGTTGTTTGGGTTGCACTGAAGTATTCTAACATATTATTACCATAAAGTAAACAAGTTATTTTTTATTTGTACAATTGCTGTCGTCACAAAAATCCTAGTGGATGATTTTTCAGGTAAGGGGAGGTATTTTGCTTTATCTAGGTAACATAATGCAAGATATCTTGAGTTATGTGCTCTCTTTGTGGATTATTTGCAATAAAATTGCCAGCTATCCTGCCCCTAGTTGAAAAAACATCCACTAGGATTTTTACTGCTGCCTTTAGTTGAAAATTTGGCCATCTTGACCACCTGGCGCTGCCGATAGTTGAAGCCTGCCTGGGCGGACAGAGGTGTGCTCCTCTTTTTACCCAATCCCTATTTTACCGCACACTTCAGCATGTATGAGCACATCACTGTTCGCTTATGTGAATTTATTATTTGTTCCCATTTGAACACTTTTATGTAAACAAGAATATTATATACAAAAAGTGTATAGGAGGGAACCTCATGCTAGGTAATAGCGTAATGCCGTCAGCATATGATAACCTTCCGGCGGCAAATGCCGCCAAAGCAGCTGAGACGGCTGAAGCCCATAAAATATCCTGCGATGATTTCAATATGTGCAAAATGCAGTATTATAATCCCCAGCCTATAGTCGGAGCCAGATTGGCACATGCTTATGTGCCCTTTCAGTGCCTTTGCTGTCTGTATCCGCCGCTGCTGGGCCTCAAACAGGGCACGATATTCCCGGAGCTCGACAGGCCTTATGGCGCCGATCCCGCTTATTCATACGATGGATAAGAGTTTTCCGCTTACTCGAAGATCTGATTGGAGGTGTTTGTATGTTTGACGCTCGTGAAAAAATGCTAAAGGAAATAATGGCCCTTGATTTTATGGCAATAGAACTGAATCTCTATCTCAATACCCATCCCTGTGACCAAAAAGCCCTTATGATCTTTGTGAATACTGCGCAGCGAGCCAGACTGCTGAGGGATAATTATGAGAACATGTATGGCCCGCTCACAGCCGGCGCCAGCAATTCCTTCCCCTGGCCCTGGATCGAGAGCCCCTGGCCCTGGGAAGCCTGACAATTCCCAAAATATGATACTGCTAAAGGAGGTTGTGTAAATGTGGGTCTATGAAAAAAAACTGGAATATCCGGTCAAAATAAAAAATTGCAATCCCAAGCTTGCCAAATATGTAATAACTCAGTACGGCGGACCTGACGGAGAGCTTGCCGCTTCGATCAGATACCTGAGCCAGCGCTTCAGCATGCCTACCGAAGTGGCAAAGGCTACACTTAACGATATAGGTACCGAAGAGCTGGCTCATCTTGAAATCGTAGGTTCTATCGTGTATCAGCTTACAAAGGGAGTTCCTGCGAAGATACTTGAAAAAGAAGGCCTTGGCGGCTATTTCGCAGACCACGACAGGGCGGTTTATCCTGTGAATGCCAGCGGGGTGCCATTCACAGCTGCATACATTGCTTCAAAGGGGGACCCTATCGCAGATCTGGTCGAGGACCTGGCTGCTGAGCAAAAAGCTCGTGCTACCTATGAGAACCTGATAAATATGACCGACGACCCTGATGTCATCGATCCGCTGAGGTTTTTGAGAGAACGTGAGGTAGTCCACTTCCAACGTTTTGGTGAAGCATTGCGCATAGTTCAGGAAAAGCTCAATGAAAGGCCTTTCTATATTAAAAAGCCCGAATATGCCGAGGTCAGCCCGGCGGCAAACGTCAGCCCGGCGGCCAATAAGAGTCCTGCTGCCAATGTCAGTCCGGCGTTTCAAAAAAAGTAAGCTTCACAAAAATATAAAACTCGCCGTTGTCTGAAACTGGCGGGTTTTTGTTTTTGTATCAAAATTCACTATCTTAAACACACCTTTGGATAAACAATACTCTTTACATTTCAGGTAAAACAGTATTATAATTAGAATATCGAACACATGTTCGGTGTTGGAATGCATATACTAATAAAAAATCGACTACCCCGATAAAGTTGGAGTACCAAGGTGATTTATCCATGAACAGAATTATATTGCACAGCGATCTGAATAACTTTTACGCCAGTGTAGAGTGCTTTTACGATCCAAAGCTGCGCAATTGTCCCGTAGCGGTATGCGGATCTCAGTCCACCAGGCATGGCATAGTACTGGCAAAAAACCGTATTGCCAAGGAATATGGCGTCAAGAGTGGTGAAGCGGTATGGGAGGCCAGATCCAGGTGTCCGGGACTCGTGGTGGTCAGGCCGAACTACATGCGATACCTGAGATTTTCAATGATGGTAAGGAAAATATACGAAAACTACACCAACCTGATCGAGGCCTTCGGTATTGATGAAAACTGGCTTGATGTGACGGAAAGCACCATGCTTTTCGGCTCAGGCGAAAAAATCGCAGACGAGCTTCGAAAAAGGATAGAATACGAGCTTGGCATAACGGCATCGGTGGGTGTGAGCTTCAACAAGATTTTTGCAAAGCTGGGCTCTGATATGAAAAAGCCTGATGCTACCACAGTGATATCACCGGAGAACTACAAGGAAAAGATCTGGGGGCTGCCTGCCGGAGACATGATATACGTAGGTCCGTCGACCCGCAGAAAGCTTGCCGATATCGGCATTTCCACCATAGGTGAGCTTGCCTGCGCTCCGCCGAGATTTCTCGAAAAGCATTTCGGGCAGTGGGGACGTACCCTCTGGATGTTCGCAAACGGATATGACGAGACTCCGGTCACAAGGCTCGACTTCCAGCCGGGTATAAAGGGCGTAGGCAACTCGCTGACCACTCCCCGGGATCTGTGCGGCGACAATGACGTAAAGATACTCACCTATGTACTTGCCGACAGTGTGGCCGAAAGGCTCCGGCGGCACCACCTGAAGGGCAGGACTGTACAGATATATATACGATCCGGCGACCTTACTTTTATCGAAAGACAGGGCAAACTCCCTTACTATTGCCATACCTCCTCAGAAATAGCAGAAAAAGCCCTGGAGATATTCGCCGCATCGTGGGATTGGTCCAAGACCATCAGAACGCTTGGCATCAGGGTAACCAACGTAGTGATGGATAATGAATGCGGGCAGTTGTCCCTTTTTGACGACGAAAGGCGCCTGCGCAGAGAACAGCTGGAGAGCAGCATAGACCGCATCAGGTCGCGATTCGGGCACTATTCCGTACAGCGAGCTGTGTTGCTGAAAGGAAACGGGCTCAGCGCAAGCCCGGTGGAAGAAAACGCAAGCGAAATATGACTATGTCATATGCCCGATGTGAAATACATGATTATGTCATATGGTTATTGGAAGAGGTGTGAAAATGGCCAAGGTATTTGTCGAAGTAATAGCAAAGTTCACAAAGGACGGGAGAAAGGTCCCTCTTATAATCAAATGGGAAGACGGCAGATGTTTTGACATAGACAAGGTGACCGACGTGCGTCGGGCGGCATCTCTCAAAGCCGGCGGCCAGGGCATCAGATACAGATGCAGGATAAACGGAAGGGAGACCTATCTGTGGCTGGAGGAGGACAAATGGTTCGTCGACAGCAAAAAGTGACCTGCCTTAATTTATCATATCCAGACTTGAGCCATAGGAGGACATATCTATTTCACCTGCTCTCTTGGGTCTGCTGAACAGGTAACCCTGGGCATTGTCGCAGGATTCCCTTACAAGATATTCCAGCTGCATGCTGTTTTCCACTCCCTCGGCGGTCACTGACAGATCCATACTGTGAGCAAGTGAGATCAAGGCCTTTACTATCTTGGACGGGTTTGATCCCCGCGATATACCGTGTATAAAGGTTTTGTCGATCTTCAGGTTGGTTATGGGCAGTACCTTGAGATAGTTCAGGGAAGAATATCCCTTTCCGAAATCATCAAGGGAAATGCCTATGCCGGCTTTCCTGAAGCGTCCCAGGATATCGATGGTCAGTTCAAGATTCTGCATGGCCAGGCTCTCCGTTATTTCAAGCTCCAGCCATTCCGCTTTGATGCCTGTTCTTTTGATTATATCGATGATGCTGTCATATATCCCGGGCTGTTGAAACTGGCGCGCCGACAGGTTCACAGATATCCTGAGATCCTCATGTCCTTCCTGATGCCATTTATAGAGCTGTGTACAGGCCGTAGACAGTACCCAGTTCCCTATGTCGTTTATCATGCCTGTCTCCTCAGCAATATGTATGAAGGAATCCGGCATTACCCAGCCCATGTCCGGATTGGACCATCTGATCAAAGCCTCAACGCATTTCACGCTTCCCGTAGAAAGCTCTATCTGCGGCTGGTAGTACAATACGAATTCCTTCCTTTCAGCGGCCTTTCTGAGATGGCTCTCTATCTCCATCCTCTGCATTATTCGAAGGTTCAGCTCCTGAGTGAATACCTGGAAATTGTTCCTGCCATTTTCCTTTGCCCGATACATCGCCGTATCGGCATTTTTCATCAGCTCCTGCAGATCCGATCCGTCGTCGGGGTAAACAGATATGCCTATACTTGCTGTCACATAAAACTCCCGGTCATCCAGCGTCCATGGTTTTTTAAATATTTCAAGCAGCCTGACTGCCAGCTTGTACACCTCTTCCATACTCCCTACATTGCCCTGCAGCACTATAAACTCGTCTCCGCCAAGTCTGGCAAGGGTATCGCTTTTTCTCATCCTGAGCGTCAGCTGCTTTCCGACCTGCAAAAGCAGTTGATCACCATAAGTATGACCGATGGTATCATTGATAGCTTTGAAATTGTCCAGATCCAGAAAAAATACAGCAACCTTTTTTCCCTTCCTCTGGGCGCCTGCTGCCGCAACAATGAACCTGTCCGCCAGCAACGTCCTGTTCGGCAGACCTGTCATTGAATCATAATAAGCCAGCCTGTGTATTTTTTCATCAGCCCTGCGCTGGTCGGTAATATCGGTTATGGATCCGGCCACCCTGACCGGGATCCCGCTTTCATCCCATATTGCCATGCCCCTGGTCCTGATCCACTTCATTATGCCATTCTCCGCTCTAACCCTGCACTCTATCTGGAAATGGCGCCTCTGAGGTTCGGTGATATACTTGTTCAGGCTTCTGACAAACAGGTCAAGATCCTCCTGGGCAATGACTTCAAACCATTTCTCTATTGAAACGTGTTCATCATCCAGAGGCAATCCTAATATGGTTTTGCTTTGTCTGGACAGGAAAAGCCTCCCGTCTTTGCCATCCCAGTCCCATATCCCGTCATTCACACCTTCAACAGCCAGCCTGTAGCGCTCTTCACTGCGGCATAGATCATTATCCCTCGCGTTGAGGTCATCGAACTGCAACTTCAGCTCGATTTCCTTGGTAACCAGCTCCTGATACAGCGACTCCAGCTCCTGATAGCTGTCAGCCAGCTTGGACTCTGCATTTTTACGGTCCGTTATATCCATCCCCAGCGCGGCTGTATATTTGAGACCATTTTCAGAATAATTGATCATATCTATATTCCATAATGTGTACACCCTTCTGCCGTCCTTTGATATGAGACATGTATCATAATTCTGTATGACAGTTCCATTTTCCACGGTTTCAAGGATCATTCTTCCAAGATCGGTACCTTCATTCAAAAAGCCGATCTCTCTAATATCCAGGCCCTCTACCTCTGACGGGCTGTAGCCGGTGACCTCCCGGGCGTACTTATTGAACATGACTACCTTTCCATTGGATGAACAAATAATTAACATTGTCTTAGCATTCTCTATAATGGAATTGGAAAATTTCTGCTGGGCATGGATCCTCTCTTTAAGCTGGGATATATAGATCCGGATAGTTGCAAATATGATCAGAAAAAGGATAACAGCAATCAGAGCATAGGAAATGAGCTGGGGCTGTAATACCTCAGATCCGCTAATGTATAAGCTCCAGCTGATTATGAATGGCAAAGCGCGTGCAATACAATAATATGAAAATGTCGTAAATAACATTTTTATACAAAAACGCATTTTGCCCCCCTACATTCTACTTGTAGTATCCATATCAATTATATATGCATTATCAAAAAATTACCAACATTTTTAAGATTTTTGATGAATTAAGTCAATTTGGCAACTGTTTTTTATACTCTTCATTCGTTATCTGGTCCATATCATCAACAATACCCTGCTTATCCACTTTATTCGTGTAATATTCCTCATAATCGTGATAGCCTCCCAGGTCCTGGGGACTGTCCGATGATCCGTATTTCATGAGATCCCTCAGCTGATCCATCCCCTCATGCTCATCATCCTCCTGCTTATTCAAATATTTCCTGCCAAATGGAGCGTCTATGACCAGCTCCTCATTGGCCCTTCCCTTCCTTTGGTGTAAGGGAGCCCTCTCAAGACTCTCCTGGCATTTGATACACATCTTTGCATATGGGTGTACCTCCAGCCTCTCTTTGGATATATCTATACCACACTGGGCACAGACACCATATACGCCCTTGTCTATCCTGCCAAGTGCGTCCTTTATGTCCATCAGGATGTTTTCCTCGTGTACCTTAAGGGCATTGTTAAGCTCCATGTGATAAAGCTCCGTTCCCTGATCCGCAGGATGATTGTCATAATTTGACAGCTCACCCGAGGAGTATTTATCCTGCTCTGCTTCCCTGTTTTCCTTCATCATCTCTATCGTATCATCCACACCGTGCAGCATTTTCAATAGTAAACTCCGGTAGTGTTCAGTCTCTATTTTGTTCATCCGGCTAGCCTCCTGTTTTTCTTATACTGTTTTCAACTATTCTTACGATATCGCCTATAAACTCGCTGATGATCGGTAACTCCAGCTTCACCACCCTCTGGAGAATATACAGCAATAAAGCAGTAAGCAGCGTGAATCCGACAGATGCTCCAAACCCTCTTGCGATTCCGGCCAGAAAATTAGGAAAAAGAAGCTTTCTCGGATTCTCCAGATAGCATATATAGTCCCTGATCCTTGACCTTTCCATATGCAGTGCAAGCTTGTCGATCTTATCCGCCAGCATCCTGATACGTGCTTTTCTGCCAAACACTGAACCTCACCTGCTTTAGCTTAAAATATGCTTTCGCTTTATCGCCTCGATATATATGTTTTCAAAACGGTCATTTTTTAAACACATCGTTTAAAAGAAAAAAAGTGATAAAAAAAAGGACTTCACTTGAAAAATGGAACAGCCGTCCTTCACGGGTGTTCCAAAATGCAAATACAGTCCTGCTTTGTTGACATAATCGTCAGCTGCATGCTGCTACTGTAATTCTCTGATGACTTCCTTTATCAGGCGCTCGTCCTCTATTGTACAGCTGATGACCTCTCCGATCGCCTTTGGGAGAATGAATCTCAGCCTGCCGTCCTTAACCTTTTTATCCTGGAGCATCCTCGCATAGACCTCATCCGGCTCCAGACCCGGCGCTCTTATCGGCAGACCTGCTGCGCTCAGGGTGTCCTCCACCGAGGTGACCTCATCCATTGACAGCATCCCCATCCTGTATGCCAGTCTGAATGCACCTGAAATACCAATTGCAACGCACTCACCATGCAAAAGAGAAAACTCGCAGGCGCTTTCTACAGCATGGCCTATAGTATGACCGAAATTGAGTATTGCCCGCAGGCCTCCCTCGTACTCATCCTGCTCTACAATGCTTTTTTTTATGGAACAGTTCATCTTTGTTACATATTGGAGTGTATTTTCATCAAAACTGAAAATTTTGTCCATGCTATGCTTCAAATAGTCATAGAACTCTGCATTGAGTATAAGTCCGTGCTTTATCACTTCAGCCAGTCCCGAACTGAGCTCTCGTCCCGGCAGTGTGGAGATGGTTTTTACGTTGATATATACGAATCGGGGTTGATAGAAGGCTCCCACCATGTTTTTGCTGCCTTCGAAATCAACTCCCGTCTTGCCGCCGATGCTGCTGTCAGCTTGTGCCAGCAAGCTTGTGGGGATCTGTATGAAATTTATGCCCCGCATAAAGGTAGCAGCCGCAAAGCCTGTTATATCACCGGCAACTCCGCCTCCAAGAGCTATGAGGGATGAATTGCGGTCAAACCGTCGGGCTGTGAGCTGTCTGTAAATATCCTGAACAGTATCAAGGGTCTTGTTCTTCTCACCGGCCTGGAAAACATGGCTGTATACTTCAGCTCCCGCTGCTTCCAGTTCATCTGTGCATGCCTTCAGATAATACCCGCTCACATTGCTGTCTGTGATTATCATCAGCTTTCCGTTCAGTCTTGCAGCCCTCAGCGCCATGCCCAAGCCCGAAAAATCAGTTGATACATATATCGGGTAGCTTCTGTCAGCCAAATCGACATTTAACTTTACCATTTGATATCTCCGTTCCGAAATATTCAACAAGCATACGGATTGCAGGATGGATACGACAAACCGCTGCCATCCCGCGATCCATAAAATCACATATTACCAGCAGATCAGATTTTGGCTACACTGAAGGTCACATTTTCTCCATTGATGCTCCACTCTTTGCTGTAACCATCGCCGGAGGATGGCAGTATTGCCTGGGCAAGTACTTCATCTCCGATCAACTCTTTGTTGCGCTCAAATATCCCGCTGATCTTTTCATTACTGCCATAATAGACCCTTATATGATCCTGGACTTCAAAGCCCGCTTCTTTTCTCATGGTCTGAAGCTTGCTTATGATCTCGCGGACAAAGCCCTCCTCCAGCAGCTCCGGCGTCAGATTCGTGTCGAGCACCACCGTTATATCCCTGTCGCTTTCAGAAACATATCCTTCCCTCTGTGCCGTTTCAACCAGAACATCAGACAACTCAAGCTCAACAGCATTTCCGTCCAGATCAAAGCTGACTCTTCCATCCCTGTTGAATGTATCCATCAGCTCATTCCCATCAGCCTTCGACAGATATTCTCCTATTTTGGAAACCAGCTTGCCGTATTTGGGTCCTACAGTACGCAGCTGCGGCTTGAATCTGTATGTGGTGAATCCCGATGCATCCTTCGTGAATGCTATCTGCTTCACATTGAGCTCATCCCTGACCAGCTCTGCATACATTTCAGGAAGCTCCCAGCTATCCTTTATGAACATATTGCCTATCGGCTGACGGTTTTTGATATTTGCCGTATTCCTGCAGGCACGGCCCAGCACCACATACTTCAGGACCTTATCCATGTTCTTTTCCAGCTCCGGATCGATAAACCCTTCCTGCACAGCAGGGTAATCGCAAAGATGAACGCTTTGGGGAGCGCCTGTATCTATGCTTCTCACCAGATTCTGATATATCTCCTCACTGATGAAGGGTACAAAAGGAGCGATGGCCTTTGCCAGCTCTGTAAGCACAGTATGGAGCGTCATGTAGGCATTTATCTTGTCCTGGGTCATATCCTTCTGCCAGAAACGTTCTCTGCACCTTCTGACATACCAGTTGCTGAGCTCTTCAACAAAATCCTGTATCTCCCTTGCAGACTCGGTTATCCTGTAATTCTCAAGATTCCTGTCCACATTTCCTATCAGCGTATAAAGCCTTGAGAGCACCCATTTATCCATTACAGCCAGCTTATCCTGCTCAAGCCTGTACTCCGTCGGATTAAATTTGTCGATATTTGCATACAGTACATAGAAAGCATAGGTATTCCAAAGGGTACCCATAAACTTTCTCTGGCTTTCACTCACAGCATCCTCGTAAAATCTGCTTGGGAGCCAGGGGGCACTGCTTGTATAGAAATACCAGCGTACCGCATCGGCGCCCTGCTTATTGAGTACTGTCCACGGATCCACCACATTCCCCTTATGCTTGCTCATTTTCTGCCCGTCCTTGTCATTCACATGACCAAGAACTATGCAGTTTTTAAAGGCGGGCTTTTCAAACAACAGTGAAGAGATCGCCAAAAGCGTATAGAACCAGCCCCTTGTCTGGTCAATAGCCTCACTGATGAAGTCAGCCGGATAATGGGAGTCAAATATCTCTTTGTTTTCAAAAGGATAATGCCACTGAGCAAAAGGCATGGCCCCGGAATCGAACCAGCAGTCGATGACCTCGGACACCCTCTTCATATCACCCGAGCATTTGGGACATTTCAAATACACTGCATCGATAAACGGCTTGTGCAGCTCTATATCGTCCGGCACATCCTTTCCAAGCTCCTTCAATTCTGCAATGCTGCCTATCAGATGACGGTGGCCGCAGCCGCATTCCCATATCGGAAGCGGCGTTCCCCAGTACCTTGAACGGCTCAGGCCCCAATCTACGACATTCTCAAGGAAATTGCCCATACGGCCGTCTTTTATATTGTCAGGCAGCCAGTTTATACTGCTGTTGTTTGCCAGAAGCTTGTCGCGTATCTCAGTCATTTTGATGAACCATGTATCAGTTGCATAATAAAGAAGCGGGGTATCGCATCTCCAACAGAACGGATACGAGTGCTCATAATCCATCAGCTTGTAAACCAGGCCTCTGGAGTCCAGATCCTTTATTATCAACGGATCGGCAGTCTTTACGAACATACCCTTCCAAAGCTTCACCGATTCAACGAACTCACCCTGCTCATTGACCAGCTGTACAAACGGCAGGTCATATGCCCTTCCCACCTTGGCGTCATCTTCACCGAAGGCCGGAGCAGTATGAACTATTCCTGAGCCGTCTGTAAGGGTAACGAAATTATCACATACCACATAATATGCTTTCTTCTCGGGAACGACAAAATCAAACAAAGGCTCATATTCCATGCCCATCAGTTCAGAACCCCTGTACTTGCCGACTGTCTCAAACTCGCCTTTCAGTACCGAAGGTGCCAGTACCTCAGCCAGTATATAAACACCGTCCCCGCACTTCGCTCTTATATAGCTCTCGTCAGGGTTTACAGTCAGCGCAACATTCGATGGCAGTGTCCATGGAGTAGTTGTCCATGCCAGCAGATACACGCCCGGCTCTCCCTTTACCTTGAACTTGACATATACCGAGGTATCCTTTACATCCTTGTAGCCCTGTGCCACTTCGTGGCTTGATAGTGATGTGCCGCAGCGCGGACAATAGGGAACGATCTTGTGACCCTTATAAAGCAGACCCTTATCCCATATTTGTCTCAGAGCCCACCACTCCGATTCGATGTAATCATTGTGATATGTCACATAGGGATCCTCCATATCCGCCCAGAATCCCAAGCGGTCACTCATTTCCTCCCACTCGTGCTTATATTTCCACACACTTTCCTTGCATTTTTGTATAAACGGCTCCACACCGTACTTCTCTATCTCAGGTTTACCATTTATCCCAAGCAGCTTCTCCACTTCCAGCTCAACAGGAAGGCCATGGGTGTCCCAGCCTGCCTTCCTCAGCACATCGTAGCCCTTCATGCTCTTGTATCTCGGGATCAGGTCCTTCATCGTACGGGTTATGATATGGCCTACATGGGGCTTGCCGTTTGCTGTCGGCGGTCCGTCATAAAATGTAAAGGTTTCAGCTCCCTTTCTGAATTTCAGGCTCTGTTCGAATATGCTGTTTTCCTTCCAGAACCCCAGTACCTCCTGTTCCCTGTCCACAAACTTCAAATCTGTCGATACTTTTTTATACATGACTGCCTCCTTAATCAATGCTTGAATGTCCATCAGACTAATTATCACCATAAAATCAAAAAACCTCTCTATCCCACAAAAGGGACGAGAGGAAATTTTCTCACGCGGTACCACCCAAATTACCCAGCTGCCTTGACAGGATGCTCCTGCGATCCTGACGGCCCTGCGGTCGCTTGATATCACATATAACGGTGTTCACCGGCTGATCATACTTGCATACCGGAGCCTTTTCACGGGCTGTGATATGGTTTCAGTCAGCTGCTTCCGGAGGATTTTCAAGAACCATACCTGCAGGCTTCCACCAGCCGCCTGCTCTCTGTGAGGCCCAGATCCTCTACTCGTTCCGATCATAGCATTTGAATATTAAACAGCATTATACAACAACGCCCGACCTGATGTCAACAAAGGTCTACTCTTCTTCTTCAAATATCTGTTTCAACAGCTCCAGCTGTGACATAAGGAGCATTTCACATTTTGACTTGAACACATGAAGCTTCTTTTTTGAGTCCTCATATTCAAACTTTATCTTGACTACTTCCTGATTTGCATCATTGATCAGCTTCTGCGCCCTGATCTCAGCTTCCCGGATAACGTTGTCCGCCTTTTCATAAGCATTCTTCTTTATATCCTCTCCGGTCTGCTGCGCAACCAGAAGCGTGTTCTGAAGCGACTCCTCTATGGTCTTGTAATGCTGCAGTCCTTCATTGAGAAGGGCCAGCTTGTCCTTGAGTTCCACATTTTCTTTGATATATGCAGAATAGTCCTCAATTATCTTGTCAAGGACATCGTTTACCATATCCTCACTATAGCCCATGACCTGTTTTTTAAAGGTTAGATTCTGCAAATCGTTTGGCGTGTAATTCATAAATGATCACCCCTTATTTATGCTCCTTATGGTTATGGATACTGTCTCTTTTTATCCGGCCGTCCTGAAGGAAAGCTTCTGCTGCCTGGGATCCCTAAAGCTGTTCTATATTCTGACAATTATTCGAAGTATGAAATGTCTCAGGAGAGCCATCAGCAAAAGCACGATAATAGGCGAAAAATCGATGGGCAGCATCTGCCCTGCGATACGTGCTATCAGGTTCCTGACAGGAGATAAAACAGGCTCGGTGATCTTATACAGCAGTTCTACAAATTTGTTGTCCCTGTTGACAGGGATCCACGACACAAATATTCTTATCAATAGGATCAACTCAGCGATGCTGAAGATCAATCCAACCAACCTATACATTATTG